>CATJLA010000100.1 GCA_949741215.1 uncultured Oscillospiraceae bacterium
CAAAAGCGACTCTTTAGTGAACGGCTGTGCATAGCCGTATTGTTTTCGTTTTTCATCGAATTCGCTGTCGGTGTACTGCTGTTCCGCATATTCCTTCAAATCGTCCACAAGCGAATGTCCTACTGCATCGGAGAAAGCCGCTTTTTCCCGCCAGAGAATTTCTTCCGGCAGAAGCTGATCCTTTTCAAAGGCTTTTCGCAACAGATATTTGCCTTTTCCGTACCGATTTACCTTCATTTCCGGGGCAATTGACATCACATATTTTACAAAATCCAGGTCTCCAAAGGGCACTCGGGCCTCCAGCGAGTTTACCGAAATACACCGGTCCGCCCGCAGCACGTCATAGCAGTGCAGCTCCTGAATCCGCTTTTCCGCCTCCTGCTGAAATTCCGCCGGAGAGGGGGCAAAGTCGGTATATTTATAGCCGAAAAGCTCATCGGAAATTTCTCCGGTCAACAGTACCCGAATATCTGTCTGCTCATGAATGGCTTTGCAAACCAGGTACATCCCCATGCTTGCCCGGACGGTAGTGATGTCATAAGTTCCAAGCAAATAGACTACAGTCTCTAATGCGTCCAACACATCCTCTCGGGTAATAATCACCTCGGAGTGGTAGCTGCCGATATAATCGGCCACCTGCTTAGCGTATTTCAGGTCAATGGCATCAGTTTCCATGCCAATGGCAAAGGTGCGGATCGGCTCCCTGTTTCCCTTAGCCGCAATAGCGCACACCAAGGAGGAATCCAGCCCGCCGGAAAGCAGAAATCCCACCTTGGCGTCGGCCACCAGCCGTTTTTCCACTCCGGCTACCAGCTTATCGTGGATATTCCGGCACACTGTCTCCAAATCATCGCGGCAGAAGGCATTGGGATGCGCGACGTCACTGTAGCGAATAAACGAACCCTCTTTATAATAATGTCCGGGTGGAAATGGGAAAATTTTCTCACACAGCGTTACCAAATTCTTTGCCTCGCTGGCAAAAAGAATGGCCCCCTCGGCGTCATACCCGTAGTACAGCGGACGGATGCCGATGGGGTCCCGGGCGGCAATGTACTGCTGGCTATCTCCATCAAACAGGATCAGGGCAAACTCGGCGTCCAGCATTTTGAACATCTCATCACCATATTCTTTGTATAAAGGCAACAAAATTTCGCAGTCAGAATCGCTTTGGAACAGATAGCCTTTGGCCTCCAGCTCTGTTTTCAGGGGGGCAAAACCGTAAATTTCTCCGTTGCACACCAAATAGCTGCCTCCCTGCGAAAAGGGCTGCATCCCCGCCGGGGTAAGCCCCATGATTGCCAGCCGATGAAAGCCCAAAAGCCCCTTGCCGGTGTCAACAATGCGGCTGTCATCCGGCCCTCGGGAGACGGTTTTCTCAAAGCCTTCCTGGAATTTTTTCAGGCTGGCGCGCCCGGTGCAATATCCCATAATCGAACACATAGCGTTTCGTCCTTTCGTTTTTGCTCTAAGTCTTTCATTGTAAGGCAATCAATTTCGTTTTATTTCTATTATTGGACGTCGCCATGCCTCACACATTTTTCGGGCACAAAGCCTTGCCTCAAGTGCAAGGCATCGTGACGTCCTAAGGGCCAAATTATTTTACGCTGAACAACAAATCTCCATATGTGGGGTATGGCCAGTACTTCTTGGCGGTAATGGTTTCCGCCTGGTCGCACACTGCCCGAAGTTCGCTCATTTTCTCAATCAATGTATCTCTGATGGCATTGGCCTGAGAGAGCACCTCCCCTATCGCAGAAATTTCTGTGACAGAATCCGCCAAAGCATCGGTACACTGGGCGATCTGATCGGTCAGGCTGGAAAGCTTTTTCACCAGCTCCTTTTCATACCGGCAGGCAAGGCCCTCCTCCAGCGCCTTTTTGGCAGCGGCGGTTTTTGCGATTTCAGTCGCATATTCCTCAATGGCGGGCACAATCTGTTTTCTCGCCATGGAAACCATGGTGTTTGCCTCAATTATCACGGTTTTACAGTAATTTTCCAGCATAATATCACACCGGGATTTCAGCTCCGCCTCAGAATAAACCCCTTGAGAGGTTAGCATGTCAATGTTCTTTTGATCTAACAGATGAGGCATACAGTCGGGGGTGGTGGGGTAGTTCAGCAGTCCCCTCTTTTGGGTGGCCTCCTGAATCCAGCTTTCATCATAGCCGTTGCCGTTGAAGATAATATGCTTATGCTCCCGAATCGTGCTTTGAATCAGCTGATGCAGCGCGGTGTCAAAGTCCGCAGCATTCTCCAGCTTATCGGCATACTTTTTTAGAACTTCCGCTACTGCCGCATTCAGCATAATGTTGGCGCAGGCAATGCTGTTGGAGGAGCCAAGCATCCGGAATTCAAATTTGTTGCCTGTAAAAGCAAAGGGAGAGGTACGGTTCCGGTCGGTGGTATCCCGGCTGAAGTTGGGCAGGACGTCCGCCCCTAACTGCATTATGGTATGCTCTGCCCCGTTATAGGGCTTGTCGGACTCTATCGCTTCCAGGACGTCGTTTAGCTCATCTCCTAAGAAAATAGATACAACTGCGGGAGGGGCCTCATTCGCTCCCAGTCTATGGTCATTGCCGGCAGTGGCTACAGCAATGCGCAGCAGATCCTGATAATCGTCCACCGCCTTGATTACGGCGCAGAGGAACAGCAAAAACTGAGCGTTCTCGTAAGGGGTTTCGCCGGGAGAAAGGAGGTTGACGCCGGTATCGGTAGCAATAGACCAGTTGTTGTGCTTGCCGGAGCCGTTCACGCCGTCAAATGGCTTCTCGTGCAGCAGGCAGACAAGACCGTGCTTGGCGGCTACCTTCTGCATCATCTCCATCATCAGCTGGTTATGATCGGTGGCAATGTTGGTGGTGGTGTAAATGGGGGCCAGCTCGTGCTGGGCGGGAGCTACCTCATTGTGCTCTGTTTTGGCCAAAATGCCCAGTTTCCACAGCTCCTGGTTCAGCTCCTCCATGTAAGCGGCTACCCGGGGCTTAATTACGCCAAAGTAGTGGTCGTCCATCTCCTGGCCCTTGGGGGGCTTTGCGCCAAACAGAGTGCGGCCGGTAAAGCGCAGGTCGGGGCGGCGGTTATACATTTCCTGGGTAATCAAAAAGTATTCTTGTTCCGGGCCGACGCAGGTGCGCACCCGTTTTACCCCGGCATTGCCAAACAACCGCAAAATCCTTAAAGCCTGCTTGTTCAGCGCATCCATGGAACGGAGCAGAGGGGTTTTTTTGTCCAGCGCCTCGCCGCCATAGGAGCAGAAGGCGGTAGGGATGCACAACGTCTTACCCTTAATAAAGGCGTAGGAGGTAGGGTCCCAGGCGGTATAGCCCCGGGCCTCAAAGGTAGCCCGCAGCCCGCCGGAGGGGAAGGAGGAGGCATCCGGCTCGCCCTGAATCAGCTCCTTGCCGGAGAACTCCATAATTACGCCGCCGTCCGGGGAGGGGGTAATAAAGCTATCATGCTTTTCGGCGGTGATACCGGTTAGGGGCTGGAACCAGTGGGTATAATGGGTTGCCCCTTTAGAAACCGCCCAGTCCCGCATGGCATTGGCCACGGCATTCGCCACACCGATATCCAGCCGCTGGCCCTCATCAATGGTTTTTTTCAAGGATTGGTATACCTTGGCGGAGAGGGTGGCCTTCATTACCCGGTCGTCAAACACCTGGCTGCCGAAATATTCCGATACGGTTGTGCTCATCATAAAACGCCCCTTCTTAAAAAAATCGGTTATCGCTACAAAAAACAAGACAAGAGCGCCTTTCCTGCATTTTCATGCAGCTTGAAAGACGCCCTTGCCTTTTCTGCTTTGCATTATACACCCTTGCAAGGGGAGATGTCAACGGGGGTTTGCAATTATTTTTTTCTTTCCTGCATTTTCGTGGGAATTCTATAAAATGCTTTCTTCTCGGAAAAATATTTTTGTCTATCTTTTGCGGACGAGTGTGCTCGCTTTACCGCTTTGTGCTTTGGGGAGGTGGGGAATTTCGTACTCTGCGGAGTACGACCAGGGGACTCTGCCCCCTGGACCCCTGCCACCTTTAAGGAAGGTGGACGAACCTTGTTTTCCGCTCTGCGATGCCTTATCTTTTTTTCTGCACAAAATTGCCGCATTCCCAGAGGGTAATAAAATATAAGAAAGCTTTGACGGAAGCATGGGAATTTTAAGCGCTGTCACGTCTGGAAAAAACTTGACAAAATGCAGGATGGTGTTATAATAGTTGCAAATGAGCAAAGGCGTTCATTTTGGTTTGGGGTGAAATTCCCGCCAAAATGGGCGCTTTTTTCTCTTTTTTGGGGCTATTTGGGCTCATTTTCGGGTAATTTTGCGTGAATTGGGCCAGATTTTCGCCAAATTCAGATTATAAGGACAGAGAGGACTGTGAAAACATGAAATCAGAAGGCCAGGTGCGCATCCCCTCCGGCTGCGCCATTGCTGCGGTGATCTCCCGGGAAGGCCGCAGAATGTCCGGCGAGCCGGTGATCCGGGCTATGGAGCCGATGCATGACCGTTCCAACGGGCTGGGGGGCGGCTTTGCAGGCTACGGCATCTATCCTGAATACAAGGATTACTACGCATTTCACTTCTTTTTTGACGACCGCGCCGCCCGGAAAGCCTGCGAAGCCTTTTTGAAGGAGCGGTTTGAGATTGTACAGTCAGAGATTATACCTACCCGCAAGCTGCCGGCTATTACCGATGAACCGGTGATCTGGCGGTATTTTGTGGCGCCCTTCCCCTCCTTGCTGCGGAGCCTGCAGCTGGATGAAAAGGAGTTTGTGGCCCGCACGGTGATGAAGATCAATGCAGAGCTGCCGGGAACTTACGTGTTCTCCAGCGGGAAGAATATGGGAACCTTTAAGGCTGTGGGGTTTCCGGAGGACGTGGGCAGGTACTATCGTCTGGAGGAATATGAGGGGTACTGCTGGACAGCCCATGGGCGGTATCCTACCAACACGCCCGGATGGTGGGGCGGGGCGCACCCTTTTACGCTGCTGGATTTTTCGGTGGTGCATAACGGGGAGATTTCCTCCTATGACGCCAACCGGAGGTTTATTGAGATGTTTGGGTACCAGTGCACATTACAGACAGATACGGAGGTAATTACCTATATTTTGGATTATCTGGTGCGAGTGCAGGGGCTTACTTTAGAGGAGGCAGCCAGCGTGATTGCCGCGCCATTTTGGAGCACAATCGAACAGAAAACCGATTTGGAGGACAAAGAGAAGCATTTGTATCTGCGGAATTTGTTTTCCAGCCTTTTGGTGACGGGGCCGTTTTCCATTATTTTAGGCTTTGAGGGGGGCCTTATGGCGCTGAACGACCGGCTGAAGCTCCGCTCCATGGTGGTGGCGGAGAAGGAGGATAAGGTTTATATCGCCAGTGAGGAGGCGGCGATTCGAACAATGGAGCCGGAAGCGGAGAATTTGTGGGCTCCGGCTGGCGGGGAACCGGTGATTGTGACTGTAAAATGTAAAACAGCAATATAACGCAGGCTGTTTTTGGCAGTCTTTACGCAGCAATGACTGTGGCCATCCGTTAGAAGCTCGGTACCGAGTACCTATAAACCGGTGGGGGATCGGTTATGGGCCGCAGGTACGACCAAACTAACCGGAGCAGTGATGATACCATCCCGCACAAAAAACACAAAGCCGCACTTACGTCCCCAAAAATTTGAAAAGAGGATACTGCCATGAACGAAGGATTTTTTTACCCGGAATTTGAAATACTTCGCCGGGAGGACCGCTGTACCGCCTGTAATCTTTGCGGGCAGCAGTGTGCCAACGGCGTCCATTTTTTGAACGCCAAAACCGGCAGAATGGAAAGCGACGACAGCAAATGTGTAAACTGCCAGCGCTGTGTGGCGTTCTGCCCTGCCCATGCCCTGAAAATTACAGAAAGCAGCAGCGCTTTTAAGCAAAACGCCAACTGGCAGCCGGATACTGTACGGGAAATATACAAGCAGGCCGGCAGCGGCGGTGTGCTGCTTTCCTCTATGGGCAACCCAAAGCCTCTGCCTGTGTATTGGGATAAAATTTTGATTAACGCTTCTCAGGTGACCAATCCGCCGATTGACCCTTTGCGGGAACCTATGGAAACCCGCGTGTTTTTGGGGCAGAGGCCTGGGCGGGCTGTCCGTCTGCCAAATGGGAAGCTGGACTGCACCCTGCCTCCTCAGCTGGAGCTTGCCATGCCGGTGATGTTCTCTGCTATGAGCTATGGGTCTATCAGCTATAACGCCCATGCGGCTTTGGCCAGGGCGGCGCGGGAGCTGGGAATTTTGTATAACACCGGTGAGGGCGGGCTGCATGAGGACTTTTACTGCTATGGGGAAAATACCATTGTGCAGGTGGCTTCCGGGCGGTTTGGCGTCCATGAAAAATACCTGAATGCCGGGGCGGGCATTGAGATTAAAATGGGCCAGGGGGCAAAGCCGGGCATTGGCGGGCATTTGCCGGGGACCAAGATTGCCGGGGATGTCTCCCGCACCAGGATGATCCCTGAAGGCTCCGATGCTATCTCCCCGGCGCCCCACCATGACATTTACTCCATTGAGGATCTGAGGCAGCTGGTGTTCTCTTTGAAGGAAGCTACACAGTATAAAAAACCGGTTATTGTAAAGGTGGCGGCGGTGCATAATATTGCCGCCATTGCCAGCGGAATTGCCCGCAGCGGAGCGGATATTATTGCCATTGACGGCTTTCGGGGCGGCACTGGAGCGGCGCCTACCCGTATACGGGACAATGTGGGCATTCCCATTGAGCTGGCGCTGGCGGCGGTGGACCAGCGGCTGCGGGAGGAAGGCATCCGGGGACGAGTTTCTTTGGTAGCTGGGGGGAGCATCCGCAGTGCCGCGGATGTAATTAAAGCAGTGGCGCTGGGGGCGGACGCCTGCTATGTGGCTACAGCGGCACTGCTGGCTTTGGGCTGCCATCTGTGCCGCAGCTGTCAAAGCGGTAAATGCAACTGGGGCATTGCTACACAGAACCCGGAGCTGGTAAAGCGTCTGGATCCGGAAAAGGGCAGCCGGCGGCTTGTAAACCTGATGACTGCCTGGAAGCATGAGATTATGGAGATGATGGGCGGCATGGGGATCAATTCTATTGAGGCACTGCGGGGCAACCGGCTGATGCTGCGGGGCATTGGTTTAACCGAGAAGGAGCTTTCTATCCTTGGCATTGCCCATGCCGGGGAGTAATCTTTATTTTGGGGGTGGGACGGAAGTGGGCTTTTGGTTCCTCTGCTTTCGTGGAAGAAGCTTCTTAGAAAAGGGCAGCAAAAAGCCCCGCTGCTTCAGCGGGGCTGCAATAGGGGATAAGGACTATGTATCAGGCAAATCAGGCGGGCTGATGCTCTAAAACGGCAACACGGGTCTGCAGATTGTCCACCTTGCTTTCCAGGCTTTCTGTACGATTTTCCAGCTCTTCCCCTTTTTCCCGGTTGACATAATGACCATCAAATAAGGCGCCGATCTTTTTGGAAAGGTCGTTCTCAATCATGAGCTTAATTTGGAGGGTCTGGTTATCAATTTGCTCCTTCAAATCCCCTATTTGCTTGACCATTCTGTCCTCAAGAGCATCTATTTTTTTATCCACTCTACCCTCAAGGGAAACTATCTGCTCGTTCATCCTGTCCTCAAGGGCAGTCATACGTTCATTCATTTGGCGGGATTGTTCGTCCATCCGCTCGTTTAATTGGCGGGTTCGCTCATCCATCTGTTCATTTAACTGGCGGGTGTGCTCATCCATACGCTCATTTAACTGACGGGTTCGCTCATCCATCTGTTCATTCAGCTGACGGGTGTGCTCATCCATACGCTCGTCCATTCGCTGCATATAGGTTTCCATCAATCCGGTAATTTGCTCTTTCAATTCCTTATCCACAAAAACACCCCTTTTGTTTTAGTATAGCAAACCGCTCTGCCGCTGTCAATGCGGGGGCTAGCGGGATGGTTGAAATTTCCATACCATTTTCCTCCCCAAACGCTTGGGAACAAAAGAGCTGTTACGTCCCAAAAAAATATGGAAAAAAGCCTGGAGGTATGATAAACTATGTTACAGATTGATTCATCAGCCATGAGCTACCGGGAGCTGAACGACCAGCTTCGTCTGCCCGAAACCGACTTTACTCTGATAAACTGCTGCGGCCAGCGCTTTTTGGCGGCTGGTATGGCGAACCGCAGCATTGCTATTTACGGAGTTCCCGGCAACGCCTTGGGGGCATATCTCAACGGGGCGCGGGTTACCGTGTACGGCAATGCCCAGGAAGCAGTGGGAGACACCATGAACGAAGGGGAAATCGTCATTTACGGCAGCGCGGGGGATGCCGCCGGCTATGCCATGCGAGGCGGCAGGATTTTTATTCAGGGGGATGCAGGCTATCGGGCGGGTATTCACATGAAGGCTTACGAAGCCAAAGCGCCGGTTATGATCATCGGCGGCCGGGCCGGCAGCTTTTTGGGCGAGTACCAGGCAGGGGGCATCATTGCCGTTTTAGGACTGGACAGCAACCCCCGTGCCCGGCGGCTTGTGGGCAACTTTCCCTGCACCGGAATGCATGGCGGCAAGCTGTTTTTACGAGGGGATGTGTCGGAGATTCTATTTCCTCAGCAGGTGCAGGTACGTCCGGCAGACGAAGCGGATTTTGACGAACTGCAGCCTCATCTGGAGGACTTCTGCAGCCGGTTTGGCGTATCTCTCCGAAAGGTAATGGACGCCCCCTTTACCGTGGTTACTCCGGACAGCAAAAATCCCTACAAGCAAATGTATGTAGCCAACTGACATCTACAGCACCCCCCAAAGCCCCCTTCCCTCCCATCTATTTCGACCACCATCCAAACGAAACCCTTGCTCCGCAATATTCAATCGCTCCCCGGGGGGAGCGCACCTATCTTATTCACTTTTCACTCTTCACTATTCCCTATTCTGGAGGTTATTATGAACGACTTCTCTGTGAATGAAGTCCTGGATTATGTTCGGGAAGACGATGTGAAATTTATTCGCATTGCTTTTTGCGACGTTTTCGGCAAGCAGAAAAACGTTTCTATTATGCCTGAGGAGTTGCCCCGGGCGTTTCAGTACGGTATTGCCTTTGACGGTTCTGCTATTCCCGGCTTTGGCTCCCAAACCCACTCCGACCTGTTTCTGCATCCTGACCCGAAGACCCTCTCCCTGCTTCCCTGGCGGCCGGAGCACGGCAAGGTGGTGCGGATGTTCTCTTCGATCACTTATCCTGACGGCCATCCCTTTGCCTGTGATACCCGTACCCTTCTTCAGCAGGCTGTACAGGAGGCTGAAGCCGCCGGTTACCGCTTTTTCTTTGGGGCCGAGCAGGAATTTTATCTCTTTTTGCTGGACCAGACCGGCGCTCCCACCCAAATTCCCTACGATGACGCCGGCTACATGGACATCGCCCCCGATGACCGGGGGGAAAATATCCGGCGAGAGATCTGCCTTACTTTGGAGCAAATGGGCATCCGACCGGAAAGTTCTCATCATGAGGAGGGCCCTGGTCAAAACGAAATTGACTTCCGCTACTCCGACGCTCTCACCGCTGCCGACCAGGCGGTTACCTTCCGGGCGGTAGTAAAAACCATTGCCCGGCAAAGCGGCTTAACGGCGGATTTTTCCCCCAAGCCCCTGCCCCGCAGCCCCGGCAACGGTTTTCACATCAACCTTTCGGTGCAGGCCGCAAATGGGCAGGACGTCCTGAAGGAAACCATTGCGGGGATTATGGAGAAGGTTCGGGAAATCACCGCTTTTCTCAACCCGGTTGAAGGCTCCTACCAGCGGTTTGGGGGCAGCAAGGCCCCGGGCTATGTGTCCTGGAGCAGTGAAAACCGCTCCCAGCTGATCCGCATCCCCGCTGCTTTTGGGGAGTACCGCCGGGCAGAGCTTCGCTCTCCGGATCCGGCGGCTAATCCTTATCTGGCCTTTACCCTGCTGATTTATGCAGGGCTGTATGGCATTCAAAATCGGGCTGCTTTGCCCCCTGCGGCGGATTTTAACCTGTACAACGCTTCCCCTCAGCAGCTGGCAGGCTTTCAAAAGCTGCCTCAAACCCTGGAGGAGGCGCGGCGGCTGGCGGCGCAGAGCGAGTTTGTACGGCAGCATTTGCCCAAAGGAATTTTGGAGGCTTACTGTGGGCTTCAGTAGCTTTTTGGGGGACGTGACTGCCGCCTGATGCTCTTCCGCCTCCCAAAAGGGCTTTGCGGAATGGCGGGCGCGGGAACACGGGCCGGCAGTGCCGTCCTAAAAGAGAACAGGCAAGGAGGTGGCAGGTGTGGGGTTGCAGCAGCGGGTTTACAGCGTTTTGATTGTATCGGCCTCCCAGCAGTTTACCGCTGCGTTGGAGGCAGTGCTGCCTAGGCCGGTTTTCTCGCTGGTGCAGGCGGTAACGAATATCAGCGCCGCAAAACGGGCTGTTACCCAGCAGGAATATGATTTTGTGCTGGTAAATTCCCCTTTGCCGGATGACCCGGGCCTTCGGTTTGCCATGGACGTAAGCGGCTCGGGTTGTACGGTGGCGTTGGTTTTTGTACGGTCGGAGCTGCATGATCAGGTTTACGACAGAGTGATGGCCCACGGGGTTTTTACTTTGCCCAAGCCTGCGCCCCGTCAGCTGATTACCCAGGCCTTGTACTGGATGGAGAGCGCCCGGGAGGGGCTGCGCCGTTTTGAGAAGAAGACCCTTTCTTTGGAAGAAAAAAGGGCGGAAATCCGGTTGATTAACCGGGCTAAGTGGCTGCTGATCAGCAGCCGGGGAATGGAGGAGCCGGAGGCTCATCGGTATCTTGAAAAGCAGGCTATGGATCGGTGTGTTTCCAAACGGGTGATTGCCCAAGAGATTGTTGCCTCCGCCCAACCCTTTGAGCCTTAATAACCGGATAAAAAGGGGAGCAGTGCCTTTGGGAGTTCACGACAGATATTGACGGCTCTGCCTGCAGGGGCAGGGCTTTTTTGCTGCATTGTGGAGAAAACCGCAGTTGTTTTGCCCGGAAGTTATTCAGACGCGCCCTCTTGTGTATACCTCGATTTTGTGCTATAATAGAAATAATCACATAAATTTCACAAATAATTTGTAGGCTTTCCCAAAAAGCCCGCAAAACACAAACAGGCGCGACGTCCCTGAAAGAATGAGAAAACGGGATGTGTGCCCTTATGCCCAGACAGGAGGATTTTCATGGAAGATGCCAAAAAAACAGATCTTTTTGAACGGATGCCAATCCCGAAAGCGGTGCTGAATCTCTCGGTACCCACTATTCTCAGCTCTCTGGTGATGGTGATTTACAACCTGGCTGATACTTATTTTGTTGGAATGTTAAACGATCCGATCCAGAATGCGGCTGTTACCTTGGCAGCGCCGGTGCTGCTGGCGTTTAATGCGGTAAACAACCTGTTCGGTGTGGGCTCCTCCAGCATGATGAGCCGCGGCCTTGGCAGAAAGGATTTTGATACCGTATACCGCAGCAGTGCTTTCGGGTTTTACTTTTCGTTGATCTGCGGCCTGTTGTTTTCAGTGCTGTATACCACTTTCCGCCATCCCCTGCTGAATATTTTGGGGGCGGATGCCACTACCGCTGCCGCCACCGCAGAGTACTTAAAATGGACGGTTACCTTTGGGGCGGCGCCTTCTATTTTAAATGTGGTGATGGCCTATCTTGTCCGGGCGGAGGGCTCGTCCCTTCATGCCAGCATTGGTACCATGAGTGGCTGTTTTCTGAATATTATTCTGGACCCGATCTTCATTCTGCCCGGAGGGCTTAATCTGGGGGCGGCGGGAGCTGGGGCGGCCACCTGTATTTCCAATTGTGTTGCCTGCTTGTACTTCTTTATTCTGCTGTTTGTCAGACGTGGACGCACTTACGTCTGTGTAAACCCGAAAATGTTTGGTATCCGCAGGGACATCTCCCTTGGCGTATTTGCAGTGGGTATTCCGGCGTCTATCCAGAACCTGCTGAATGTTACAGGGATGACGGTACTCAACAATTTTACAGCCTCCTTTGGGGCGGACGCCGTAGCCGCTATGGGCATTGCTCAAAAGGTAAATCAGATCCCTATGCAGGCTGCCATGGGCTTTTCTCAGGGGATTATGCCGCTGGTAAGCTACAACTACGCAAGCGGCAACTCTACCCGGCTGAAAAGCGCGTATTTCTTTACCTTAAAGCTTACCATGAGCTTTTTGATGACCGTTACCGTATTGTACTACATTTTTGCCGGCGGGCTGGTTACTCTGTTTATGAAAAACCCGGAGATTGTAGCCTACGGTACCCGGTTCCTGCGGGGCATGTGCTTGGGCACTCCCTTTTTGTGCCTTGACTTTTTGGCGGTAGGTGTATTCCAGGCCTGTGGGCTTGGCAAAAACGCTTTGATCTTCGCCATCATGCGCAAAATTATACTGGAGATCCCCGCCTTGTTTATTCTGAATGCTCTGTTCCCCCTGTACGGACTGGCCTACGCCCAGTTTGTGGCAGAGTTTATCCTTGCCATTGCCTCGGTATTTGTGCTGCTGCGGCTGTTCAAAAAGCTGGATGAACGAAATCCTGCTTCCTATAAGGAAGATGTAAGCGTGAATCAGGAATAGTGTAGGCGCTCTTGCGGGACAAATGATAAAAAGAGAATTGTAAGATACCCGGAAGGTTCTTCCTGAAAAAGGAAAGCCTTCCGGGTATCTATTTTGTAAGCTTTTTTCAAAAAGCCATGGTTAAGCCCACAGAGCATAGACCTGCGCGACGTCACAAAATAATACAGATAAGCCCGGAGCATCCCTCGTTGATGATCCGTTCAATGGTTTCCTGCAGCTTCAGCCGGGCGTCGGTGGGCATCCGGTACAGCTTGTTGTGCAGCCCCTCGTTCACCAGCCCATGGAGAGACTTGCCAAAAATATTGGATTCCCATATCTTTTTGGGGTTCTCCTCAAACTCCTTCATCAGGTACATTACCAAATCCTCCGACTGCTTCTCTGACCCTACTATAGGCGAAACCTCGGTGGTAATCTCCGCCCGCATCATGTGGATTGACGGAGCGGAAGCCTTCAGCCGCACTCCATACTTGCCGCCCTGACGCACAATTTCCGGTTCTTCTAAAGTAAGCTCATCCAGCGTGGGCATGACGATTCCGTAGCCGGTAGCCTCTACCTCCTCCAAAGCTCCCCGGATCTTCTCGTACTCCCCTTTGATTCTGGCAAGCTCTGCCATGCAGGGCAGCAGCTGCTCCTCTGACTGGATTTCCAGCCCGGTGCTCTCCCCCAGGACCCTGTAGAAAAGCTCTCCGGGTACTGAGATCGTAACTTCTGCCCGGCCCTGGCCCAAATCCGCCTGCTCCATGGTCCAGCGGCTGATGTACTCGCAGTCCGGCTTTTGGGCAAAGCTGCGGCGGAGCTCGTCTAACAGCTCAATGCCCTCCACTGCTGAGAAAATTTCCTCATACAAAGCGGATTTCAGCCAATGGTCCTTTTCCAGCGAGAGAATCCACCTGGGCAGATCAAAGCAGATTTCCCGCACGGGGAACCGGCTCAGCAGGCTCTGTAGAATCTCGTGGATATTCTCCTCGCTCAGCTCCAGGCAGTTTACAGCGGCTACCGGCACCTGATACTGGGATTCCATGGCATCCTTCAGCTCTCGGGAGGCGGTACTGTGAGGGTCGGCACAATTTAACAGCACCATAAAGGGTTTGCCCAGCTCTTTCAGCTCGTTAATCACCCGCTCCTCTGCCTCCTGGTATTCATGGCGTGGTATATCGCTGATGGAGCCGTCTGTCGTCACTACCAACCCCAGGGTGGAGTGCTCCCGGATTACCTTTTGGGTTCCGATTTCCGCCGCCATATTAAAGGGAATCTCCTGATCAAACCAGGGGGTACGCACCATTCTGGGCAGGTCGTTTTCCACATACCCAATAGCGCTGGGGACGATATACCCCACGCAGTCCAGCATTCTTACCCGGCATCTGGCGCCGTCCTCCAGCTTCAGCTCCACCGCCTCTTCGGGGATGAACTTCGGCTCGGTAGTCATAATAGTCTTCCCCGCGGCGGACTGGGGCAGCTCATCCACCGCTCGTTCCCGCCGGAAGTCATTTTCAATATTGGGCAGCACCATAGTTTCCATAAACTTTTTAATAAAGGTGGACTTTCCTGTGCGCACCGGCCCTACCACCCCGATGTAAATATCCCCCTGGGTGCGCCGGGCGATCTCCTCGTAAAGCCTCAACTGTTCCATTGTTTTACTCCCCCTCCTTTACATCATGGGTATCAGCAGGGCGCGGCGGGCCTCCAGCCGCTCCTCCTCCTGCGGAATGCCGTTTTCCTCCCGCACGGCGGTTACTGGGGTACTGTAATGCTTTGCAATCTCCCAAACCGATTCCCCCGGCTGTGCAAAATACACCGTTAGGGCTGAACGCCCCTGGCGCTGCACCGGCTTGTTTTCTTCCAGTTCAATCTCCTCCAGCAGCTTCTCTTTGCCTGCAAAACAGGCCCTTGCCCAAAATACCATGGAAAATCGTACTGTTAGCCCGCTTTCGGTTACAGTATAGCCAGCCTGCCCCAAGGCAAGCTCCGGCTCCTGCAGCTGTGCCTCCCCTGCTATGTCAAAACCCTTTATCTCCAGCTCCAGGGGACGTTCCAGATAACCTACAGCCCCTTCGCCATCCAGCACAAAGGCGCACACTGCCGCCCCCGCGGTATAGCACGTCTCAGAGGCACCCCCGTCCAAAGGCTGCTTTAAGGTGCAGGGGGAATCCTGGCGAACCCACAGGTCCAGCACCTGGCCCAGCTCTCCGGGGTTTAGGGGGATGGTCTGCTGAAACTGCTGCTCTTTCTGGATAATTTCTTCCACAGTTTCCAGCTGCAGCTCCTTCCAGCGGCCCTGGCACTCATATTGGGTGGAGTAGCAGTCATCCGCCAGCTGGCAGCTTTCAGTTACAAAGCTTTTGGCCGAGGCCTCCAAAGTAACCGCAGCGGAAATCCGGGTGGCAGTGCCGTCCTCCCCCTCCTTGGGGGTTAAGTCCCATGCTACCGCCCGCAGACGTAAGTCGCACACTGTATCCTCCTGCACTCCATCCAGGTCAATCAGCTGGCTTACCGGCAGGGTGTAATCCATACAGGCTGGGGGCAGCCCTTCTCCTTCCGGCTGGTAAAACAGGTGAATTTGAAGCTCCCCTTTGCAGATGACCTTTCCGGCGGCCAAACGGCTTTCTCCCGGGGTTACGGTACACCAGCCGTGCAGGATATTCTCAATGGGCTCCCTGCCGCTGCCAAGCTCCAGCTCCTCCCGGAAGGTAAACTGCTTGCACACCCACTGGGTCATCCGGGTGGCAGTTACCGGACGGCTGCGCAGGCAAAGGCCCATCCCCTCTCCTTCGGTGATCCCCCGTTCCTCCCGTTCCCCTAAAGCGGCCGCATGCAGAGACATTGCTCCTCGGATATCAATGCGGCGGGGGCTTAAAGCCCGGCAGTTTAAGTAATTCAGGTGAACCTTTACCACCGGCTCCACCCGGCGGCGCTCCCCTTTCAGATCACACTGGCGGGTAAAGGGGACCTTCTGCTCATACCGTCGGATTTGGGGAGAATCGGAAAGATAAAATACAGTCACTGCCGTCACGCCGGTAATTTCCAGCTTATCCCCAGCCTGCTGCACCGAAAGCACCGCAGGGATTGCCTCGCACTTGAGGATCGTCACAATATCGGGGCAGTAATCGGGCAGGGTGATGTCGCATTCCAGGCTTTGCTCATAAAAAGTATCCAGAACAGTCTCCCGAACGCTGACAGGTTGATATTTCAGCTGCATAGTACGCACCCTTTCTTTTAGATTGGTTTCTAAGGCCATCATATGCACCCGTTGTCCCAAATAGAAGCCGGATGTCCGATTTTTTCCTTCATTTTGGAATATGGCCGGAACCCAATTGCAATTTTCGCCGGTTTATGGTAAATTTATGGTGTCCTTTATATAGGGACTTACGTGCAGCCTTGGTTTCTCCGGGTTCTGCGGCGGTGTGCAGAAGAAAATAAGGCTGCAGTTACGTCCCTGAAAAATACGGAAATAAAAAGGAGCCTGCTTTATGGACATCCAATACCGCAAAGCCACCTGGGAGGACTTCCCCCAGCTTATTGATTTTGCCAACTATGTGTTCAGCCACAGCGGCGACGCAACGGATTTTCCCACCCTGCTGCCCAAGCTGTACCGCACTCCGGAGCGCAGTGCGTCCTGCCACTGGATTGCGCTGGAAAACGGCCTGATAAAAGGGGTTGTGGGCTGCTTTCCCTTGAAGATGCAGGTAGGGGACGAGCTGCTTTCGGCCTATGGGATCGGCACTGTTTCGGTACATCCTTATGCCCGCTCTCGGGGGTATATGCGGCGGCTGATGTCCTTGGCAATAGAGGAAATGCAGGCTAACTGCGCTGATTTCAGCTGCCTTGGGGGCCGGCGCCAGCGGTACGAGCACTTTGGCTATACCCCTTGCGGCGTCAGCCTTGTTTTTCGCTGCTCTGCCGGCAATTTGAAGCAGTTTCAGCCGGAGCCCGGCCTTTCTCTCCGCCTGCTAACAGCGCAGGACAGCCGGGAGCTTACCTGGATTTACACCCTTTACAACCGCCGCCCTGCCCGGGTTCTGCGGCAGGAGGAGCTGTTGTTTGACATTCTCTCCTCCTGGAACGCGAGGACATTTTTGGCAGAACAAAATGGGGAGCCGGTGGGCTATCTGCTGGCCAGCCAAGATGGCGGAGAAATCACCGAGCTGGAGCTTACGGACTACAGCCTGCTGCCTCAGCTGCTGCTGCGGTATTTTAGCCAGATTCATAGCGGAAATGCCCGGGTATACACCCTGCCTTTTGAAACGGAAAAGACCGATATCCTGCGTCAATTTGCCCATCGGTACGAGCTTTCTGATATATACAGCTTTCATATTTTCAACTACCCTAAGGTGCTTTCAGCTTTTTTGGGGCTGAAAGGGCAAACTCAGCGGCTGCCGGACGGGGAAACGGTAATCCGGGTGCTGGAGCACGGAACCTTCCGCATTGCGGTACAAAACGGTGTTCCAAAGGTAACTGAAACAGAACAGCCGCCCCAATATGAGCTGACCCATTTGGAGGCGATGCAGCTGTTTTTTGCGCCGGTATCGCTGTTTTCCTTCCACAAAATCTTTGCGCAGGAGCCTTTTCTCCGCAGCCTCTTTCCCCTGCCCCTGTTTTACACCCGTGCTGATGAAATTTAATCGCCGGCAGGACGTCCCTGCATTGTGGCGCTTTCCGCATGGCTTTCAGGCCAGCGAGGGCAGTTCGTCCCCTAAAAAAGTGTTTGCCCAGGGTTTCTTTGCAAAAAAAAGAAATCCTGGGCATTTTTTAGCTGACAAGGGAGGGATTCACCAAAAATGCCTGCCCTGCGTATAGTATATTAACTTTAATCATTACCTGAAAAACGGCAGTACGAAATACATAACGCCAAACTCCGGCTTTTGATTGAAGTAAATGATGGGGCAAAACCGAAGGGAGACTGCCGGATGAGAAGATTAGGAGATTGCTGCTGTACCACCGTCTTAGCCTTTGTGCTTGGGCTGCTGTTTGCCTGGTGTATCCCGGTAAAGCTGGCCGCGTTTTTGGTTGTGGCGGCGGTAATCATCCTGGCAGTGCTTCTTTTTGTGGGGTAGCCCAGGCTTTGGGCAGAAAGGAGTAATTTAGGATGAAAATCGTTGTTATGAAAAGCCCCCGGCTGCTTTCTGGCATCCTCCGCCTGATTTTCCATATCAAAAAGGAGGACGCCAACTGACCTCCTCCTGCACAGCCGCCGCACACCGCCTTTTTTTGCCGCTTTCGGGAAGTAACGCTTGAGAACAAAAGCCCGCTTACGTCCCAAAAAGCGGCGAAAAAAGGGTGCAAAAAAGGGACAAGCTTGTCCCGCCTGCCCCAAAAGCCTATCCTTTGGAAATAATTCCCAAAAGCGTCCCCTTTTTTACTGTAACAACTGCCTCCGCCGCCTCAAACTGGTTACTTACCCCCAAGGGGAACCGATTGGTAAGTACAGCATTCTGCAAAGGGTAAACAAACCCTTCCAGACTAACCCCTTCGCATCGGTCCGATATAGCAAAAAAGGAGACATAGCACTTCTCCTGCCTTTGCAGCACCCGGCGCTCGTTCTGCAGGGCAAACACGTGGTTGCGGTCGTCCCAAAGCTCTACCCGGGCTCCTAAATCCAGCCCGAATATTACCGACTGCAGATTCGCCACCGTATGATCCAGCCGGCCTCCAAAGCAGCCGGTTATGTGGATGGTTTTCGCCCCCATCTCCACCGCCTGCCGGATGGCCAATCCCGTATCGGTATCGTCCTTATGAGTAGGAAACACCATTTTGGGCAGATCCTCCCGCTCTGGCGTACAGGAATCAAAATCCCCAATCAATAAATCCGGCCGGAGCCCCAGCTCCTTTGCCATTAAGTACCCGCCGTCCGCGCAGAGGATCAGATCCGCCTCCTCCGCCAGGCGTTTCACCGTTTTGGAATCCCATTGGGGAGAAGCCGCTAAAATCAGGGCTGTCATGGCTCCACCTCCCACTCCTTAATCTGGCTGGCCTCCTCATACATGGCCTTATAGCTTTCATGACGTGAGTGGGCAATTTCATTCTTCTGCAACGCCTCCAACACGGCGCAGCCCTTTTCCACCCGATGGGAGCATCCGGTAAAGCGGCAGTTTTCCCGATATGGGGCAAACTCCCGGAAGCAGTATTGCAGCTCCCCTTTTAGGATGATCTCAAACCGCTGCATATCAATGGCGGAAAAGCCGGGGGTATCGGCAATAAAGCCCCCCTCCGGCAGCTCATACAGCTCCACATGGCGGGTAGTGTGCCTCCCGCGCCCCAGCTTTTTGCTGATCTGACCGGTTTCTAAGGTAAGGCTAAGCTCCATCCGGTTTAACAGGCTGGATTTGCCCACTCCGGTGTTGCCGGTAAAGGCGCTGAGCTTGCCGCAAAGCGCCTGACGTACCGCCGGCACTCCGTCACCAGTGCGGTTATTTACCACAAATACCCGGATGCCCGCTTTCTCATAAATCTCCCGTAGAGGCGCAGCGTCCCCCAAATCCGGCTTGGTGATTACCAGCAGCGGCTCAATCTCCTTCTTCTCGCAGATGGCAAGCATCTTGTCAAGCACCAGCAAGTTAGGCTGCGGCTCTGTTACTGAGGCCACCAGCAAAAGCTGATCCAAATTGGCAAGGGGGGGGCGCACCAGATGGTTTTTTCGAGGCAAAATTTCCATCACATAGCCAAAGACCTCCTCCCTTGCGGCGGCGGCAGTATCGGCAATCCGCTCCGCTCGCACCAGGTCCCCCACACAGGGGGAAACACCCTCCTTGCGGAAAATTCCTCTGGCCCGGCAGACGAGCAGCTCACCGCCATCTGTCTGCACCGTGTATAAGCCGCCTAAGGACTTGATGATTCTACCCTTTTCCATTCTGCAACCTCATTGAAAATTGTCGGAGTTATCTACCACACGGCTGAACTGATTGTTTTCAAAGTCCAAAATCAGCTCCATATACAGCTCGCCGTCAATCAGCACCTTGATTCGGGAGGTACCGCTGCCGTCAAAGGAAATTCGCCACTTTTTCACCTCGGAGGGGTTCAGCGTTTCCTGATGCCGCTCTACTCCGTCCTGGGTGGCCTGCAGGGTTACCAGCTTATCCAGATCAGGCATCGGTACCGGCAGGGTTCTGGTAATGGCCTCTTCGTCCCCCTTGCTGACGTTAATATCAATCTTTGTGCCCTCCAGCACCTGGGAATTTTCCGCAGGATTCTGGGCAATGATCAGCCCGGCAGCCACATCCTTGCTGGCCATATCGGTAATATTGCCGATCTCCAGCCCATAGTTCTCCAGCACAATCCGGGCATTTTCCGGAGAAAGCCCTGTGATGCTGGGCACGGTAACCATTTTCTGGTCGCTGCCCACGCTGACGTATACCGTAACCTCTGTCCCCGCGGGAACTGAGGTTCCCTGATCCGGCACAGTACGAATTACATACCCCTTGGGCACAGAATCGTCGTTAACGCCGCTGGTGGTATACCGCAGCCCCATATCGTTGAGGATATTGTAAGCCTCAGTAACCTCCTGGTTTACAAAGGCAGGCACCGTTACCATTTTGGTGCCGCTGCTCACCTTTACTTTGACTAAACCGCCTACCTTAACATACTTACCCTCTTTTGGCAGCTGCTCATAGATAACCCCCTTACCATACTGGTCGTGATAGGTGGGCTCCCCGTCAATCTGGATGTCAAAGGGGTACTCATCACTGTTTACCAGCGACTCGTAGTTCATCCCCACCAGGTTTGGAATCGGCAGCTCCTCCACCCGCTCAAAGGGATTATTCAAATACACCAGGGTAAGCAGCAGCCCAATGGTAACCACCACAAAAGCCCCCGCCACACCAGAAAGCACCGGCATCAGCCGAAAGCCGCCTCTTGGCTCGTCGTCATCGTCCTCTTCCTCGTCCTCCAGCTCTTCCTGCTCAGGCTCGGGCTCAGGTTCTTCCCTTTTCTCAAAACGGAGTTTTCTTTTTTCCTTTTGGGACGTCCTCTCCGGCGGCTGTTCCGCCGTCGAAGTCTTTCTGGTATCCTCTTTTTGGGCCGCCTTTTCCGCAGCCTCCTTCCGTTCTTGATAGTAAAACCGCAAAGTCGGGTCCATTTTGAACTCGTTCAAATCCTGGAGCATATCCGCGGCAGATTGATACCGGTTTGCCGGCTCCTTCTCCATAGCCCGCAAGGTAATTTCCTCCAGCCCCTCGGGTATCTCCGGATTGATACTCCTGGGCCGCTCCGCCTGGGACTGTATCTGCTTAATGGCTACCGAAACAGGGCTGTCTGCCTCAAAGGGCAGCTTTCCGGTAAGCATCTCAAACATCATAATGCCCACCGAGTAGATGTCGGTTTTATCGTCAATCACTCCACCCTGGGCCTGCTCCGGAGAAATATAATGCACCGAGCCGATTGCCTTATCGCTTAAAGTGCGGGAATCACTGCGGGCAAACCGGGCAATGCCAAAGTCTGTCACCTTAATGGTGCCGTCAGAAAGGAGCATAATGTTGTGGGGCTTAATATCCCGGTGGACAATACCCCTGTCGTGAGCATGCTGCAGCGCCCGCAGAATCTGGATGGTGTAGTGAACCGCTTCCTTCCACCGCAGTACTCCCCGCTGGTCGATATACTCCTTTAAGGTGATACCGTCAATGTATTCCATCACGATCACCTGCATTTTTTCGCTGAAGATAACGTCATACACCTTCACAATGTTAGGGTGAGAAAGCACCGCAATCGCCTTGGATTCGTTCTTGAACCGCCGGATGCACTCCTCGTCCGAGAGGTACTCCTCCTTCAGCAGCTTTACCGCCACAATCCGGTCCTCTATTAAGTCATAGGCCTTGTAGACGTTAGCCATCCCGCCAATGCCTACGTTTTCCCTGATTTCATAACGGCCGTCCAGCTTGACGCCAATGTATTGATCCATGCCGCTGCCTCCTAATCCGAAATTACCACCACAGTAATGTTATCTGATCCGCCGCAGCGGTTTGCCTCCGCAATCAGCTTTTCAACCCCATCCTCAGGGCTTAGGGACGTAACTGCCTCCAGGATTGCCTGGTTGGAAAGATGGTTCGTAAGCCCATCAGAGCAAAGCAGCAGCTTTTCCTCTGCCGCCAGCTCATCCTGCCAGTAATCCGGCACTACAGAGCCCGCCACCCCCAGCACCCGGGTAATCAGGTGCCTTTGAGGATGGGTAGCCGCCTGCTCCCGTGAGATCCTCCCCTGGTCAATCAAGGACTGCACCACGGTGTGATCCCGGCTCAGCTGCTCCAGCCCGCGGGAGGAAGCCTTATAAATCCGGCTGTCCCCAATATGGGCGCAGTAGTACACCCGTCCGGCCACCAACGCAACCTCCATGGTAGTACCCATGCCGGAAAGAGCCTCATCCTTCTTTCCAATATCATATACCACCGCATTAGCCCCTGCCACGGCAGACTGCAGCACTGATTTTACCGAAATATCGCTTAACTCCCCCCGGTAATTCTTCTTCACCAGCCGGGTGATAATCTCCACCGCCTTCTGGCTGGCCACATTGCCGCCGTGCTCACCGCCCATGCCGTCACACAGCACTACCAAAAACGCCCCGTCTTCCAATGGCTCTATGACGAAAGCGTCTTGGTTGGCTTTTCGGCGTCGGCCAATATCTGTTTTTCCAACAGCCTTGAGCATCTTGTCACATCCTCTCAAAGAGATTCCCGTCTTAACTGTCCGCAGGCCGCGTTAATGTCCGCTCCCAGCTCCCGTCGGATAGTAGCGTTAATATGCCTCTCCGCCAGCAGTCGCTGAAACCGCTCTATCTGCTGCCTGCTGCCCCGTTTGTACCCCCGCTCCCGCACCTCATTCACCGGGATCAGGTTTACATGGCAATTCATGCCCCCAAGCCGCCGGGCCAGCTCCCAGGCACATTCGTCACTGTCATTCACACCATGTATCAGGGAATATTCAAAAGAAACCCGCCGTCCGGTTTGATCAAAGTAATCCCGGCAGGCTCTCAGCAAGCTGTCCATGTCATATTTACGGCTTACCGGCATCGTTTTCTGCCTAATTTCGTCATTCGGCGCATGGAGCGAGATCGAAAGGGTAAGCCCCAGCTTTTTCTCCATCAAATCATAAATCCTTTCCACCAGCCCGCAGGTGGAAAGGGAAACATGCCGCAGGCTTAAATTCATCCCCTCCGGGCTGGAGAGTATCTCCAAAAACCGCATCACATTATCAAAGTTATCCAGCGGCTCCCCAATGCCCATCAGCACCAGGCTGGAAACCTTTTCCCCCGTATCCTCCTCCGCCTTGTACACCTCATCCAGCATCTCGGCAGGGGTCAGGTTCCGCACCAGCCCCCCTAAAGTAGAGGCACAAAAGCCGCACCCCATCCTGCAGCCCACCTGGGTGGAAATACACAAGCTGTTTCCATGATGATATTTCATCACCACTGCCTCCACCCGGTTTCCATCCTGCAGCTCATAAAGGTATTTTACCGTACCATCTATCTGGGAAACAATCTTTCGCCGGATTTCCACGGTATTTATGTAAAACCGCTGTTCCAGCTTGGCAATCAGGCTTTTAGGCAGGTTGGACATCCCCGTAAACTCCTTGCAGCGCTTCTGGTGCAGCCAGCTATAAACCTGCTTTCCCCGGAACCCAGGCTCCCCCATCGCCTGCAAAGCCTCCTGCAGCTCCCCCAGGCTTAGGGACATCACGTCCTCTCTGTATTCTGCACTCATCCAATCCCCTTCTCATCTCTCACCGCAATGGTTTGTTTTTCGCATCTTCCGGATATAAAACCCTTCCTCCGGCCCATCCCTTTGAGGAAGCAAGGTAATCTCCCCGGTATCAGCAGCTTGCTCCCCAGCCTTGGCAGCGCAAAACGCCTCCCCAAACGGTTCGGGAACAAATTCCGGGTGCTCTGTCAAAAAGCGGGCGGTAACCTCCTCATTTTCCGCCAAATTCAAGGTACAGGTGGAATAAACCAAAATTCCGCCCTCTTTCAAATAGTTTGCGGAGGTTTCCAAAATTTTATACTGAATTTCAGGAAGATTTTCGGAATCCTTCCAATCCCTGTACCGCAGCTCCGGCTTTCTGCCCAACATCCCCAGGCCAGAACAAGGCACATCACACAGCACACGGTCAAACTGCCCAACAAGCTCCGGCTTTAACACTGTGGCGTCCCCCGTTTTAGCCTGTACACACCCAAGCCCCAGCCGTTTGGCGCCGGCGGCAATCAGCCCCGCCCGGTGCTCATAAAGATCAAAAGCAGAAACCTGCCCTGTATCCCCCATAAGCTCAGCCATGGTAAAGGTTTTGCCGCCCGGGGCCGCACATACGTCCAGCACCTTATGACGTGGCAGCACCCCTACCGCTCCGGCGCATATCTGGGAGGCTCTGCTCTGCACATGAAACCGCCCCTGCTGAAATTCCGGCAGGCTTTTTAGTTCTCCCATCCCCTCCAGCCAGCCGCACAGAGCCAGCGTTTTATCGAGATGAAGCACAATATCCCGTTCCTCTAACTGTCTTTTCAATTCCTCCGGGGAATTTTTCAGCGGATTTATACAGATAAATGTTCTGGGCTTCTCCAAAAAAGCCTCCAGCATCCGGGCCGCAGCCTCCAGCCCATAGCTTTTTTCCCACAGGTCGATGATCCAAGGCGCCATGCTGTACTGCACGCTCAGCCGCTCCAGCCGGCCCTGTGGCAAGGGAATTTGCTTTTCTTCCCTTAAAAAGGCCCGCAACACCCCATTTACAAAGCCGGAGGCACTGGCCTTGCGGAAAACCCGGGTCAGTTTTACTCCTTCATCCACTGCAGCCCGGTCAGGTACCCCGTCCAAATAAAGCAACTGATAAAGGGAAACCCGCAAAATCTCCCGCACCTCCGGCGTCATTTTCTCCAGCCGGATTTTCGAATAATTTCGGATGCAAGCGTCCAAAGTCAGCTTTCTCTCCAGCACACCATAAACCAAAGCGCTGGCAAGCTTTGCTTCCCGCTCGTCAGTTTCTTTCCGGCTCAGCAGATGGTCCAGCACCAGATTAGAGTAAGCCTTCTGCTGTTCCACCCGCATCAATGCCTCCACCGCCAGTTCCCGTGCGCCTTTCATCAGCCTGCACCCCCTTTTTTCTCTGCAAAATAATGCCTGCGCGACGTCCTGCAAGCCTAATTCTCTGCTAATCCCTGCGGTCTCTGCCGCCGTATAAGCCTATTAACCTCAGCAGCTGCGCCACCGAGGCCAGTAAAGCCGCCACATAAGTCAAAGCGGCGGCGCTAAGCACCTTTTGCGCCCCTTTCAGCTCCTCACCGGACAAAAACTCCTGCTCATCCAGTACTGCCAGCGCCCGATTGCTGGCGTTAAACTCCACCGGCAAGGTAAGCAGCTGGAACACCGCAATGGCGGAAAACAACACAATTCCTACCGTAATCAACGGCTGAAAGGACATCACCGCCCCCAAAATAATCAAAGGGATCGAAATAGTAGAGCCAATATTAGCCACCGGAACAAAAGCATTCCGCAGCTGGATAGGCTTATATCCCACCGCATATTGCACCGCATGGCCCGCCTCATGAGCAGCCACCCCAATAGCGGCAATGGAAGAACTGCCGTACACCGTGTCCGAAAGCCGGATCACCTTCTGCCTGGGGTCAAAATGATCTGTCAAACTGCCGGAAATCCGCTGTACATCAATATCTCCAATGCCGTAACATCGCAAAATCTCTCTGGCCACCTGAGCGCCGGTATAGCCCCTGCGGCTCTGTACATCGCTGTATTTTCTAAAGCTGCTGTTCACCCTTGCCTGAGCCCAAAGCCCCAGCAATAAAGCGGGCAGCACAAACAGCAGGGTATATTTGTCAAAATAAAACATAGGAACACTCCTTTCCCAATTCAGTATCACCAAATTTCCGTCGTACAAAAGAGGAAAAAATCCCTATGCTAACCATATCATTTTTTCATGACATCTTCATTACAAAATCATGAACAAACTTTCCACACATTTATTATTTTCGGACGTCGTTATGCTTTCCGCTATCCCAAGCCCTATACTTCTAAACTTTTTTCGGATCCGCAAAAATCTCTCTTGCCAACAACCGCAGCAAAAAAGCCACAACGCCTCTGCCTTCTAAAATTTTCCATAGCCGCCCGCTATTTCAATCCTATCAAGCCACCCTCCACACCGCGGCACGAAAATCGCTCTGCCAAAAGCGTTCCATCACTATCCGCTCTTCCTTACAAAATTACCTGACGAAAAGCGCCCGTTTTCTCCATCCTACCTACCCAGCCGAACGCCTTTCGCCACCTTATGGCCTCTTAAAAAATCCCCGGCAGAAAGTCGTTTTCCGCCTTCCAGCTGCACCTCCAGCAATTCAATAGCGCCCTCGCCGCAGCCTATCACCAACCGGTTCTCCGTAAGCAATACCCCCGGCTCTCCGGAAAACCCCTCTGCCTTTACCGCTTTTTGTACCTTTAGCAGCCTGCCATCCAGCCGGGTAAACGCCACCGGCCAGGAGTACATCCCCCGGATCAGGTTATGCACCTGTCCCGCAGGCTTCTCAAAGTCGATTTCCGCCATCTGCTTTTCAATTATCGGAGCATAGCTCACGCCGTCTTCTCCCTGAGGCACAGCCGGCAGCCGGCAGCCGGCTTCTTCAAACCGGGCCAAAGTTTCTACCAAGCATTCCGCACCAAGCACAGCCAACCGGTCATGCAGCTCGTCCGCTGTTTCATTTTCCCCAATCTCCAGCTCCCTTGCGGCAATCATGTCCCCGGTATCCATCCCCTCAGCCATATACATGGCCGTTACGCCGGTTTTGGTCTCTCCGTTTACCACACACCACTGAATCGGCCCGGCCCCCCGGTACTTAGGCAGCAGCGAAGCATGAATGTTCACGCACCCGTAAGCCGGAATCTCCAAAATTTCCTTGGGCAAAAGCCGCCCATAGGCCACAACAACAATCAAATCCGGGGCAATATCCCGCAGCTCCCCGGCTACTGTGCCATCCCGCAGCTTTACCGGCTGACGAACTGCCAGCCCATGCTCCAGCGCCACTTTTTTCACCGGCGGTTGGGTAAGCTTCTGGCTGCGGCCCACCGGCTTATCCGGCTGAGTATACACCGCCGCCACCTGATGCCCCGCATTTATCACCTGCTCCAGGCTTTTTGCCGCAAACTCCGGCGTGCCCATAAACACGATCTTCATTCCCATGGCAATGGCTCCTTTCCATCGTTTCCTTTGTTTTTAAGACAAAACACAGCAAACCGTTTTTCTCTGCCTCCCAAAGGCATTCTCAGCATATCCATGCACCTTCGTCCCGGCAAAAACGGCTTTGCGCCTTACTTTTCCAGCTCATCCGGGGAGAGCATCCTCTCTGCTAAGTCCTTGAAAACCCGGCCCTCCAAATGGTCGGTTTCATGGCAGATCGCCCGGGCCAGCAGGTTCTCCCCCTTGATGACAAATGGCTTTCCAAAGCGATCCTGGGCTCTGGCCTCCACCTTTTTGGGCCGGGTAACAATTCCGTACTCCCCAGGGAAGGAGAGGCACCCCTCCGAGTCAGTCTGAGTGCCTTTTTCCTTGATAATCACAGGGTTTATCAGCTCAATCACGCCCTCGCCCACATTGATGACCACGGCGCGCTTTAGTATGCCTACCTGCACGGCCGCTAAGCCTACTCCGTTGGCCTTTTCCATGGTTTCTGCCATATCATCTAACAAATCCCACAAGCGTTTGTCAAATGTGGTTATTTCGCGGCTTTTTTTCCGTAAAATCTCATCTTCCTCTGTTACAATAGTACGAGTTGCCATCTCTGATTCCTCCAGTTTTTTCAAAAAAATTTGCCCGATTTACCGCCCGTTAAGACATGGGCGGAGGTTTTTTCTTCGAAGTTTATGCGAAAAATTCTGCTGTTTGTTAAATTTCACCAAAATTTCGTCACTGATTTTGACGTAAAAACAGCGTAAAACTTGCTCCGATTGGCCTCAAAATCCCTCTAAAACAGTCCGAAAAGCCCTTAAATTTCTCCGGCATATCTAAAGTGCTAAAAATTCGATAAAAACCTATCGCGATTGATCAGATACTTTTTCCACCTGCTCCAACGACAGAAAGCCACCCCCTGCCCGCGGTACTTCTCCCTGGTAGTGCCGTCCTTGTAAAAAATGGGTTACAGGCTGCCGTCAAAGTAAGGGTCAGCGTAGTAGGTAACGCCCCGGGCCTCCCCCAAAGCGCCGAACTGCCGCAGCAGCCGGGCCATCAGCTCCCGGAAGGGCCTGCTGTTTTTATACTTGAACAGCAGCTTGTACCGATATTTGTTATTTACCCGCAGTACCGAACTCTCACACGGGCCCATCACCTGCAGCGGGATATCCGGGTACTGTGCCGCTGTTTGCCGGATCAGCTCTAAAAACCGGTTTGCCGCTCGAAGCACCTCCGGCTGCCGTTCCCCCGAAAAGCCCACAACCCCCATATCGCAAAAAGGCGGATAGGTGAGCAGTTTGCGGGCGGCAATCTCCCCCTGATAGAAGCCCTCGAAGTTCTGATGAGCAGCGTGGAGGATCACATCGTTATCCGGGGAATAGGTTTGGATGATGGCCCGGCCCTGAGCAGCCCCGCGGCCACCCCGGCCCACCACCTGGGTAAGCAGGTCAAAGGTGCGCTCGTAGCTGCGAAAATCGTCACTGTAGAGATAAGAATCGGCCGCCAGCACTCCAACTAAGGTGACGTCCGGGAAATTAAGGCCCTTTGCCACCATTTGGGTGCCGATCATAATGTCATATTCCCCTCGGGCGAAGGCGTCGAAGTAGGTTTGATGGGAAAAGCGGGTGAGGGTAGTGTCGGCATCCATCCGAAGGATGCGGGCCTTGGGCAGCAGGATTTGCAGCTGCTGCTCCGCCTTTTGGGTGCCCTGGCCGGTGTAGCGGACATACTCGCTGCCGCACTGGTCGCAGTGGGTAACAGCCTCCCGGGTGTAGCCGCAGTAGTGGCAGATAAGCTGGCCGTTTTTGGCGTGGTAGGTAAGAGAAATGGAGCAGTTAGGGCAGCTGACTACCTGCTGACACTGGGAGCAGGTGACTACGGTACTGTGGCCCCGTCGGTTCAACAGCAAAATGGACTGCCTGCCTTGATCCAGATTATCGGCAAGGGCCTCCAACAAGGGCTTGCTGAAGCCGGTTTCCGCTGCGCCGGGCTGGCTGCTCATATCCACTAACTGCACCGGCGGCAGCGAGGCCCCGGAGTAACGGCTGGGCAAAGCAACCAGCTGGTACTTGCCCTGCCGGGCAAAAAAGTAGCTTTCCAGGCTGGGGGTGGCAGAGCAAAGCAGCAGCAAAGCCTTATGCCAGACACAGCGGAACTTTGCGGCCTCCCGGGCGTGAAAACGGGGGGCAGCCTCCGATTTATAGGTGTGCTCCTGTTCCTCGTCCATAACAATCAGGCCGATATTTTCCAAAGGGGCGAACACGGCGGAACGGGTGCCTACAGCAATGCGCACCTGACCTTCCTTCATCCGCTTCCATTCGTCCATCCGCTGGGAAAGAGTGAGCCCGCTGTGAAGTACCGCCACCGTTTCTCCATAGCGGCGGTGGAATTTATCTAAGGTTTGGGGGGTAAGAGCAATTTCCGGCACCATGACGATTACATTCTTGCCTGCAGCCAGCACCCGGTCAATCAGCCAGAGATAAACCTCGGTTTTGCCGCTGCCGGTTACGCCATACAGCAGGGAAACTGACGCCTCCCCTCTGTTCCATTGACGAAACAGCTGATCCGCGGCCTGGCGCTGCTGGGGAGTCAAAACAGCAACCGGCTGTTGGCCGGCTTTCTGGGCGGCATCGGGGTAAGGATTGCGGTAAACAGCGTTTTCAAAAAACTCCACCGCGCCAAGCTTCGCCAAATTCTGCAAAACCTGCCGGGTGATACCGCATAAATAGGTAACCTCCTTCACAGAGGCAGGCTGGTTTTCCTCCAAAAATTCCACTGCCTTCCGCTGCTTGGGGGTCAGCTTGGTCAGCTGGCTTTTTCCCGTAAGCCGCACCATGGTGACGGTTTCGTCCTGAATTTTTTGCCGAGCCTCCTCCCGCAGCTCTACCAAACCGGCCTGCCGGAGAGCCCGCAAAGGGGCGGGCTCCTCCTTATCCGGGGGCAGCCGCAAAAGCTCCCACAGCTTTTCCCGGGGGAGGCCATGAGGGTAATCGCCGCATAATAAATCCATCAGCCGGCGGTGGGGCTCCCCTTTGGCAGAGGCTGCCGCCAGCAGCTCGTCCATGGAAAAAGCGGCGCTGGGGGTATAAAAAACCTTCAGCTTCATGCCAATACCGGAGGGAATCATCAGCTTGGCAGCCTCATACCAGCAGCAGAAGGTGTTGGTTTTCAGGTAAACTGCCAGCCGCAGCTGCTCTTCGGTAAGCAAAGGGGCTTCGTCCAGCTGCTCCGAGATGGACTTTAACTGCTGCTCCGGAGGCTGCTCCTGCTGCTCTAACCGAAAAACCATGCCCTGGCGCTTCCGGTTACCGCCGCCAAAGGGCACCAAAACCCTGCAGCCGGGCTGCAAACTGGCCTCCAACGGAGCAGGGATCAGATAATCATACAGTTTATCAAAATGGTAGGCGGCTTTTTCTACCGCTACCTTTGCAGTTTTCCACAAAACGGTAAGCCGCCGCCTTTCTCTTTGCAAAATAACCGGGAGCCGCCGCCCTGTGCCGGAGAACAGCAAGGGCAGTTACGTCCCACAAAAAAGCGATAAAATGCGAAAAGGCGTTACCCGTATACAGTACCTTACCGTATCGGTACGCCTTTTTTTGCTTATTCCGCCGCGGCCTCTGCTTCCTCCTGATCCTGCGGGAGCTCCTCAGCCTGTTCCTCCTGGTTCTGCTCGGCTATCTGACGTTCTTCCTCCGCCTCCTGCTGCAGCACTTCCTCAGGGCTTAAAATCTCCAGCTCATACTGGTGGTTTTTCAGCTCCTCAACCGCAAGGCGCACCGGCTTCATCGAAAGCTCCTCCGGCAGCTGCTTTACCCGGTCCAGCACAGTATTTTTGCCCCTATCCACCTCGGTAACTTCCTTTACCTTTTTCAGCTGCTCATCGGTAATCTCCCGGGCACGCTTGGCCACCCCCAGCACAAAGGAATAATAGCTTTCCTCCGGGCCAAGAACCTTATTTACATCTATTTTAACCATGCTAAACTGCCTCCTCGTTCATTTATCTGGTTGTTACGACGTGACTGCTCTCTTCGTTCTCTGCCTGCTGGTAAGCCATCAGCGCTTCCAGCTCCTGCACCGCGTCCTCCAGCTGGTCGTTTACAACCTGGTAGCGGTATTTGCCGGACTGCTCCAGCTCATACACTGCACGGTCCATCCGCTTTTGCACTGCTTCGGGGCTTTCGGTATGGCGGTTCTCCAGCCTCTCCCGCAGCGCCTCCAAAGAGGGCGGCAGAATAAAGACCGACAGGATGTCCGGCACCATTTCCATCACCCGGGCAGCGCCTTCCACCTCAATTTCCAGAATTACATCATAGCCTTGGGCCATCTGCTGCTCAATTTTTTCCCGCAAAGTGCCGTAATAGTTGCCGTTGTACTCCACATACTCCAACAGCTCTCCGGCAGTAATTTTCCGCTCAAATTCCTCCCGGGAAATAAAATAATAATGGACACCGTCCTGCTCCCCCTCTCTTGGGGCTCTGGTAGCGGCAGAAACCGAAAGCCGCAGGTTGGGGTTGCGCTCCAGCAGCTGCTTGACAATAGTGCCCTTACCCACGCCGGAAGGGCCGGAGAGGATAATCAGCCGACCTTTTTTACTCATCGGAATCCATCTCCTCCTCGTCCTCATCCTCGTCTACCAAGCGGTTGGCAACTGTTTCCGGCTGCACAGCCGAGAGGATCACGTGGTCGCTGTCCGTAATGATGACTGCGCGGGTACGGCGGCCGTAGGTGGCGTCAATCAGCATTCCTTTTTCCTTGGCGTCCTGAATAATCCGCTTGATGGGGGCGGATTCCGGGCTGACAATCGCCACTAAGCGGTTGGCGGAAACCATGTTTCCAAACCCGATATTAATAAGCTTCATGCCCTATTTTTCATTCCTTTCCAGCCGAAAAGCTGCTTGTTTGGGGCGGGTTCGCCTGTAATCATTCGATATTCTGCACCTGTTCCCGGATTTTTTCAATCTCGGATTTAATCTCCACCACAACCCTGGCAATTTCCAGGTCCTGCGCTTTGGAGCCGATGGTGTTAGCCTCCCGGTTGATCTCCTGCACCAAAAAGTCCAGCTTACGTCCTACCGGGCCGGAACCGCTGAGAATTTGCCGCAGAGAGGCCAAATGGCTTTCCAACCGAACTGTTTCCTCATCCACTGCAACCTTTTCGGCAAAGATGGCAGCCTCAGTAAGCACCCGCTGGTCATCAAAGCGGCTGTCCTCCAGCACTTCCCGCAGCTTGGCATAAAGCCGTTCCCGGTACTGAGCCACCGTTTGAGGGGAGCGCTCCTTTACAAATTCCACCAGCTTTTCGATGGTATCCGCCCTTGCCAGCAAGTCGGCCTTCAAGCGCTCACCCTCCTGCTGCCGCATGGTGAGAAAGCCCTCCACCGCTTCCTCCAAAACCGGGAGTACCGCCTGCCAGATTTCCTCCTGGTCCTCCTCCTTTTTGCGGAGGGTAAAAATCTCGGAAAACCGGGCCAAAGAGCTTACTGTAAGATCGTCCTGCAGCTTCAGCTCACTGCCCATTTCCCGCAGGGCGGTGAGATAGGATTGGGCCAGCGGCATGTTAATCTCCACTTGGGCGGAGCTGTCCTCCACTGTAACAATCTGGATGCCTAAATCCACCTTGCCCCGGAAGATTTTGCTCTGAAGATAGCTTTTCAGCTTCTCCTCCAAAAAGCTCATGCTCCTGGGCGCACGGGCCGAAAGCTCAAAGTACCGGTGATTCACCGACCGCAGCTCCACCGTAATATCCCTGCCGCCGGCAAGCCGCTGGGCCCTGCCGTAGCCGGTCATGCTTTTTGTCATTGCAACCGCCTTTCTACAGGGGCGGGGGTGTTCCCCGGCGCACACCTGTGGCCGATTCTGTACCACTTTGCCCCACGCTCCTAGCAGCAGGGCAAAACAGCATACTACCTTTCATTTTACTCTTTTTCACCTTGGCTTGTCAAGGCAATGCAGCCGCTTTTTTTCAGCTTATTCCCAAATTTTCGGCATCACTCGAGGTAGTTAAACAGCTCACCCCATAAAGCCTTATTTTATGACGTCGCTCAGCCTTGCGCATAAGGCGTGGCTATGCACTTTCGTCCCAAATGCAAAGCGCCGCCGGGAACCGAAAGCCTGCCGCAGAACACGGGGCTTCCAGTCACCGGCGACGTCCGGAAACATACAGTTACATTGCTGATTAGACAGGATGTACCTTGTTGACTTCGTCTACATGGTCGCCGTCTACACCGTACTTTTTATTTTTGCGCTTTTCGAAGAACTTCTCAGCTACCTGGCCAAACTGGGCATAGCTGAGGACATCCTCCTCCTGCTCGTAGTACTTGGCAGGGAACTCAGCCTTCATCTTCTCCAGCTCGGGCTCCAGCAGGTCAGCAGGGCGGCAGTCGATAGGCTGCTCGTCGCCCAGAATCTTTTTGCGGAACTCGGGATCCACCGGCACAGGGGTACGGCCGTACTCGCCGCGGATTATGCCCTTAAACTCCTTGGTAACCATCTTGTACCGCTCGCCCATAATGACGTTGAACACCGCCTGGGTGCCAACGATCTGAGAGGAGGGGGTTACCAGCGGCGGGTAGCCGGCATCCTTACGCACATTGGGAATTTCCTTCAGCACGTCGTCCAGCTTGTCTTCCTTGCCGGCCTGCTTCAGCTGAGAAACCAGGTTGGAGAGCATACCGCCGGGCACCTGATACAGCAGGGTGTTGGCGTCTACCCCCATTACCTTGGGATTCAGCAGGCCGCTTTCCAGATACTTGGCCCGGAGCTTGGCAAAATGCTCCCGCACCACGTTCAGCTTGTTCAGATCCAAACCGGTGTCATACTCGGTGCCGGCCAAGGCTGCAACCATCGACTCGGTGGCGGGATGGGAGGTTCCCATCGCCAAAGGAGACATGGCGGTGTCAATGATATCCACACCGGCTTCAATGGCCTTCAGATGAGACATGGAAGCAAGGCCGGAGGTGTAGTGAGAGTGGAGCTGAATCGGAACCTTTACAGTTTCCTTCAAAGCCTTTACCAGCTCATAGGTGGAGTAGGGGGTCAAAAGGCCGGCCATGTCCTTAATACAAATGGAATCCGCGCCGGTTTCCTCCAGCTCCTTGGCGTAGTTGACAAAATACTCAATGTTGTGCACCGGGCTCAGGGTATAAGAGATACACGCCTGCACATGGGCGCCCATCTTTCTGGTTGCACTGATAGCGGTTTTCAGGTTGCGCACATCGTTCAGCGCGTCAAAAATACGCAGGATGTCGATACCATTATCCACCGATTTCTGGACGAAGTACTCCACTACGTCATCGGCATAATGGCGGTATCCCAGCATATTCTGGCCGCGGAACAGCATCTGCAGCTTGGTGTTGGGCATATTTTTGCGGATGATCCGCAGCCTCTCCCACGGGTCCTCATCCAAAAAGCGGAGGCAGGAGTCAAAGGTAGCTCCGCCCCAAACCTCAGCGGAGTAGAAGCCTACCTCATCCATAGCGGGCAGGATAGGCAGCATTTCGTCCATAGACATACGAGTGGCGATCAGAGACTGATGGGCGTCCCGCAAAATCGTCTCGGTAATTTTTACCGGTTTATTGTTAGCCATATTGGCACCCCTTTCTTATTTTTTATAGCGCAGCTATAAAAAGGCGGTTCGGCAGCCTCCCTGCAAAAGAGAGGTTAAACCCCCTTCGGCGTCCGCAAACGTTATGCGATAACAACCAGCAGATCGTTGGAGTTTACGCTGTCGCCCTTTTTCACGGAGATCGAAGCAACCTTGCCGTCCACAGGGGAAACGATATCATTTTCCATCTTCATAGCTTCCAGAATAATCAGAGCATCGCCGCTGGCAACAGTCTGGCCTACGGAAACCTTCACATCCAGAATAGTGCCGGGCATAGGAGCAGTCACCTTAGTTCCCTCAGCAGGAGCAGCGGCAGGCGCCGGCGCAGCTGCGGGAGCAGGTGCAGCAGGAGCTGCAGGCGCAGCCACAGGGGCAGGGGCGGCAGCAGGAGCAGCTCCGGCGCCCATCTCCTCTACCTGAACATCATAGGCTTTGCCATTTACAACAATATTATATCTTTTCACAAGTAGTTCCTCCCTATTTTTTATCTGCGGGGACGCAAGCGGGCTTTAGGCCTGTGCGCCCTTTGGTATTTCTATCAAAAGCCAAAAACCTTACAGGGGCATGTTGCCATGCTTCTTGGGCAGGTTGGAAACCCGCTTGCCGGCCAGCATATCCAAAGTGGAGATCAACACGCTCCGGGTAGAAGCAGGGTCGATCACATCCTCAATGTAGCCGTCCGCCGCAGCCTGGAAAGCGGAAGCCTTGGTGCTGCGGTATTCTTCCTCCACCTGGGCACGGGGCTTTTCGGCAGTGATTTCGTCACTGCAAAGCACCGCAACGGCAGTTTCAACCGGCAGGGCGGAGATCACCGCGCTGGGCCAGGCCAAGGTAACGTCGGCATTGGCGTTGCGGCCCGCCAGGGCGATATAAGCGGCGCCATAGGCTTCTCCGGTAACAACCGCTACCTTGGGGGTAGTGGCTTCGGCATAGACATGAGCGACCTTTGCGGCCTCCCGCACCATACCGTGGAGCTCCGCCTCGGCGGAAGCCTTGAAGCCCTTGGTGTTCACAAACGTCACAACAGGGATTTGGAAAGCGTCACAGACAGAAACCAGACGGGCAATTTTAGCGCAGCAGCCGGGGCAGATTTCCTCCCCAGTGGTAGCAACTACGCCCACAGTGGAGCCGCCCAAGGTAGCCAATGCAGTGTAAACCCGCTTTGCAAAGCCAGCCTGAATTTCCACCACACTGCCGGCATCCACCACATTTTTCACGATGTCAGCAGCATTGGCGGCAGCCATATTCTCGCAGGCGGCAGTTAAAGCAGCCTCCGCGCCGGAAACAGTGGCAGCCTCACAGATAGGAGCGGCGGAAAGGTTGTTGAGCGGCAGCATGGAAATCAGCCTTCTGGCAGATTCCAGGGCGCTCTTGTCGTCGGCCTCTACCATATGTACCATCCCTGCTTTTGCAGCGTTGGCGGCAGAACCGGCGCCCTCAGCCTTTTCCCCATTGGCCTTGGCGGTAAAGGGGGCTGTCATAAACAGCTCGGCTTTCTCGCTCATAATCACAAAATCAGCGCTGCAGGCGATCATTGCGGCACTGCCGGCACAAACCCCCAGCACTACCGAAATCTGCGGCACTACGCCGGAAAGATTGTTGCTCCAAAGCAGCATTTCCCCATAGGCATTCAGGGCGTCGTTCCCCTCGGCCAGACGAGCTCCGTTGGAATCATAGATTCCAACCACCGGCGCACCGGTTTTCACCGCCAGGTCATACAGCTTTTTGATTTTAGCCCCATGGGTTTTGCCAACGGCTCCTCCCGCCACAGTGCTGTCCTGCGCAAAGGCGAAAACCGGGCTGCCCTCGATGGCGCCATAACCGGTAACCACCCCTGCGGACTCTCCGCCCACCTTAGCCAGGGCGTCCAGCTCCACAAAGCTGTCAGGATCAAACAGCATAGCAAGCCTTTCTCTGGCCGGAGTGTCCTTACTGATACCCTCCCGGGCGGCAGCAAGCGCGTTCATTTTGCTTTCGGCACTCATTTGATTTCCTCCGTTTCTATAGCCTTATAAAAATTAGCTGTGAAAGATTATGGAATCCGCCGGCCTGTATGGGCTGGAAGCAGCTTGTCCTCCCCCAAAACCAAAGCCTGAAACATAATCGTTTACATTATATAACAAATTTCCGAAAAGCACAAGATGATTCCCGGCTATGAATCAGAATTTTTTTCGCATTTTTTCGCCATATTCTCTTCTTCCCGCCGTTTTTGCCCCTTTATGCCCGTTTTTTTGGCCGGGACGAGACTGCTCCCGGATGCCGGAGACCTTACTCCGGGGCGCCCCCGTCAACTTAGTATTAGGGGACACAGGCGCTTTTTCTCGATTCTCGGGCTTTTCCCGGGGCGCCTCCTTTACGGCGTTGCGCAGGCTGCCTACCTCCTGGGGGGTAAGCTCCCGCCACTGGCCGGGCTGCAGCATCCCCAGGCGCAGGGGGCCTTCGCCGGTGCGCTTCAGTCTGGCAACCTCCAGGCCCACAGCTTCGCACATTTTCCGAATCTGCCGGTTGCGCCCCTCCCGGATCACCATCTGCAGCACCACCCGGCCCGGCTCCTTGGCAAGCACCAGCACCTCGGCGGGGGCGGTCATTCTGCCGTCAATCTCTACCCCGGCAGAAAGGGCGGTCAGCTGATCCTCGCTCACGTCCGGCCTCACCGTAACCCGGTAGGTTTTGGAAACATGGTGGCTGGGGTGCATAATATAATTCGCAAAATCACCGTCGTTGGTAAACAGCAGCAGGCCCTCGGAATTTTTATCCAACCGGCCCACAGGGTACACCTTTTCAGGGGCGTCCTCCACCAGCTCGGCCACACAGCGGCGGCCAAGCTCGTCGCTTAAAGTGGTAACATAACCCCGGGGCTTGTTAAGCATCAGGTAAACCTTATGCTGCTTTTTGGCAAACTGCACCCGCTCGCCGTCAATAGCGATGATATCCGTTCTCACATCCACTGCCGCGCCGGGCTGGGCCGGCCTGCCGTTTACGGTAATCCTGCCCTCCTCAATATAAGCCTCTGCCCGCCGCCGGGAAAGTATTCCGTTTTCTGAAAGCACCTTTTGTATTCTTACCTTTGCCATTTCTATTCTGTTCCTTTCCCGTCCTGTGGTTTTTCGGGGGACGTCCTGGTCTTTATGGTCTTTTGCTTTCCTTTATGTTAAATCAGGAATTTTCTATCTTGTAAAAGAACAATTGTTTCACGTGAAACATTTTAACTGGCATTGCACAGCAATAACTGTGTGGCCATGCCTGTAGATCAACGGTTTTGCCTTACAGACAAAACCGCCGAGCCTTTTCCCGCTCTGCGCACTCTGCCGTTAAGTCCTTCATTGTGATTTATTTTTCCCAAAGTACTCCATAACCCGCTCCCACCAGCTTTTATGCCGGTTTTCCGGGTGTAAAGGCACTTCTTCCTTAGTGGTAAGCGGCAAAATCAGCAGTTCCTCCCCATCCAGCGCAAAAACTGCCCGGCCCACCTCCGTCCCCGCTGCTAAAGGGGCATATTCCATAGGTGAAACCACTGTCTGCACTGTAAGACGAGAAAACTCCTCCTTCGTCAAAGCCAGCCCCTGCCCCGAGGAAATTTCCGTTTTAACAGACTGCGCTGCCCCCCCGGTTACCGGCACCTGGGGCAGGCTCAGCAGGCTTTCAGCGCTGTACCAGCTCAGCTGGTCAAACCAACTGTTAAACAGGGTTTTGTGTACATTCCAGTCGTCCGAGGCGCTTAACGTAACGCAGATCAGGGTAATTCCATCCCGCTGAGCCGCCGAAACCAAACACCTGCCGGATTTTTTGGTATAACCGGTTTTCACCCCGATAGCCCCCTCATACTCCCGCAGCAGCCGGTTGTGGTTGGTCATACTGCGGCTGTAGGGCGGGTTGCCGTACTCCACCCGGGCGGTACTGCTGCCGCAGATTTCCGCAAAATCCGGGTTCTGCAGGGCGTTGCGGGCAAGCTCCGCCATATCCCGGGCGCAGGAGTAGTGCTCCGGATCATCCAGCCCCGAGGGTGTGACGAAATGCGTATTGGTAAGCCCCAAAGCCTCCGCCTTTTGGTTCATCAAATCGCCAAAGGCGGATAAAGTTCCCCCAATCCGCACGGCGGCGGCATTTGCGGCGTCATTGCCGGACTGGAGCAGCATCCCGTAAGCCAGTGCCCGCAGGGAAACCTGATCCTCCGCCTGCAGCCCCATAGAGGTGCCTTCAACTAAAATCGCAGTCCCGTCCACCGTAAAATAGCTGTCCAGATCCGGCTGCTCCAACGTCAAAAGGGCGGTCATAATTTTAGTGGTGCTTGCCATAGGCAGGTGCTCCAGCTCCTGCTGGCCAAACAAAATCCGCCCGGTGCCGGCCTCCATTACCACCGCGGCCTTGGCGCTTACTGAGGTTACCGCCTGCGCCGACGTCCTATGAGCCCCTGCAAAAATAAGCGCTGCCGCCCCCACAAGAGCCAGCTTTTTCAGCCTGTTTTTCAAATAGCACTCCCCTTTTCACCCGGTTTTCTCCTATAAAAATAGGTATGCGCCGGGAATAAGGGGGTATGCCTGTTTTATTCCTGGGTTTCCGCCAGTTTTTGAATCTCCTCAGCAGTAAGGTCCTTTTCTTCCTCAGGCTTATCCTTGGCAGCCTTATTCTTCTTCAGCACAGCCGCTACCTGGTCCACCATTTTGGGCACCCTGTCAATTACCTCCGGCACCATATTCAGCACCCGTCCGGCGTTGTTGTTGGCTTCGGAAATTTGCAGCAGACGGATATCCCCGCCTGAAATCACCAGAAATCCCACCGGCTCAATCGTCACCCCGCCGCCGGAGCCGCCGCCAAACAGATCCTTTACCTTTTTGGTAGGCAGATCCGAGCCGCCGGAGGCAAAGCCGAAGGAAGCCTTGGAGATAGGCAGAATCGTGGTGCCGTCCGGCAGGGTAATAGGCTTGCCGATTACGGTATCCACATCCACAAAATTACGGATATTTTTCAAAGAAGCATCCAGCAGTTCCTGAATAGGGTGGGTATTCTCAGACATCATCATCTCTCCGTTTCCCCCCTGCCTTTTTGGGTGGCAGAGGCTTTATTTTCGTTTTTTATCCAACCGGTGGATTCCCCTGCCGCAGCATTTCCGGCCCCGGCATGGTTCCCGGCTTTTGTCATGACGTGACTGCCGCCTGATTTCCCCCCGCTTTCAGGAGGGCTCTGTTTACGCACGGCAGGCTGCAAAACCAGCAGATACAGCGCTTTTCCCAACAATCCTATGCCAATCATCAGCAGATCCCCAAGCCGGGTTTTCACCCCGCACTCCCATTCCAGGGTAGTGCTGGCGGCCAAAAAGTCCGGCGTCAGCTGAATGTATGGGCGGCGTATTGTTAGGATATTTTCTAAAAAAGCATAAATACCGTAAATCTCCGCACTCATTTTGCCGTAGGTAATGGCGGTTTGAGCTGCGTCAGGGCCGCCCACCTTCATCCACAGGCAGGGGTGATCCAGAATAATCCGCTTTGCCGCCCGTTTTAGTGCCTTGCCCATAGCCTGCAGCAGCTCCGGCAGCTTTTCCAGCAGCAGGCGGAGGAACTCCTTTTTGCGGCGTTTTTTTTCTTCCTCCTGCTCCGAAGTTAATTTTTGAGGGGATTTTTGCCCAGTTTTCTTCTTTTTTGGGGGCTTTTTGGGCTTTTTTTGCTTCTTTTCGGTGCTTTTTTCCTCTTTTTCCGCCCCGGGATAAAGAACAAACCGAAGTCCAAACCATCGGAGGACTGCTGTTGTATCCTCCCCATGTTTACTCACCCGCACCGTGAAGGGAACCAGCAGCAAAAGCACCAAAGCCGCCAGCAATGCCAGCAGAATCCACTTCACCACGGTCAAGGCTGCTCCTCCCCCTTTTCCGGCAGGATTTCGGCAGTAATCTGCCCCAAATCAGCATTCTGTGACGTAAGCGCTGCACCGGAGCTCTGCGCCTCGTCCAAAAACGGCTCCATAGCGGAAGGCTTCTCCGGGGCGGGCAGAGGCGGCAGCTGCTCCAGGGAAGAAACCCCAAAGCTTCTCAGAAACAGGTCGGTGGTACGGTAGCCTATGGGACGTCCCGGTAAATCCAGTCTTCCCGCCTCCTCAATCAGCTGGCGCTCCACTAAAGTATTGACCACCCGGGAGCTGTCTACACCACGCACCTGCTCAATAAACGCCCGAGTTGCTGGCTGATGGTAGGCAATTACCGCCAACACCTCCATTGCTGCCTGAGAAAGCGGCGTGTTCCGGTGCAGCTCCAAAGCGGCACGCACCGGCTGCGCATATTGCGAACGGCTGCAAAGCTGAAACCGGTCCTCCAATAAAAGCACCTGAAGCGCCCCCCCACGCTCGTCATAAAGGGCTTTTAGCTCCAATGCCTGTTCTCTGGCCACGGCGGAGGGCACCCCCAGGCACAGCCCCAACCGATCACAGGAAACAGGGTCTCCGCTGGCAAACAATACCGCTTCAATTTGGTTCATGATTTCACTGGGCTTCTTCATTTGGGGCGTCACCTCCTTTTCCGGCAAATGCAAGCCGGTTATCCTGCACCCAAACCCGCTTTTCCTTGATCAGCTCCAACGCTGCCAAAAAAGTGGCAACCAGCTCCGAACGGTCCTGCGCCAAGGCAAACAGCTCCTCCAAAGGAACATCATTTTTTTCATATAATACTGTCAAAATCACTGTGATGCGGGACGAAACCGACACCACCCGGCGGGAAACCAGCGGCCGGAACGCCTCGGTAGAGGGGGGCAGCTTTCGTCCTCCTTTGCCGATAGCCGCCAGATAAGCGGAAAGCAGCTCCTGGGGCATATGGGTTATCCGGTAGCTTTTATCCGGCAGAATCTTCTCCGGCGGACGGGAGAACAGGATATCCCCCTGATACTCCTTTTCCAGCCAGGCGGCAATTTCCTTACAAACGCCGTATTCCAGCAGCTCTCCGGCCAGCTGGCGGGTAAGCTCCTGCTGCTCCTCCTCGTGGCGGGGCAGCAGTGAGATGGTTTTCAGGTAAATCAGCCGGGAGGCCATCTCTAAAAATTCGCTGGCAATCTCCATATCCGCTGCCGCCATCTGATTCATAAAGGCGAGGTACTGGTCTACCAGAACAGCGATTTCAATTTCCAAAATATCCACTTTGTGCTTGGTAATCAGGTAAAGCAACAGGTCGAGGGGGCCTTCAAACTGCTCTAAACGGTAGGAAGGACGTTCCAATTCTTCATCCTCCTATCTCATGGACAACAGCCAGACATACCCCAGGTTCACGAACATGGTTAACCTGTCCAGTCCCATAAAAACCCAGTTTACCAGGTAGCTTATAGGACGGGAGAGCACCCCTGTAGCCATAACAACAAACAGGGCAAAAAAGATGTAGCGTTCATACTTCATCACCTGGAAGTACATTTTTTGGGGCATAAACAGGGTAATAATGCGGGAGCCGTCCAGCGGGGGGATAGGCAGCAGGTTAAACACCGCCAGCGACACATTGATGGAAGCCATGGTAAGCAGGATAGAGATGACGCCAAAATACAGGCTGCTTTGCACCCCCAGCAGCAGTGCGCCGTAGCCCAGTATTTTGTAAAGCAGCAGCAGAAAAAAGCCCATGACCAGGTTGGAAAGGGGGCCTGCGGCGGCGGTAATGGCCATCCCCTTTTTAGGGTTTTTGAAGTAGCCAGGGTTCACCGGCACCGCTTTTGCCCAGCCAAAGCCGGTTAAAAGCATCAAAACGCTGCCAATGGGGTCAAAATGACGCAGCGGGTTTAAGGTAAGGCGGTTCTGGCTTTTGGCGGTAGGGTCGCCCAGCTTCCAGGCCACCCAACCGTGGGCGCACTCATGTAGAGGGATCACCGTAAACAGCACGATAACCCTTGCCAGCAAGGTATACAGGTTGCCCAATATGTTTTCTGACAAAATTGCAGTCCTCCTTACCGTAAAGAAGATCAAGGCAGCTATGTTAACGGCCGCAAAACAAAAATCATTCAAAATCCGTCCCGCAGGGACACCTACACTATTCACTCTTCACTCTTCGCTATTACTTATTTTGTATTATTATATCGTTTCACAGAAAAAATTACAAGAGGGCATGAAGAAGGGATTGAGCAGTTTCGTCCCAAAAAAACGGGGTTTTCCACACATTTTCAACTTTTGAGGACCCGTATTTTTGTCGTTTGGGAAAAAAATTCCTTTTTCGGGCTGGTTTTTCAAAAAAAGTTCTTGCTTTTGCGGTGGAAATCTGATAGAATATTGCTGTTGACTTTCTGCGGTTGTTTCGTGAAGGAGGTGCTATACTATGGCAAAGTGCGATATTTGCGGAAAGGGCGTTACTTTTGGAATCAAGGTTTCCCATTCTCACAGAAGATCAAATAGAACCTGGAAGCCCAATGTAAGACGCGTTAAGGCGATTGTGAACGGAACCCCCTGTCACGTTTACGCCTGCAGCCGGTGTCTGCGTTCCAATAAGGTGACTCGCGCCATTTAACCGTTCCACAGATTTTCCATCGTAAACAAAGCCAGAGGCCTGATGTGGTTCTCTGGCTTTTTTCCTGGACAAGAGCGAATGTTGTTTGTCAAATACAACGAGGTGGTCTTTTATGAAAATTGTAGTATTAGCCGGCGGCCTCAGCCCGGAGCGGGATGTCTCGTTGGTTTCCGGCGCTTTGATCGCCCGGGCATTGTTGGAAAACGGGCATCAGGTGCTTCCTTTGGATGTCTATCTGGGTGTACCCGGCTTAAACTGCCCTCAGGCGCGTTTTTTAAGCTCTGTGGACCAGCTGCCGCCCCAGGCCCCGGTGCCTGCTGCCGAACCGGATTTGGAGGCTTTGAAAAAGGCCTCCGGCAACGGGGATTCCCTGATCGGCCCTCATGTTTTGGAGCTTTGCAAGCAGGCGGATGCAGTATTCCTCTCTCTCCACGGCGCCACTGGGGAAAACGGCCAGGTCCAGGCCGCGTTGGAGCTTTATGGCATCCCTTACACCGGCAGCGGGTATATCGGCAGCTTGCTGGCTATGGACAAAGTGCTTTCCAAAACGCTGATGCGCGTTGAGGGTATCCCTACGCCGGACTGGGTGCTTTTGGACAGCAATTTGGCTGAGAAAGAGCTGCCAGACCTCGTTTACCCCTGCGTCATAAAGCCGTGCAGCTGCGGCTCCAGCGTAGGGGTTTCCATTGTGGGCAGCCCGGCAGAGCTTTCAGCCGCTTTGGAGTATGCCAAAAAGTACGAAAGCCGGATTTTGGCGGAGGAGCTTATTTCCGGGCGGGAGTTTTCTATTGGTATTCTGGGAGGCAAGGCGCTGCCGGTGATTGAGATTATCCCCAAACAGGGGTTTTACGATTATGCCAATAAGTATCAGGCTGGCCAAACCGAGGAGGTGTGCCCTGCTGCCCTGCCGCCGGAGCTTGCCCTGAAAATGCAGCAGACCGCTTTACAGCTGCACCAGGCGCTGCATTTGGGCTTCTACTCCCGGGTAGATATCATGATGAAGCCGGACGGCGCCTACTACTGCCTGGAGGCAAACACCCTGCCAGGCATGACTCCCACAAGCCTGCTGCCTCAGGAAGCAGCAGCCGCGGGTATTTCTTACAACCAGCTTTGCCAGCAAATTGCCATGGATGCCATAACCCCTATCTCCCGGAAATAACCGCTTGCTTTTTTCATTCCGCAATGCACAAAACAAAAACCCTCCTGTCCGTCTTGGATGGGAGGGCTTTGTTTGTTTCAGCCTTATTTATTGCAGGGGACGTAACTGCCGCTTTACCGTCATGGGCCTCCGGACAAGTTTTCCAGAAAGCCAAGGGCCTTTTTCGCCAATTTTATGGGCGGGCCTGTTATCTGCAAGCTTTATAGGCTTTGGCAGCGGATTTTTACCGCACTGCTGCCCTGCGGCTGATATAATCACAGATTAAATTCGCAGCAGCGTCCTCCCCCATAGAAGCATCGACGCATAATTCATAGTTATAAGGGTTCCCCCATTCCTGCCCGGAAATACTTTTATAGTAGGCCGCTCTGGCAGTGTCAGACCGGGCAATGCTTTTTTTCGCGGCTTCAGGGGTGTCCCCATACATTTCGATCACCTTTTTCTCCCGATAGCTTTTGGGCGCATAGATAAAAATACGAACGACATCCGGGTAATCCCGCAGTACATAGTCGGCTGAACGTCCGATAATCACACAAGCTCCCGCATCCGCAATTTGACGAATTGCACCATCCTGTGCGGTGATTGCACGCTGGACAGGGTCGGTTGTGAGATATAATTCCCTCATAACAGCATTTTCGTCCGAATTGATGCCGGAAATAAAGCTCTGCGCCAAACCGCTTTCCTGCGCGGCAATAGCTACCAGCTCTTTGTAGTAGCAGGGTATGCTTAACCGCTGGGCCACCAACTGGCCAATCCGCTTTCCGGCAGAGCCATGTTCTCTGGCGATTGTAATAATTGCTCCCTGTTGGGAGGGCTGAATCTCCGCCGCGGCGCCTTGCGTTTTATTGACCTGCCCCAGCTCTTTCCATACATGGATCATAACTCCGGCAGTAACTAAAATTGCCAGAATATCCGCAATTGGCGCAGCCCAGAAGATACCGGTTACCCCCAGGGCCGCAGGAATCAGCAGGGAAAAAACAATCAGCAGGACGTCCCGCAAAATGGACAGAGGCGCAGCTGCCTTTGCCTTGCCGATAGACTGCAAAAAGATTGCGCAAACCTTTTGTGCGCAGGTAAAAAGAATCAGCGAGAGATAGATCCGCAGGCACAGAATTGCGAAGTCAAAATAAGTCGGATCTTCCGCTGAGCCGAACATTTGAATAAATACTCCGGGAAGAACTTCAAAAAGAACTGTGCAGACCAGGCCAACAACAATCGTCCATTTCATCATCAGTTTGAACAGACTCCGCACACGGTCGTATTGCCTTGCACCGTAGTTATAGCCAACAATGGGCTGTGCGCCGGCCGCAATACCGATTGCAATATTCAGCACAATTTGAAAAAGCTTCATAATCACTACGAACGCCGCCAGAGGAATATCCGCCCCATAGACGGACTGCGCGCCATATCTCACCAGCAGAATATTGTTGACAACCGTAATGATTACAATAGAAAGCTGCGTCAGCAGGCTGGAGGTTCCCAGGGCCATTACCGGCTTTAACAGAGAAATACTGGGCTTGAAGCTGCCGGCGTTCATCCGGAAGGTTTTAGAGCGTGCTAAATAAGCAGCGCAGATTAGAAAACTGACAAGCTGACCCAGGATGGTTGCCCAAGCGGCTCCCTTAATGCCCATATCCAGCACAAAAATCGCCACCGGGTCGCCAATAATATTGATGACCGCCCCGGTAAGCATGGCCGCCATAGCATATTGGGGGCTGCCATCCGCCCGAATAATAGAGGCAAGCGTATTCTGTGTCATGGCAAGAGGCATCATGGCGAAGATAATCACACCGTAATCATGAGCCATTTGGATATTGGCATCTGTTGCGCCAATCAGTCGGAGCAGCCCGTTCCCCCACAGATACGCAATGGCAATAACCGCCACACCGGAGAAAAATGAGCCTAAAATCGCGTTGCCGACGCTTCTGTGAATATTTTTTGTTTCTCCACGTCCCAAAGAATCGCTCAGCGCAGCGGCAGCTCCATCGCCAAAAAACAGGCTTAACCCCCAGCCCACTACCGTAATTGGAAAAATTACACCGGTAGCCGCATTGCCAAGATAGCCGATGCCGTTTCCTACAAAGATTTGATCCACAATGTTATAGAGACATGAGATGATGAGGGAAAAGATACAGGGTACTGCAAATTGCCGCAGCAGCTTCCCCACTTTTTCCTTACCAAGATAGTTGCTGTTTTCCATAATGACCTCCTTGATTTCAGACAAAAAACGGCACACGCAGATGCGTATGCCGTAAATAAATTTGCCGCCAACACACTCTGCATCCGTACCGTAATCAGACTTATGCACCGGCAGGTGCTGCGTGTGTCGTTGATTGCCTATTTACTTCATAAGAAGTATAGCATTTCAATTTGAATTTTGCAAAGGCGATTTTGCACAATTATAGTCCGGCCTACTATTGTGTATTTTGCTGAGCCAGCTTGTTTTTCGAAAAAAGCACGCTATTTTCAGGCTGCTGCAAACTGCCGCCGTTTTTTGTGAACAGGGCTGAATGTAA
>CATJLA010000101.1 GCA_949741215.1 uncultured Oscillospiraceae bacterium
AACTGCTTATGTCATTCACTCGGATGGCATCCCTTTGCTTACTTGATGCAGCAGCCAGGCCGCATCTCTATTCAAGAGCAAAAGGAGTTCTTTTTCATATTCACCGCTTAAGATTCTTTGAACCCCTGGCACAGCCGGGGGTTCTTTATACAAAAAAGCATACCAATTAGCAAGCTAATTGGTATGCTTCTCTGCGTTTCAAACAAATCCTACCACAATTTTTAGTGCATTACAACAAATCTTCACTTTCCTGCACCTTTTTTTGATTTTCCTCTTGCATTTCACACTACTTTCTTAAAAAATCCCGACAAAACCCGCATTTTTCTTTTGGGGACGTAACCGCATCCCCTGTTCCCGCACCCCGGAACCCGCCAGGCCCGCAGATCAATTCTCCGGCGCAAAAGCCGCTGTTCTGTCCATAACAGCCAGCCCGGCAGGGTCGTAGGCTATTTTTGCGTGGTTTTTGCGGAGCAGCTCCTCCCGGATCTGCCTGCCGGTTTTATTGTCTATGGTAATCCGGTAAATCTCGTTGTTCCGGTAAACGCCGTCCTCTTCCCGGGAAAAGTACTCCCCTCTGCACTGGATATGGTACGTATGGGGCGGTCTGCGGCTGCACCGCAGCTCCCCGCAAAGGTAGCCGCCGGAAACATGGACAAACAGCTGGTAGGTGTCTTTCGTATGATTGACAAAGCGGTAATCCAAATAGTTATACAGAATAGAGGTCCCGGTTCCAAAGGGGATAACCCTGCCAAAATCCGGGAACAGATCCACATTGTCATGGTGATGATGCTCCACAATGGTCAGGTCGGAATGGAGCACCATCCAGTGGATCAGGTTGGTAAACTGGCACATTCCACCCCCTATGCCCTGCCCCGGTTTTCCCGAAACAATCACCAGGCCCTCCTGGTAGCCATGGGCCCTGTCCGGCCGGCCGACCAGCTCCCAAAAGGAGAAAATCTCCCCGGGCCGAATCAGGATCCCGTTGATTTTCGGCGCGGCAATCGCCAAGTTTATCGCCTTGTTTTCCTGCAGCCGCATATCCACATTGCCAAGCCGGCGACAAATCAGCGATTTATGGCTATATACCCGGACAGGCAGCTGCTCCTGCTGTTTTTGAACGGCAAAACGGCCGTGCAGCCGCAGGTTCCGGATTCGCCGCAGACCGATTTCTTTCCAGGTGGAAAGCTGGTAGGTAAGGGGAGAAATTTCACAAAATAATTTTCTGCCCACGTAAAAGCACTCTCCTTTATTCTGCCTGCTCTCCCGTTTCCTCTCCAATTCTGCGGTAAATCTCCTGCATCATCGCCGCGTCCTCGCTCTGCGTCCCGGCGGATTCACAAATAAACACCGGGCTGCACCCCTTCTTCACCGCCCACTGGGCCACCGGCTCAAACTCCGGCCCGTAAACAGTATCGGCAAAGGTTAAGTGCCGCTTCTCCCCGCCGTTTTCGGTATACTCAATCTTGGAAAAATGAGAGTGGAACTGCCGCATCCGCTCTGTCCCCAAATCGTTCTCCATAGCAGCAAACACTGCCCCGATCTCCTCCGGCGTGCGGCAGTGGCCAAAGGTACGGGCATTTAAGTGGCCAAAATCAATACAGGGCAAAAACCGTTCATCTACTGAACATAAAGCAAGCACCTCGTCCAACGTGCCTAATTGATTCACCTTTCCCATAGTCTCCGGACAAAGCCGGATGTGAGAAAGACCGCTTTCGTCCAATGCCTGAACCGCCTTTTTCAGAGTATCCTTGGCAAGCTCTAAGGCTTCCTCCCGGCTCATTTTGGAGCAGGAGCCGGCATGTACTACAATCCGGTCGCCGCCAAGCCAGTCTACCGCCTGGGCGCTTTGCAGGATGTATTCCACACTTTTCTGCCGCTTCTCCTCCTCCACGCTGGAAAGGGAGATATAATACGGCGCATGCAGTGAAATCCGGATATTTTTCTCCGCCGCCAGTCCTGCAAACTTTTTTGCAGCCGCCTCGTTCACCCGTACCCCTCTGCCGCATTGATACTCAAAGGCGTTTAAGCCCATTTTCTCCAGATATTCCGGCACCTGCTCGGTTTTTTTGTACCCCATTTGGGCAAAGCTTTCCGCAGTGCCCGCCGGACCAAACCACATCATAACGAAATCTCCCTTCCACTTGTTTGATAGCGCTTGATAACGCTCTTTTCCAGCCACCTTTTTATCCGGAAGAACCAGCCTGTCTCTGGGGTAATCCCGGTAACTAAAATTGTTGGAATCCCCGCCAGGTTCCCCCCCAGAATGTCGGTAAACAGCTGATCCCCCACGGCGGCTGCCTTGGTTTTTTCTAACCCCATATCCGTAAGCCCCTGCAAAAAGCCGCCGGGCAGCGGTTTTTTGGCATTGGCGGTGTAGTCTATCCCTAAGCGCCGGGCAAAGGGCTCCACCCTTGGGGAATGATTATTCGATACAATTTGAAGCTTCACCCCTGCCTCCTTCAGGCTCAGCAGCCACTCCAGTACCCCCTCATAGGGTTCGGGGTTGTTGTGGGTAGTCAGGGTATTGTCCACGTCCAAAAGCAGGCCCTCAAACCCCAGCTGTTTCAGCAGCCTGGGGGTCAGGTTGGTTGCCTTTGCAACGGTATATTTCGGCCAAAGCAGCGCCATAGCCCACCGCCTTTCTCTGTTTTCTCGGGACGTAAGCACCTATCCCGTTTTTCTGCCTCCCGGGAGGCACCCAAGACCGCCTTTTCCGGGACGTCGCCAAAGAGGCGAATGCTGCCTGATAAATCTCGATTTGGAGAATTAGAGCAAACCACACAATGAATACAATGCTTCTATGCAAAGAGATTTATACTTCATATATTTTTCTATGTCATTCGGAAAAAGTTTTGCAGCCTTTTCCTTAACCTCACTATATTGCTTTACCGCATCGGGATTATTCCTAAGAAAATCTCTGAACGTGACATGACGTAACAATTCCTTGGACTCCTGAGGGCATACATATAAATGATGCGTCCGTAAATGCGGCTTGTCAGAGTATTTAAAAGCTTCCCTATCCTTTATTCCTAAATTTCCTTCATGAAAATAACCAATTGTTTTTAATCTACTTACAACACAATCAAAAACCGAATCGTCACGGATGACAATATCAATATCAATGATTGGTTTTGCAGAAAGTCCTTCCACTGAGGTACTTCCAACATGTTCAACACATATCGCTAAGTCGCCTATCACACTTACAAGCTCACGCTCTATATTTTCAAAATCAATTTTCCATTGTGGATCATAAGGCAGGACAGTTACATTTTTTGTTCGCATTGTTTAACACCCTAATACCAATTTATCACTTTGCGTTTACTCCCAATACGCTTCCATAAAACTACCGGAATTTTACTCAACGGCATGATCCCGAAAAGGTACTACAATCCAAACCGTTCCCGAATTTTCCGCGCGGTTTCCTCCGGAGAAAGGTAGGAATTATCAATTTTGAGGTAGTTCTCAAAAGGAATCTCCCCTTCCCTGCTTTCCAGACGATACTTGCTGTCATCATCCAGCAGCCGCTGGTCGGAGATTGCAATATCTCGCTTGGAGGCCTTGTTTTTCAGCCGGTTTTCGGTTCTATTCCGCTCCAGACGAACTGCTTGGGGCGCTACCAGCTCTACGTAATAAAACTCTGTGTGATAGGGAGCAAAAATCTCCTTCACATGCTCCAGATAATCCCATTCCGACTGGTGATCAAAGGCCATCATATAGGTAAAAATCATCCCGTACTGATCAGAGGCGGCAAATTCCTCGAAGATAACATCCCGCAGCCGCATGATGACCTTACTGTCAAAGGTGCCAAAAATCTCCAGCACCGGCTCAATCGTCATATGGTTATGGAACAGCCGCAGGCCGGTCTGCTTCATCAGCTCCTGGCCTACTGTCATCTTGCCCACTGCCGCATTCCCGAACAGAAATACCATCTTCATTCTTTTCCGCCTTCCTTTCCACTTTTTAATGATTTTCGCTTTATTTCAGGGCCATTTTGCCTTAAAAATGCCCTTTTTAGGACAGGACTGCTCTTTTGGTTCCCCGCCCACTAACCAATACTTTCAACAAGCCTTTTATAGTTGTGATGTTTTAGCTTTTCTCCAAAAATAAGGCTTTCTTGAGAGGTAAACTTTGGCCATGCTGCCACACATCGGCTGCCCTATGGGCAAAAATTTCTCTCTGCCGTGCCGTGGGAATTTTCAATGATAAATGAAAAAGCGGGCAGATCATCCCCGCCCGCTTTTATCACCTTGTGTTTTGAAAAAACCTGCGCCCCGCACACCGGATTACCCGGCAAACTGGAGCATAACACTTCCGTCACGCAAATTACTTGAACTTACGCTTACGGGCCGCCTCAGATTTCTTCTTCCGCTTTACAGAAGGCTTTTCGTAGTGCTCTCTTTTTCTTACTTCCTGAAGCACACCCGCTCTTGCGCACTGCCTCTTGAATCTTCTCAGGGCACTATCCAAAGACTCGTTATCTTTGATGCGAATTTCCGACACTCTTATTCCCTCCCTACGCCGCATGGCAGGAGTTATATACAAGACAACGCCCGCAGGGCTCGTCTGTATAACAATAATACGCCAAAACCGGCAAAGTACCTGGCTAAATCCGGCAATATAAGCCTTCAAGGAAGAAAATTCCTCCCCCAAAAGCAGTTTTTGCCATTACTACAGATACAACATAGCTTATTATACAGGATGACACACCTGTATGTCAAGTACTTTTTCTCAAAAACAAAAATTTTTGCGATTTTTCCGGCCTATTTTACCACAATATTCACAAGTTTCCCAGGAACAGCGATCTCCTTCACCACTGTTTTGCCGGCAATAGCCTGGGCAACGCTCTCGTTCCCCTTGGCCTGGGCAATGGCATCCTCTTTGGAACAATCCGCTGCCACCTGGATCCTCGCCCGCACCTTGCCGTTAATCTGCACCGCAATTTCCACCGTGGCATCCTGGCACTTACTTTCATCGTAGGTGGGCCACTTCTGCTGGTTGAGCATCCCGCCAAAGCCCTGCTGCTCCCAAATTTCCTCAGTAATATGGGGCGCAAAGGGGTTGACGAGGGTGAGCAACGTTTTCAGCTCGCCCCGGGTGATGCTCCCCTTATCGGTAATCTCGTTCAGCAAGGACATCAGCGCGGCGATGGCAGTGTTAAACTTCATCCCCTCAATATCCTCGCTGACCTTCTTCACCGTTTTATGGAAAGAGCTTTCCAGCTCCTTACTGTAACCTTCCTCAGGGGCAACATGATCCTGCAGTGCCCAAATTCTATCCAAAAACCGCTTGCAGCCCTTAATGGAGCTGGAACTCCAGGGAGCGGACTTTTCAAAGTCCCCAATAAACATCTCATACAGGCGCATGGTATCTGCCCCGTATTCCTTGACAATATCGTCGGGGTTGACTACATTGCCACGGGATTTGCTCATCTTCTCGCCGTTTTCTCCCAGAATCATCCCATGGCTGGTACGCTTGGCATAAGGCTCGGCAGTGGGGACCACACCCACGTCATACAGGAATTTATACCAGAACCGGGAGTAAAGTACGTGCAGGGTGGTGTGCTCCATGCCGCCGTTGTACCAGTCTACTGGCATCCAGTAATCCAGCGCTTCCTTGGAGGCCAAAGCGTCGTTATTATGGGGGTCGCAGTACCGCAGGAAGTACCAGGAGGAACCAGCCCACTGGGGCATCGTATCGGTTTCCCGCTTGGCGTCAGCGCCGCAATGGGGGCACTTCACATTTACCCAGTCCTCAATAGCGGCCAAAGGAGACTCGCCGTTGTCAGTAGGCTCGTAGGATTCCACCTCAGGCAACCGCAACGGAAGCTCCGATTCGTCCAGCGGGACAAAGCCGCAGTGAGGGCAAATAATCATGGGGATAGGCTCGCCCCAGTACCGCTGACGGGAGAAAACCCAGTCCCGCAGCTTATAGTTTACCTTAGGGACGCCCTTGCCCTCTGCTTTCAGATGCTCTATAATTTCCTTTTTGGCTTCCTCCACTGAAAGTCCGTTGAGGAAGTCGGAATTGACCATCACACCAGTTTCACAGTCGGTAAAGGCTTCCTTTTCTACCTCGCCGCCCTGCACCACCTCGATGATAGGCAGGTTAAACTTTTTGGCAAACTCCCAGTCTCTGGTATCATGGGCAGGAACAGCCATAATGGCGCCGGTGCCATAGGTCATCAACACGTAGTCGGAGACAAAAATCGGGATTTCTCTCCCATTTACCGGGTTGATGCCCCGCACGCCCTGCAGCTCTACGCCGGTTTTCTCCTTAACTACCTCCGCCCGCTCAAAGTCGGACTTTTTGGCAGCCTCCTCCTGGTATTTTTGGACGTCGCTGAGATTGGTGATACGGTCAGCCCACCGCTCCAAATAAGGGTGCTCCGGGGAGATAACCATATAGGTTGCGCCAAACAGGGTATCCGGGCGGGTGGTATAAATCAGCAGTTCGTCGCCGGCGGTGGTTGCAAACTTCACCTCCGCGCCGGTGGAACGGCCGATCCAGTTCTTCTGGGAGATTTTTACCCGGTCAATATAATCCACCTGGTCCAGGTCGTCAATCAGGCGCTGGGCATACTCGGTAATTTTCAGCATCCACTGGCTTTTCTCTTTATGAACAACCTCGCTGCCGCACCGCTCACAAACGCCGCCTACAACCTCCTCATTAGCCAGCACGCATTTGCAGGAGGTACACCAATTTACCGACATTTCCTTTTTATAGGCAAGCCCCTTTTTATAAAGCTGCAAAAAAATCCACTGGGTCCACTTATAATAGTTCGGATCGGTGGTATTAAACTCCCGGTCCCAGTCAAAGGAAAGGCCCAAGGATTTCAGCTGCCCCTTAAAGCGGGCCACATTCTGCTTTGTTACAATTTCAGGGTGGATATGGTTTTTAATGGCGAAGTTCTCAGTAGGCAGGCCAAAAGCGTCCCACCCCATAGGGTAAAGGACATTATACCCTTCCATTCTCCGTTTGCGGGCCACAATGTCCAGCGCGGTGTAGGAACGGGGATGACCCACATGCAGCCCTGCGCCGGAGGGATAAGGGAACTCCACCAAAGCATAATACTTTGGCTTTGTGTAGTCATTCGAGGCGGCAAAGGTCTTTTTTTCATCCCAAATGCCCTGCCACTTTTTTTCAACTTGAGCAAAATCGTATTTCATGGTGAACATTCCTTCCTTTTTCTGCCTGAAGCTTTCAGGCAGTTACTCCGGCTTTACAAGGCCGGAAATATCCAACTGTACGCCATCCGCCCATAGCTTATCCAAGGCGTAGAACGACCGGGATTCCTCAAAGAAAATATGGACAATCACATCGCTGTAATCCAGCAAAATCCAGTTGGCGGTTTGATATCCTTCAATCCGGCGGGGCTCAACCCCCATTTCCGAGAGCTTTTCCTCCACCTCGTCGGCCAGAGCCCTGGCCTGCACCAGGCTGCCGGCTGAGGCAATCACAAAGTAATCCCCCAGGGAAGTCTGCCGCCCCACATCTATCGCCCGGATGTCTGCGGCCTTTTTTGCGTCCAGTAGGGTAACCACCTTTTCCACCAGTTGCTTTCCCATCAGCCTTTCCATCTTTTGGCCTCCTTTTTCCGTGTTTCTTATTGTAAAGCTCCGCAATCATAAGCATGCGCGACGTCGCGGAAGCTTTGGGTTTTATGGCATTTTATCAGGGCTTGCTGCCGGGTTTGTGCGGAAAAGCCGTCACCTGCCTCTTTCCATTTCCTGAAGAATCCCACCGCTGTTCCACCGAAGAACCGGCTGATATCCAAGCTTCTCATACCAATGCGCCAGATGTGTATAGTGAATCCAAGAGAGATCAAAACCATCCTGCCGAAGCGTCTCGGTGGCCAAACGCACCATTTCCAAGCCGATGCCCTGCCTGCGAAATTCAGGTATTGTTCCCACACAACCCGGCCCGCCGATATGAAGGCCCTGAAACCGGCCCATATCAGCAAGGCTGCAAAAAGCGGCAATCCTTTCTCCCTCAAAGGCGCAATAAAACCGGCATCCTTCCCTAAAATACTGCACCCAGCCCTCGTCCACCTGACGAACCGCATCCCGAAGTGCCGCAAGCTCTCCGCGATACTCGCCAAACGAAATTTCCCTTGGGCAGCAAGGAGGTGCTATCTCCGGCAAGGGTTTGCGCAGGTCCATCACCAGCTCCGTAAAAACAAAATCCTTCGGCAATGCCCGAATGTTTTCCCTCTGGAAAAAACCCCGGTTCAGGCTGTGAAACAGCTCCGCATAGTTCATTCCCTCTCCTCCTCATTTCCATGGCTCAAGGGCAGCAATCAAATTGGCAAATCCTGATTTTGTTTCTGCTTACTTTCCACTCTTTTCACGGTTGTATATCCCAATACCGGCAATGCGACAAAGTCAATAATCCCGATAGCCCGCATAACAAAATCCGCCAGTTCAATATTCAAAAGGGATGCACCTGCAAGAAAAACTGTACCGATTCCCAGCAGAACTAAACTAAGCAACCAAAGCAAATTTATTGTTTTCATACTTTCCTACTCGCCTCCAAATCCTGATTTCCTGACGCCCCCACAGCATTCAGCAAGGAAACAGCTTAGACCAAAGTTCATTGTACGCCTCCCAGGTAAGGGTGCAAACCGGCTCCCCCTTTTCCGCCAAACGCCCCAGGGTATAGCGCAAAGTGTAAAATATCGCTTCGTCCACCGACTGCTTTGCCAAACGCCGCACCTCGTCCACATCAGGATAGGTGCGGTCCTCAGAAATATAATCCCCCAAATACACCGCTTTTTCCAGGGGGGACATCCCCGCCCTGGCAGTAGTATGGTAGCAAACAGCGTTCTGCAAGTCGGCGTCATCAATGCCCAGCTTTTCCCGCAGAAAGGCGGCGGCAGCAAAGCCATGCCATAGCTGAGGCTGACAGGTTAGCTTTCTGTCCCAAATTATACCAGACTTTCGCGCCCATTGCAACTGCTGTTCTTTTGGCATATCTTTACAAATATCGTGGAGCAAACCTGCTAAATATGCCTTCTTTTCTGAAATTCCCAGCCCCAAAGCCAGCTTTTCCGCCGCTTTTGCCACACAAAGGCTGTGGTTTAGGCGGTATGGGGTGAGCAATTTTTCTAATTCCGGGAGATAATCTTTTTGTTCCAGAGAAAATTTTCGCCGGTACAGCCCTTTTTCGGCAATATACTCCCCCACGCCGGGGGGCAGCAGATTGCCGGGGGCCTCCCCTTCCGCCAACATTTCCCGCAGCTGGGTGGAGGAAACGGTCAGCTCCGGAAATCCGGCAATTTCACACCGAGCGCCCAAAGCCTCCAGTTCCTTTTTCTTGCGGGCAAGGGCCTGCAGCTCCCCAGGGCTGCGGGCTGCGGCGCAAAGGGTGGCAAGGGCAAAAATCTCCTCACTGCGCACCCATTTTTCCAGGGTAAAAAACATATCCGAACCTACCAGCAGGCAAAGCTCCCAGCCGGGGTAATAGCGGTGCAGCGCCCGCAGGGTATCTACAGTATAGCTGCTGCCGCCCCGGCGCAGCTCCAGGTCACAGGGTACAAGCTGTGGGTAAGGGGCGCATGCAATTTGACACATGGCGTACCGTTCCCCATGTCCTATCAGCCCCAAAGCCTGCTTGTGGGGCGGTATCATGGTAGGGACTACCAGCACCCTGTCCAGTCCCAGCTGGCCGGCAAAGGAAAGTGCCATATAAATATGCCCGCTGTGGATAGGGTTAAACGTTCCCCCAAACACCCCCAGCCGTCTGGTTTTCCGCGTTACTTCCATGGCAGTTCACCCCTTTTTATCGGACTTAAGCGCAAGCCGTTATTTTACAAGCTCTATCTTAGGCTTTTCAGGATTTTTGCGGTACAGCACAAACCGGGTGCCAATTACCTGCACCACGTCTGACCGGGTAGCCTCCGCCAGCTGCCGGGCGGCCTCTCCCGGCAGAACCGGGGCGTTTTCCAGGGCGCGTAGCTTAATCAGCTCCCGGGCGGTTAAAGCGTCGTCCACCTGCTTTACAAGCTGGTCGTTCACACCGCCTTTGCCTACCTGCAAAATGGTTTCCATGGTGTTTGCCAGGCCCCTGAGCTGGGCCCGCTGTTTAGAATTTAATGCCATTGTCGTTTTCTCCTATTTCTGTAATTTCTTTAATTCACAGCTCAGCAGAACGCTGAACAGGATCTCAGTCAATATCATAACAGCCGCCAGAATATACAACCCGACATCCAGCGCAATAACAGGGATTGCTATAGACAAAGCGAAATAGCTTTTTGACTGATAAAGCCAGCTGTACGGCATAAGATGGGCGCCGAAAATCATCGCAATCACCATCAGCATTTTTCCGGGACAGTAGGATAAATCCACAACGCAATCAGCAGATACAAAATTTGGTTTACCGAAAAGAGTACCTCCAAATTGGTCAGCGGATTCCCCTTATTTTGAAAATCCACCTTGATAATTTTAGCAATCAGGTAGGAAACCGGCAGCAAAGGGGCCGTACAGCAAAAGGTAAGCAGGTTTTGGTTAAAACCGCAGCGCCGTAAGCTGCACACACAGCACAGCCACCCAAATCAGTACGGAAGCCATGATAATATGCAGCCCTTTTTCTGCTTCAGCGCACAGTCACACCGCAGTCTCTCTAAATTCACGGCTATTCCTCCTTCTTCAAAGCATTCTCTCCAAACAGCCTTTTCAGCTCCTTCTCTAACTTTGCCAGCGCCTTTCCCCGGTGGCTGAGAGCATCCTTCTCCGCCCCGGAAAGCTCCGCAAAGCTTTTCTCTCCCACAAAAAACAGAGGATCGTATCCAAACCCCCCGTCCCCTTTGGGCTCAAAGCCTATGAGACCTTCACAGCTGCCCTCACACTGCAATAGCTGTTCTGTCCCACCCGCTGCTGTTTGAGGAAAAATACAGCAAATTGCGCTGATAAACCGTGCCGTCCGCTGCTTTTGAGGCACCCCGGCCAGCTCCGCCAGCAGCTTTTGGTTCCGGTCGGCATCGGTGGCGTTTGGCCCGCCGTACCGGGCGGAATACACTCCCGGCTTTCCTCCCAGGGCGTCTACACACAGGCCGGAATCATCAGCAATAGCGGCTAAACCGGTGGTGTCCGCAATGGCCCGGGCCTTAAGATAAGCATTTTCCCGGAAGGTTCTTCCTGTTTCCTCCACCTCCAGCCGGGGGCAAAGCTCCTGCTGGGGCACTACCTCAATGCCCCAGGGGGCTAAAATCCGCTGAAATTCCTTTAATTTACCAGGATTTTTCGTTGCTGCAATCAGCTTCATGGGTTGTTCCTCACTTTTTCTGTCATTTTTAGGGACGTAAGCGCCTATTGTTCGCTTTCAAACAACGCCCGAACAAACTCTCCGGGAAGAAATGGCTGCAGATCGTCCAGCTGTTCCCCTACTCCTATATACTTGATCGGCACCCCAAGCTCCTCTTTAATGGAGATCACCACGCCTCCCTTGGCAGTGCCGTCCAGCTTGGTAAGGATGATGCCGGTAAGGCCCGCCGCCTCTCCAAACAGCTTAGCCTGGCTTACGGCGTTCTGGCCGGTGGTAGCGTCCAGCACCAAAAGCACCTCCAAAGCGCTTTCCGGCGCCTCCCGCCGGATCACCCGAGAGATTTTGGCAAGCTCATCCATCAAATTTTTCTTGTTATGCAGCCGGCCCGCAGTATCGCACAATATAACGTCTACCCCTCGGGACTTACCGGCGGCAATGGCGTCATACACCACGGCGGCAGGGTCAGAGCCTTCCTTATGGCGGATCATCTCCACCCCGGCCCTGTCCGCCCAAATCTGCAGCTGGTCAATGGCAGCGGCCCGGAAGGTATCTGCGGCGGCCAGCAGCACCTGTTTGCCCTCGCTTTTCAGGTTAGCGGCCAGCTTGCCGATCGTAGTAGTTTTACCCACGCCGTTTACGCCAATTACCAGCACAATAGAAGGCTTTGTTGATAAATCCAGCCGGTTATCCCCTTCCAAAATTCCGGCAATAATCTCCTCCAGCAGTTCCTTTACCCGCTCTCCGTCGGTGACGCCCTGCTCCTTTACCGCCTTGCGCAGCCGGGTACAGATCTCCTCAGCGGTAAGCATCCCAACGTCGGAGAGAATCAAGGTTTCCTCCAAAGCCTCAAACAGCTCCTCGTCCACCTTGGTAAAGCTGTTGAATACCCGCTCTACCTGCTTCATCATAGAGGCCTTGGTCTTTTTTAAGCCCTCACTAATTTTTTGAAAGAACCCCATTCTTTGCATCCTTCCTTTCCTCTTGTGATTGCAGCAGCCGCTGCTCCGCCTCGGTAACGTTCAGCTCCAACAGCTTGGAAACTCCTTCCTCCTGCATGGTAACGCCGTACAGCATATCCGCCTCCTCCATAGTGCCCCGGCGGTGGGTGATGGCAATAAACTGCGTTTCGCCCGAAAGCCTGCGGAGATACTGGGCAAACCGCCCTACATTCACGTCATCCAGGGCAGCCTCAATCTCATCCAGCAAACAAAAAGGGGCCGGGCGCACCCTTAAAATCGCAAAGTAGATGGCAATCGCCACAAAGGCCTGTTCTCCGCCGGAAAGAAGCCCCAGGTTTTTAATCACCTTGCCGGGGGGCTCCACAAAAATGTCAATGCCGGATTCCAGCAGGTTGTCCGGGTCGGTTAAGGTAAGGCTGGCCCGCCCCCCGCCAAATAAATCTACAAATATATTCGAAAATTCCTGCGCAATACGCTTAAAGTTCTCTCCAAAGGTTTGTTCCATGCTGCCGGTAAGCTGGGCAATCAGCTTGCGCAGCTCCTCCCGGGAGCGCTCTACATCCTCCAGCTGGCCCTTTAAGAAATTATACCGCTGAAAAACCTCCCTGTATTCCTCAATGGCCGAAAGGTTTACCGTTCCCAACCCCCGAATTTTATTCTTCAGCTCACTAACCTGGCCCTGGGCAAGCACTACGTTTTCCACCGGCCGTGCAAACTCCTCGGCTTCGGTACGGGTCAGCTGATACTCATCCCATAAGCCGGAGATAATCCTGTCATACTCTTCCTGAACCGATCTCTGCCGCTCCTCTGCTCTGGCCAGCTGCTGAGCAACCCCTTCTCTCTGGGAGGAAAGCTGCCGCTCCTCATTCCTCAGGCCGGAAACCTCCTTCTCCCGCTCCATCCTCAAGCGAGAAAGCTGCTCCCCCTGCTTTTGTAACTGAGAAAGGCGCTCCGTCAACCGCTGCTTTTCTTCTGTTAAATCCTGCTGCCGGCTTTCCATTTCGTGACGTCGCACAGCCAGCTGCTTATTTTGCTCCTCCAGCTGCTCCATCCGGGCCTTCTGGTCCTGTCTTTGACGTTCATACTGGTCCTTTCGTTCCTCCAACGCCTTTTTGCTGCCCTGCAAAGCCGCCTGCTCCATTTCCAGGCCATGGCTCTGCTGGGTAAAGGCGGCGGTTTTCTCCTGGGCTTCGGCAATCCGGCGTTCCAGCCGCCCGGCCTCCTGTTCAAACTGAGCCATCTCCCGCCCCAGGCGTTCCACCAGCTCCCCGGCGCCGTCCTGCTCCTTAGAAAGCTGCTCCAGCCGCCCGGAAAGCTCCTGCAGGCTTTTTTCTGTCAGACGGCACTGCTTTTCCTGTTCCTCCAGGCTCAGGGCAAGTCGCTTCTGCTCCCCCTGGCACCGGATCTGATCCTGCTGTACCATCCTAACTTCTTCCTCCAGCAGCTTCATTTCCCGCAGCATTTTATCCCGCTGGGAGGCCGCCTCCGCCGCCCGCTCCTTCGCCCCGGTCAATTCCTCCTGAGAACGAGCAATCTTGCTTTGCAGCTGGGAAATCTCGTTCTTCCGGCTAAGCAGTCCCCCGGTTTTGCCGGAGGAGCCGCCGGTAAAAGAGCCCCCCGCGTTAATCACCTGTCCATCCAGCGTGACGATGCGGAACCGGTAAGAAAACCGCTTGGCAATCGGCACCGCGCAGTCTAAATCCCGGGCCACTACCGTCCGCCCTAAAATGGAGTGTACAATTCCCTGAAAGCGCCCCTCGCAGTCCACCAGGTCACTGGCAATGGCCACAAAGCCCTCACAGGAGGAAAGCCCCTGCTGCTCCAGCCGGGTTCCCCGTACGGACGTCAGCGGAAGGAAGGTAGCCCGGCCCTGGTTTTCCCGCTTCAGCAGGCTGATCGCCTGCTTAGCCGCCTGCTCATCCTCCACCACAATATGCTGGATGGCAGGCCCGCAGGCTGTCTCAACAGCAAGGGTGTACTCCGGCTCTACCCGAATCAGGTCCGAAACTGCGCCGATCACGCCCCTGAGCATCCCCCCCGCCGCCTGCCTCAGCAGGTAGCGAACACTGTTATAAAAGCCCTCATGGCTGCGCTCCATATCAGTATACAGCCGGGCCTTCTGCTCGTCCATCCGGATCGCTTCCTCCAGCCCGGCAACCTCCCTGCGGCACTGCTCCGCCGTTTTCTCTCGGGAATCCAACAGCATTTTATACCCGCTCTGCCGGTTGTCCATCTGGGTCAGCTTCTGTTCAATCTGCGCCTCCAGCTCCCTTTCTTGGGCAAGTTCCTGTAAAGCCTGTTCCCGGGTTTGCCCCAGCTGCTCCAGCTGCTGCTCCAGGTCCTTTTGGCGCAAAGCTCCTTCCGCCAGCAGGCTCCGTGACGTCACCGACTGGATTTTTGCCTCGTTCTGAGCTGCCGCAAGCCCCTGCTTTTTGGCGGTAAGCTCGCCGTTTTGCTCCAGCAGCGCCTTTTCCTCCGCCCGGCCCTCAGCCAGCCTCTCTCCTGTCAGACAAAACTGCTCTTCCAGTTCCAGGCGCTTTGCTTCCAATTCCGCAAGCTCCCTGGCAAGCTCCCCCTCTTTCTCCGTAAGCTGATCATCGGAAAGCCCAGCCTCGGCAAACTGTATGGCAATCCGCTCCTTTTCCTGCTCCAAATGGCGCAGCTCATTCTCCAAAACCGCCTGATTCGACAAGTTTTCCGCCGATTTTTCCTCTGTCTCATGAATTTTAGCTCTGCCCTCTTCCAGCTGTACGCCGCAGCGGGTCATTTCCTCAAAGGCAGCGGCAATTTTCTGCTCCAGCTCCTCAAGCTGCTCTTCAGCCTGCTGTAAGCCGCCCCTTGTTTCCAAAAGCCGGTCCTCCTGCTCCCGCAGGCGGGCCTTAATCTGTTCCAGCTGCTTCATCCACAACGAGATTTCCAGCAGCTTCTTCTCCTCGCTAAGCCGCAAAAACTCCCCCGCTTTTTCTGATTGCACCCGCAACGGCTCCACCCGATTTTCCAGTTCCAGCAAAATATCCTTCAGCCGCAGCAGATTCTCCTGGGCCTGTTCCAGCCGCTTTTCCGCCTCCCCCTTACGGTAGCGGAACTTGGAAATGCCCGCCGCTTCCTCAAACAGCTCCCGCCGCTGATTGCTTTTGGCGGAAACGATTTCCGCAATCCTGCCCTGCCCGATCATGGAATAACCGTCTCTGCCCAAGCCGGTATCCATAAACAGCTCGGTAATATCCTTCAAACGCACCAAATTGCCGTTAATCCGGTACTCGCTTTCGCCGGAACGGTAGAGCTTTCGGGTAATGGTAACCTCCGGGCTTTCCAAATCAAAAAAGCCGCCGGAATTATCCATCGTCAGGGAAACAGAGCACACCCCCTGGGCCTTCCGGCTTTTTGTTCCGCCAAAAATCACATCCTCCATTTTGCTGCCCCGCAGCGTTCTGGTAGATTGCTCCCCCAGCACCCAGCGCACCGCATCGCTGATATTGCTTTTCCCGCTGCCATTGGGGCCAACCACCGCCGTGATGCCCTCCCCAAAGGTAAGCCGGGTCTTATCAGGAAAGGACTTAAAGCCCTGAATTTCCAATGCTTTAAACCGCATCCGCCTGTTCTCCTTTTTCTCTGCCGGTAATTTCCATTCTCCTGTTTGGGACGCAACTGCGCCCGGTAGCCTGTACCTTTCCGGTAGGTTTTTCACAATTTCCCGGCTTCCTCTCAAGCCTTCCGTACTAAAACCAAAAAAGTTTTCTTCGCCTATTCAAAGATGTCAGGGGGTGCTGGAAGTCATGTCATCACTTCAAGCAAAACCCCATTCAGCGGACCGGCAAAACACCTAAGCCGCAAAAGCCTTTCTGCCCCAAAAACGCCATAATATGCACAAAACAACAAGGCAGCGCTCCCGTCCCTAAACCATGAAATTACTCCCCCTCTGCCGACGTCGCTGTTCCCTGCGGCTCAACACGCCGGTATAGGGCTTTATCTCAAAACTTCCGTCTGATACAGGGGTAATTTTTGCTACATCATAGCCCAAAGCTTTCCACCTTGCAACATTGCGGCGGTTTAATCCTGCCGCCTGGGAAAGCGCCCCCGGAGGAACGCAAAGCTCCAAGGGCAGTTCCGTCCCCAAAGGAAACTGCTGCTTTAACCGTTCTGTCGCCCGTAAAAACCACCGTTCCCCCTCGCACAGCTCCCGAAAAGCAGGGTGATACGGCCCGCCCACAAGCTTCTGCTCCAGCTCCCGGCCCGGGTGCAGCCCTAAGCGGATCACCCGGATGCCCTGCTGCTCAAAAAAGTCCAGCAACCCGGCGCAAAGCTCCGCCGTTTCCTCCAATCCCGGGGGACGATAGCTGCCTTGGGCGTACCAGCGGCCCATCAGGGTATTCTCCAGGGCAAGGGCAGGGTAAATCCGCATCGTTGCCGGGCAAAGGGCGGCAAGCCTTCGGGCGGTCTCCCAATCCCGCTCCGGGGTGCTGCCGGGCAGGCCGGTCATCATCTGCAGGCCTAAGGCAAAGCCATGCTCCCGCAGCGCCTTTGCCCCGGCTTCCACCTGGGCGGCAGTGTGGCCCCGCTGATTCAAAGCAAGCAGTTCGTCACACATGGACTGCGCCCCCAGCTCCACCGCCGTTACGCCGTATTTTTGCAGCAGCCTCAGGCGGTTTTCCTCCAGCGCGTCCGGCCTGGTGGAAACACGGATCCCCCAAAAGGGCGAGCGCTCCCGCCGGAGAAAAGGGGCCGCAGCCTGCAAATATGCCTCCATCTCCTCTATAGGAATCGCAGTAAAGCTGCCGCCAAAAAAGGCGATTTCCCCCTCTATTCCCTGCTGCCGCCACTGATCAAAAGCCTGCTCACAGCTTTTTGCTACCTCCTTAGGCTCAGGGGGGCGCGGCGTTCCGGAAATGCTGTGCTGGTCGCAAAAGCTGCACCGATGAGGGCAGCCTGCATGGGGAATAAAAAAGCTGAGATTACCCCGCCTCATTCGCCCATCAGCTCCAAAGCTTCCTTGGCAGCCATCTGCTCGGCATTTTTTTTGCTTTTGCCAACTCCCCGCCCAATGACGTTGCTGTTAAGATGTACCTCCACCGTAAAGCGTTTATCATGGTCCGGGCCGGATTCCTCCACCAGCACATAGCTAACCTTTTCCTCCGGGTTTTTCTGCACAATCTCCTGAAGCAGTGTTTTGTAGTCCTGAAAGCCGCCGGAGCCGTGGCTGTCCAGATAAGGCTGCACAAAGGGCAGTACAAACCGCCGGGCAGGCTCCATGCCGCCATCCAAATAAACAGCTGCAATCAGCGCTTCAAAGGCGTCCGCTAAAATAGAGGGCCGTTTTCTGCCGCCCATCAGCTCCTCGCCCCGGCCCAAAAGCAGCGCGTCTCCCAGGCATATCTTCTGGGCAAACTGACAAAGGGAAGCCTCACATACCAGCGAAGCCCGTATTTTAGTCAGCTCTCCCTCAGGCAGATGGGCATAATTGCGGTAAATATAGTCCGAAACCACAATGGAAAGCACCGCGTCCCCCAAAAACTCCTGCCGCTCATTGCACACCGAGCCTTTTTTTATCTCGTTGGCATAGGAGGAGTGGGTAAGGGCAATGGTAAGATAATTCTCGTCCTTAAAATGATAGCCAATACGTTCTTCCAGCTCATAATGCTGTTTTAGGGAACTGCTCCCCTGATTTTTCCGGTTCATCTGATACCTCCGTATCCATAAAGGAGGGCCCAAAGCAGATTTGAAAAGCCAGTCCAACCGGGGCTGCGCCTTTCAAATGGGCTTTGTGTCCTTCGGCTTCCGGCAATGGGGAGGAACACGGGCCTTGCCCTCCTCCCCGCCGCACGTTTTTATTCTTCCTGGGGGGTTTCCGCTCTTATGACGTCGCCAGGCTTCTGCTCCTTTGCAGCCTCCTGCTCGGGCGCCAAAGCCTCAGGCAGCTCTGCCGTCCCAACAGCATCCCGGGCTTGCTCCGGCTGCTCCGGCGCGGGTGTTTCCGGCGGCAGCTGCTGCTTTAACTGCTCCAGCTCCTCCTTCAGTTCCCGTTTGTCCTTCTGCAGCTGCTCCCTCTCCTGCATCCGCTCCAACGAGTCCCGCATCATGCCGATCAAGTTCTGCTCACAGCACCGTATCGCCTGCCGGATCGCGCTTTGAATCGCCTTGGCGTCTGAGCTGCCGTGGGCCTTAATCACCACCTTGGAGGCCCCCAGCAGCGGTGCGCCGCCGTACTCCTTGTAGTCCATCTTGGCCTGGAAGGATTTGATCCCGCTGTATACAAACGCAGCGCCCACCTTCGTCCCCAGGTTTTTGGTGAACATCCCCTTGATCTCCTTGCCCAGATAAGAGCCCAGCCCCTCGGTCAGCTTGAGGATCACGTTGCCGGTAAAGCCATCCGCCACCACAACGTCCGCCGCGCCGTAAGGGATATCCCTGGGCTCCACATTGCCGGCGAAATTCAGGTGAGAGGCCTTCAGCAGCCGGTAAGCCTCCTGCTGGAGAGGGGTTCCCTTGCCCTCCTCCGCCCCGATATTCACCAAACCTACCCGGGGGTTTTCAATGCCCATTACGCCCTTCATGTAGGCGCTGCCCATCATAGCAAACTGCACCAGCATTTCGGGGCGGCACTCGGCATTCGCGCCTGCGTCTGCCAAAAAATAACAGCCTGTAGCGCTGGGGATCACCGTTCCGATAGCTACCCGCTTAATCCCCTTCAGACGCTTTACAATCAGGGAGGCCCCCACCACCAGCGCGCCGGTACTGCCGGCGGAAACAAAAGCGTCCCCCTTGCCCTCACTGAGCAAACCGCAGCCGATAGCCATAGAGCTGCCGGCATATTTTTTGAGAAGCTCGGTAGGCTCTGCCTCCACCGGCATTACCTGGGCTGCCTGCACAATTTCCAGCTTTTTCAGGGAAATTTTATTCTCCTTGGCGGCAGCCTTGATTTTTTCCTTATCGCCCACCACTATAATTTCGGCATGATACTCATCGGCAGCCGCAGCGCAGCCCTTCAGGATTTCCACCGGCGCGTGATCTCCGCCAAAAGCATCCACAATAATCCTCATTGTTTTTACCCCTCCCTTTCATCGCTTCTCATTCTGTCAAATCCTCCAGCCTTCCCCTTTGGATCGCCTCCAGGTTCCGGGCAATCCGTTCCAAAGGCCAGTCCCACCACTTCAGCTCCAGCAGGGCGTCTATGGTCTCCTGCTCAAACCGCCTGCGGATCACCTTAGCCGGAACACCCCCTACAATGCTGTAGGGCGGCACATCCCTGGTTACAACCGCCCGGGTCCCGATCACCGCTCCGTCCCCAACTGTAACCCCGGCCAAAATAACCGCCTCATAGCCAATCCAAACGTCGTTGCCAATTACAATATCGCCCTTGTTATCCCAAGCCTGAGCCACATTTTTGCTGTCCAGTCCCCACTCCTCATAAAAGATAGGAAACGGGTAAGCAGCAAGGGACGCAAGCGCATGGTTTCCGCCGTTAAACAAGAACCTTGCCCCACAGGCAATGGAACAGAACCTCCCTATCACCAGCCTGTCCCGGTTCACCGGGTAATGGTACAGTACGTTATTTTTCTCAAACTGCCGGGGATCGTTCACAAAGTCGTTGTACATGGTAAAATCGCCCACAATAATGCTGGGGTCGGTTATCACCGGCTTTAAGTAAACGGTTTGGGTGTCCCCTGTGCGGGGGAATATCTTTTCCGGTATCATCATATCAGCATCCTTCTGCTTTATTTTTTAGCGGACGATACCGGTTATTACAATGCAGCGCTTCACCTGTTTCCCCTCTTATTCCATATTTTTTAGGGACGTCCCGCATCCCTCATTCCGCAAAGCCTGTTCCAAATCCGCCATAGCCCTCTCGGCCACCCGGAGATAGCGTTTCGCCTTATCCCTCTCCCGTTCGCCCAAGGGGGGCAGCAGCCCCATGTTGCTGCCCATGGGCTGAAAATCCTTCACCGCCGGATCACTGATATAGCGGCACAAAGCTCCCATCATGGTGGTAGGGGGCAGCTCAAAGGGTATTTTCCCCTCTAACTGCCAGGCCATATTCAGCCCCGCCCAAATGCCGGAGGCCGCAGATTCCATATACCCCTCCACACCGGTAATCTGCCCGGCAAAATAGATCCTCGGTTCCTTTTTCAGCCGGAAGCTCTGCTCCAACAGCCGGGGGCTGTCCAAAAAGGTATTGCGGTGCATTACCCCATATCGAACAAACTCCGCCGTCTCCAGCCCCGGAATCATGGAAAACACCCGCTTTTGTTCCCCAAACTTCAGGTTGGTTTGAAAGCCCACTAAATTATAGAGCGTTCCCTCCGTATTTTCCCGCCGCAGCTGTACCACCGCCCAAGGACGATGTCCCGTTTTCGGGTCCCGCAACCCTACCGGCTTCAGGGGTCCGTAGCGCAGGGTATCCGGCCCTCTTCTGGCCATAATTTCCACCGGCATACAGCCCTCATACGCCTGGGGCCCCCTGCTGTCAAATTCATGCAGCTGAGCCTGCTCTGCGTGAACCAGAGCATCGTAAAAAGCCTCATATTCCTCCTTGGTAAAAGGGCAGTTGATGTAGTCATCCTCCCCCCGTCCATACCGGGCGGCAAAAAACACCCGCTCTTTTTGGATAGAAGCATATGAAACAATAGGCGCAGCCGCGTCATAAAAGCTGAGGTAGCCGGTTTCCTCCCCCAACAGCCGCCGGATCGCCTCCGCAAGCGGCTCGCTGGTCAACGGCCCTGAAGCAATTATCACCGGCCCCTTCGGTATCTCCGCCACCTCTTCCCGGACGATTTCTATCCCCGGGTGCTGCGCAATCTGGCAGGTCACTGCGTCCGAAAAGCGTTCCCTGTCCACCGCCAGCGCCCCGCCTGCCGCCACAGCGCAGCTTTTTGCCACAGGCACCAGCAGGGAGCCCAGCCGCTCCATCTCCGCCTTCAAAAGCCCGGCGGCAGAGCCTAACCGCTGGGCCTTTAAGGAATTGGAGCAAACCAGCTCCGCAAACCCCGGGCTGCGGTGGGCCGGGGAATATTTGTGTGGCTTCATTTCATAAAGCCGCACAAAATGTCCCCGGTTTGCCAGCTGCCAGGCCGCCTCACAGCCCGCCATCCCGGCGCCGATTACCGTAACCTCCGCCGTCATCAAGCTTTTCCGCTCCTCTCAAAGCCGCAGCCCTCCTTGGCGCAGTACACCTTGCCTGCCTTCCCCTTTTTGCGGAAGAGGGAAGCCCCGCACTTCGGGCATTTATCCCCAATCGGCTGATCCCAGCTCATAAACCCGCACTCAGGGTTATGCTCGCAGCCAAAATAAGCCTTTCCGTTCTTCGACTTTTTCGCCAGCATTTTACCGCCGCACACCGGGCAGTTGCCCTCGGTAGGCTTCACAATTTTTTTAGTGTTTTTACATTCCGGAAAGCCCGGGCAGGCCAAAAACTTGCCAAACCTGCCGGATTTCACCACCATATTCCGCCCGCACAGCTCGCAGACAACATCGGTCTCCTCATCCGGAATCTTGATTTTGGTGCCATCCAGGGTTTTTTGGGCCTGCTCCAAGGATTTTCCAAAGTCCTTATAAAAATCGTCCAGGATTTTCACCCAATCCCGGCGGCCCTCCTCCACCTGGTCCAGGTTTTTCTCCATCTTGGCGGTAAAGCTTACATCCACAATATTCTGGAAGTTTTCTTCAATAAACTGGGTGGTTACCTCCCCAAGATAGGTAGGCTTCAGCGCCTTCTGCTCCCGCTCCACATACTCTCGGGCCATAATCGTGGTAATGGTAGGCGCGTAGGTACTGGGGCGTCCAATGCCGTTTTCCTCCAGCGCCTTAATTAAAGAGGCCTCTGTAAACCGGGCCGGCGGCTGGGTAAAGTGCTGGGCCGGGTCTATTGATTTCACCTTCAGCACATCGTTTTCCGCCAAAGGAGGCAGCGCGCCGCTTTCCTCCTCCTCTTCGTCCTTACCCTCTTCATACAGAATTGTAAAGCCCTCAAACTTTACAGAATAGCCCGACGCCTTAAAAAGATACCGTCCGGCCGAGATTTCCGCATTCACAGTATCCAGCAAAGCAGTGGCCATCTGGCTGGCAATAAACCGCTCCCAAATCAGCTTATAAAGCTTATACTGGTCGGCGGTCAAAGCGTCCTGTACCTGATCAGGCGAAAGCTCCGGCATGGTAGGACGAATCGCCTCATGGGCGTCCTGCGCATTGGACTTGGACTTATAAACCTTTGGGGACGGGGGCAGGTAATTTTTTCCATAGCGCTGGGTAATATAATTCGCCGCCTGCTCCTGTGCCTCGGCAGAAATGCGCAGAGAGTCAGTCCGCATGTAGGTAATTAAGCCTACTGCACCCATGTCCTTGATTTCAACGCCTTCATATAATTCCTGCGCCGCCTTCATGGTGCGCCGGGCCTGAAATCCCAGCTTGCGGGAGGCCTCCTGCTGCAGGGTAGACGTAGTGAACGGGGCAGCCGGAGACTTTCTCCGAACCCCCTTTTTCAAAGAGGTCACCACAAATTCCTCTTTAGAGGCACCCTCCACCACGCTTTTGGCCTGCTCCTCGGTTTTCAGCTCCACCTTCTCGCCGTCTATTCCGTAAAACCGGGCATTAAACGCCTTACGAGAACCCTTTCCCAGCACCTTCGCGTCAATGGTCCAGTATTCCTCCGGCTTAAACGCCCGGATCTCATTCTCCCGGTCCACAATCAGCCGCATAGCAACCGACTGCACCCGCCCGGCCGAAAGCCCGCTTTTAATCTTCTTCCACAAAATCGGGCTGATCTGATACCCCACTACCCGGTCCAAAATCCGCCGGGCCTGCTGGGCGTTCACCAAATCCAAATTAATCTCTCTGGGATGAGCCATCCCGCTCTGCACACCGGTTTTGGTAATCTCATTAAAGGTCACCCTGTTGGCGTCCTTTACATCCAGCTTCAGCAGGTGAGCCAAATGCCAGGAGATCGCCTCCCCCTCCCGGTCCGGGTCGGTTGCCAGGTAAACGGTATCCGCCTTTTTGGCGGCGGTTTTCAGGGTACGGATCACATCCTCCTTCCCCCGCATGGCAATATACTGGGGCTGAAAATGATTCTCCAGATCCACTCCCAGCTTACTTTTGGGCAGATCCCGCACATGGCCCATAGAGGCCACCACCTCATAACCCTTGCCCAAATATTTCTGTATTGTTTTGGCTTTCGCCGGAGATTCCACAATCACTAAATTATGTTTTGTCTGCGTTGGCATAGCAATCCATCTACCGCCTTTCCATAATTTCAATGGGTTAAAGCTATCGCTTTTCAGGCAATTTTCTTTCCTTTTAGTATAATCTATCCTTATTTATCCATTCAGGACGTCGCACCGCTGGTTGTGCCGTGCCCATCCTCTCATCTGCAAAGCTTCCAATTTCGTCCTGCAGCCGAAAACGAAATCAAAGCGCCTACATCTGTTACAGGCTATGCAGAACAGAACTTCAAAAACACTTTGTATTAAACAAACCTTCCCGCATTTTGCCTGCCTCCAGTGAATTTTCAGCCAGATCCAAAGCGAGAAACGGCAAATCGGCAGTTTCGTCCCAAAAACGGAAATAAAATTACCTGAAAAAAGATAGCCCTCGGGTACTTCTTTCCCAGAAGTATTCCCCTTTTTGAAGTAAAAAGTAATAGTGAATAGTAAATAGTGGAGGTACGTTCCTTGCAGGAACGATTGGAATGTTGCTGTGGATTTTTTTGGCGATGCCCATCCTATAGGGCCGCCATTGAAATAGTCGCCCCATCTTCCTTGTTTTTCCCGAAAAGACATCGGAGAGAACTTTTCAGCCATGTGTACAGCACGGCCGAAGCATAAAAATGCACAGCTATTTTGCTTAAAATTAAAGTGTGCGAAACGGAAAAATCTTCTGCTCAAGCCTTTTCAGAAGCCACGTTATTACTTTAGGCAGGCGCCTGCGGAGAGCAGAACACCCCTTGCCCCCCCCCACAAATCAGGGAGACGAAAAGACGCAGTGTAATTCTTGCAAATATTTGCTGCATAAAGTACCATGGAAGTTTCTAACCGCGCCGGAAACGCCGATCATCGGTAAATACAAAATGCAACAAGGCCTCCGCCTTTCCTCAAAAACTCAGCCAAGCCGCAAAAACCGCCCGCCGGAGCAGGCTTCCGCCAGGCCCAGCAGCTCCAGCTCGGTCAGCACTGCCATCAACCGCGCTATGGGGATCCCGGTGGCTCCGGCAATTTCCGCCGGGTAGCAGGGAGTGCTACCTAAACAAAGATACACCTGCTGCTGCTCAGAAGTCAAGCCCTCCGGCGGCTCTGGGGGCAAATTTCCCCTTTCCAAAAAAGATTTTTCCTCAAAATTGCCTGTCCCCTCTAAGGCAAAAGGGTTTTCCTCCGGCAAATCCTCTCCCGGCAGAATCGCCCGCCTGCTGTCCGTCTTTGGCAAAGCGGCCGCCTTCCGCTTTTTCTGCGGGACAGGAGTGGGCACCTCCAACCGAAGCTGCTCGTTTACCGGCTCCCGCTCTGCCAAGCTGTAATCATACACCGAGAGGATGTCCTCCGGCTTAGCAACCGGCACAGCCCCCTCCTGCAGAATCTGCACACAATACTGGCCTGCAGGGTTCATCAGGCTCCAGGGCAGTACAAACAGGTCTTTCCCCTGCTCCTGGGCATACCGGGCGGTAATGGCCGCCCCGCTTTTAGGGGAAGCCTCCACTACCACCACTCCGGCCGAAAGCCCGGAGATCAGCCGGTTTCTCGGCGGGAACAGCCTGCCATCCGGGTAAGTATCCGGCGGGTACTCGCTGAGAATCGCCCCCCGATCCCGGGTTTCCATCCGCAGGCCTCGGTTATCTTTGGGGTAATCGGCCAGTAAGCCGCAGCCCAGCACCCCCACGGTTTTCCCCCCGGCAGAAAGAGCCCCCGCATGGCAGGCAGAATCAATGCCCATAGCCATGCCGCTTACCACCACCGCGCCGCTTTGGGCAAGGCGGCAGGCCATACGATGTCCCAAAGCGAGCCCCTCGCCAGTAGGAGACCTGGTACCCACCATACCGATCAGCAGTTTATCGGTAAGCAGATCCGGGTTGCCCCACAGGTACAAAACCAGCGGCACCCCCCGAATCTCCCGCAGCTGCGGCGGAAAGTTTGGGTGGGAAAACGGCAGCACCAGAATATCATTTCTCTTACACTGGCGCAAAATTTTCTCTGCCCGCTCATAGTTGGGGCAGGCCAGCTGATCCAGCTTATTTTTGCGCATGGCCGGCATTTTGCGCCAAGCCCCCTCCCCGGCCTGCAAAAAGCTTTGGGCAGTGGGGTAATTCGCCGTTACATAATCTGCCCGGGTAGAACCAGGCGTAAAAATATCCTGTAACGCTATGGCACAGCACAGCTCCTCCTTATGCTCTTGCCCCCACAGATCCTGCTGTTTCAAGCCCTGTTCTCCCCTTCCTGTTACCAAAATCATTTTTCTTCCGGGGACGTAACAGCAGCCCCATCATCCTCTTGCAAAAATTACTGTAGTGCAGCGGAGGTAATTTTAACTGGCATTGCGCAGCAATAACCGTGCGGCAACGCGATAGCGTGGTCATTGAAATAGCCGCCCCGATCTTCCTTATTTTCCCTGAAAAGCCATCGGAGAGGGCTTTGTGGCTCTGTGCGCAGCACAGCCGAAGCCGGAAAACACACAATTTTTGAGTAAAAATGTTTCACGTGAAACATTTGTTCCTTGCCGTGAATAGGAACGGGACAAAGCAGCCCATTTATTTTCCCGCGCTTTCAAAAAAAGCCCTCCATCCCACCAAGCGGCAGCCGGCTATTTTAATACAGTCTATCCAAACCATTTCACCGCAATATTTCGATCGCTTCCAAAGGGAACGCACCTGCACTGTTTACTATTCGCTATACCCTATTACTTGTGGAAGCATTCTCCAATACGCTTTCGCCTCTTCTCATTTCCCACGCAATAATAGCCGCCGCCACTGCTGCGTTCAGTGATTCTGCCCTTCCCTCCATAGGGATAATCACCGCTGCCGTACATTTCTCGATAAGATCCTCCGGCAGCCCGCTACCCTCATTGCCGATTATCACAGCCCCGCCCTCCTTCAGCGGCGCCTGGGTAATTGGCAGGGCATTCCTGTGCAAGGCCGCGGCATACACCAAAATTCCCTGGGCCCGCATCCCGTCGATGGCAGCGCTTACGTCCAAAACAACCTGCGCCTTTACCCGAAACACCCCGCCCATAGCCGCCCGCAGCACCTTGGAGCTGTATAAATCCGGGCAATCTTTGGAGAGCAGCACTCCGTCCAAGGCAAAGGCCTCCGCTGTGCGTAAAATTGCCCCGATATTGCCGGGGTCCTGCAGGGAATTCAGCAAAAGATACCTGCCCCCTGCCCGAAAGCCGGAAAAGCTGCTTTGGGGGATTGGGCAAACCGCAAAAATTCCCTGGGGCGCAGCAGTATCGCTTAGCTTTTTGGCAAGCTCCGGGGTAATATCATAACTTTCTGACGTAAGCAACTCCAGTTGTGCCAGAATCTCAGGGTAGCGCTCCCGTCCCTGAGGGGTAGTGAACAGCCGCAGCGGCCTGATCCCGCTTTGGGCGGCATCCTGGCACAGCCGGGCCCCCTCCACCAGAAACAAGCCCTGCTGTTCCCGGAACCTGCGGGAAGCAAGCAGTTTGGACGCTTCTTTTATATAACGATTTTCTCTGGAGGTAATCGTCAAACGTATTGTTGCCATTTTGCCCTGCAGCCCCTTCTTTTTCTGCTTACCGCCTGCCGGTTTTGATAAATTCTATCAGGCTTTCCACATCGTCAAAGTCATCGTAATCGCCGTAAATACCTCTTTTGTGATACTGCACGCCGTTCTGCTCGTTGCGCTCCAGGCAGCGGTAAAGCTCCTCTACCCCGTACTGTCTGGCAAAGCGGGTAAAGCCGTAGGGCTTGATTTTGGCAAGCATTCCTTTCCGGCAGTCCTCCTCGCACAAATAGCAGTGGGAGAGCCCTTTTTCCTGGGAGCAAGCATAGTTTTCGCACCAGTTTTTATCCGAGCAGTCCGGGCAGTTTTCCGGCTGGCATCCGGTACAGTCTGTATTTTCAGTACATAAGCAGCAGGCCAAACCGCACCTGGCTATTCCAAGCTTTTTCTGCAAATCAATCACTTTCCTATCATCTTTTTCAGGCATAGCCGGTCTGTAGCTCCGGCTTTTTGGGGGGACAGGACTGCACAGCCGTATTCTGTGCGCAAACCGCAGGCCCGCCCAAGCTTTTATACTGGATTCTAATAGTTACGCGCAAAGCCTTATTTTTGCATGGGGCATGGCGACGTCCCCTATGCAAAACCATGGCTTTGCACATAAAACCGGCACCTTTTTCGGCTGATATCAAAAGACGCCCGAGTCCCTGAAGACACGGGCGTGGTTTTGACTTGTCTGCCAAGCTCTGAAAGGCCGGCAGCACAGGAGCTTTTCAGAGTTCACCCACCCAAGCCGTTAAACAGCGCAGGTGTTTTTTTACAGAGCTGCTTTCGCCTTTTCCACCAAAGCGGTAAAGCCGGCTGCGTCATTGATTGCAATTTCAGAAAGCATCTTTCTGTTCAGGGTGACGTTGGCCTTTTTCAGTCCGTTCATAAAGGTAGAATAGTTGGTGCCGTTCATCCGGCAGGCGGCGGAAATCCGGGTGATCCACAGGCTGCGGAAGTTTCTCTTCTTCTGCTTTCTGCCGATATAAGCATACTGGCCGGATTTCATCACCGCTTCTTTTGCGGTTCTAAAAAGCTTGCTCTTGGAGCCGAAGTAGCCCTTAGCCAGCTTTAATACTTTCTTTCTTCTTTTGCGGGTAGACAATGCGCCTTTCACACGAGCCATGTTTCTATACCTCCGTTGCAGGTGATTTATTCTTGTTTACTTGTAAGGGAGCAGGGACTTGATTGCCGCAGTGTTGGTCTTATCGGCGTAAGCGCCCTGTCTGAGTCCTCTTTTGCGCTTAGTGCTCTTCTTGTTGAGGATATGTCTCTTGAAAGCATGGGCACGCTTTACCTTGCCGTTTTTTGTTAAACTAAAGCGCTTCTTCGCGCCTGTGTGAGTTTTGAGCTTTGGCATTTTGGATGTCCTCCTTGTGTTTCATTAACGAGCCTTTGGGGAAAGGAATATTACCATGCTGCGTCCTTCCATCTTTGCGGCTTTTTCCAGCGCTCCGACCTCGGCGCAATACTCTGCAAACCGCTTCAAGAGCGTATCTCCCATTTCCGGGTGAGCCATCTCTCTGCCGCGGAACCGTACCGAAACCTTTACCTTATCGCCGCTCTTGAGAAACTTCAGCGCATTATTGGCCTTGGTTTCAAAATCATGGGTATCAATATTTAACGAGAGCCGCACTTCCTTGATCTCCACGGTTTTTTGATTTTTCCTGGCTTCTTTTTCGCGCTTGGCCTGCTCAAAGCGGTACTTGCCGTAATCCATGATCCGGCAGACAGGGGGCACAGCCTGAGGAGCGATCTTCACCAGATCCAAGTTTTTCTCAATAGCGAGCTTTTGCGCATCCTTTGCGCTCATCACGCCAAGCTGCGCGCCGTCGTCACCGACTACCCGTACTTCCTTATCCCGGATCTCCTCATTGATCTGCAGTTCTTTTTTGCTAATGGTAAAACACCTCCACACACCATTGGTTCAAATAAACAGGGCGCAGACAAAACAATTTGCCCACGCCCGCAATATCACAAAATACCGCCCCGGACTGCCCAAGGCTGCTTTTGTGTATTGACCATGCATCCATTACATTCGAATGCAGGTGAGAACAAATTATTTGCTCTGCTTTGTTTTCCTGAGTATTATAGCACGCCTCTGGGCGGCTGTCAACACTTTTTTACCTTTTTGTGGGACGTAAGCGGAAGCTTTATCGCTTTAAGCCTGCAGTTACGTCCCCCAAAACTTTATGATTGGCTCACGGACGCGCGATTTTCCTTATCATGAAGTCTTCTCCAATTCCTGAGGATTCACCGTGATCTCCCGCTCCAGCCCAAAGGAGTAGATGACGCACTCCTTTACCGGAATGCCTAAGCTCTTTTCCAAAATCTGCCGGTAAAGCCGCAGCTGAACGCCATACTGCTCCAACAGCTGCTCCGGCCCGGTGACGTAATCGGTTTTGTAGTCCACAATCACGCCGCCGTTTTCCTCCAGGAACACGCAATCCGCCACACCCTGCAGGGTGGTTTTATCTGTGCCGCGGATGTCCTGCCGGTAACGCCCCAGCTCTTCTTCCCCCATCAGGGCCAAAAAGCGCAGCTCCCGCCATACCTGCTTTGCCTTAAAAATCCGGGCGGCCAAAGGCCCCTCAAAAAAACGGCGAATCCGCTCCGGGTTAACCGCCTGCCGTTCCTCCGGCAGCAGGTAGCCCTGCCGCTCCAGGCGCAAAAGCTCCTGCTCGGGGCTTTCCCGGGCGGCAGCGTAGTCACAAAACTGCATAAACTTGTGCAAAGCGCTGCCCTTTTCCGCCGGGTTCAGCTTTTCCCCCAGCAAAAACCGGGGCCGCTTTTTCAGCCGACGGGACTGCCCCTCCTGTTCCTCTGCCACCTGGGAAACCGCCAGCTTTGCCGGCATATTTACCGCAAAGGCGTAGGGATAGGTAAATTCCAACCGGTTTTGAAGCAGGGTGAACAGCTCCTGCTCCCCTTCCCGTGGAATTTTATTCTGCCGCTGCTGTTCCGGCTGCTGTTCAAACCGGGGCTTTTCCAGCGTCACTTTGAAGGAAGCCTGCCGCCACTCCTCCAAAGCCTCCCCCTGCCCCAAAGGGGGCAGCCCCAGCAAGCCTCTTGCCTGTTCTGCGTCTGGGTGACGCAGCAATGCCGCCAACAGCCACTCTCCATAGCTTTTGCCCTGGAGCACCCCAAAGGGAGAAAGCCTGCCTTCCTCTTTGGCCCAGCTGTCCACCCCGGCTGCCAGCCTTGCCGGGTTTTGAGAGGCCATGGTTAAAATCAGGCATTCTTTTGCACGGGTTAAAGCCACATACAGCACCCGCATTTCCTCTGAAAGCATTCCCTGCTCCAGCTCCACCCTTACTGCCTCCCGGGGGATGGTGGTAAACTGCCGGATTGCAGCCTTGTCCCGCCGGACACAGGCAAAGCCCCCCTGGGAATGAAACAGGGTTTTGCCGTTCAGATCGGTTTTATTGAACTGCTTGCAGCAATCCGCCAGAAAAACGATGGGGAACTGCAGCCCCTTGGATTTGTGAATGCTCATAATCTGCACTACGTCGGCATTTTCTGAAAGGGAAGCAGCCGGCTCCAGGTCGGCGTCCCGTTCCCGGGCGTCCTCCAAAAAACGCAGAAAGCCGGAAAGCCCCCGGTAACCTGCCCCCTCATAGCGGTAGGCGTAGTCCAGCAGCAAAAGCAGGTTGGCCCGGCGGCCCTCCCCCTGCTTCATCACCTGCACCATGGAGAGGAAATCGGTCTCCGCATACAGGGCGGAAAGTAGCTCTCGGGCCGTTAAGGTGGCCGAAAGCTGCCGGTACTTCTGCAAAAACGCCAGCAAATCCGCCGCTTTTTGGTTGCCCTGGGCCGCCCCCAGACGAACCGCGCCATACATAGGCCCCCCGCGCTGCAGCAGACGCAGTGCGGCAGCTTCGTCCGCTGTAAAACCAAACAGGGGCGAGAGCATAACTGCTGTCAAGGGGATGTCCAGAAAGGGGTTATCAATGGCCCGCAGCAGTGAGACTATTACCGAAACCTCCCGGGAGGACAGATATCCCCCCTGGAGATCCGCCCAGGCGTTTACCCCCAAAGCCGCCAGCTCCCGGATGTACCGCTCCGCCTTGTCCTTGGGGGAACGGAGCAGGATGCAGATATCCCGGGGGCGTACCGGCTGCATTTTGTCATCACGATAGATTTTATATCCAGTTTTAGGCATATAATCGATCCGTTCCGCCACATATCTGGCTTCCGCCTGGGCAGAATCCAGCTCACTTTCCGAAACATCCAGCAAAACCGCCTCTACACTGGCGTTTTCTCCAGGGGGATAGCTTGCCCCGGGGATCAGCTCTTCCTCTCGATTATAAGCGATTTCACCCACCCGCTCACTCATTAGCTGAGAGAACAGATAATTCACCCCTCCGGTAATCTCCTCCCGGCTGCGGAAGTTGCGGCTCAACAAGATTTTTGCAGGGAAGGTGCTGCCGTCATAGTGGGCCCAGCTGTTCTTTTTGGCCAAAAACAGCTCCGGCATGGCCTGACGGAACCGATAGATACTCTGCTTCACATCTCCTACCAGAAAAAGGTTTTTCCCCTGCCGGGAAATCGCTGCGAAAATCTGCTCCTGAGCCTCGTTGATGTCCTGGCACTCGTCCACCAGAATTTCCTCAAACCGGGCTGCCAGCTCCTTTGCCAAGGACGAAGGCGCCCGTTCTTCCCCTTCTCCCTCATACAAAAGCCGTAGGGCAAAGTGCTCTAAATCAGAAAAATCCACTGCCTTTTTTTCTCTTTTCAGGACATCCAGCCGACGGTCAAAATCCAGCGCCAAATCAAACAGGCACTCCACCTTGGGCGCCAGGTCCTCTAAATCCTCCAAAAAGCCCTGCCGGTTTGCACAGAATTGATCGGATAGCTTTTCCACAATGTTTTTAGCATTTTGTCTAAGTTCTGTTACCCGTTCCTTTTTAGCCTCGTCCGGGTAGCTCCTCAGCCCCCCAAGCCGCCCAAAGGAAAAGCCCCATAATCCTGCGCAAAACCCGTCCCAATCCCGGTTTTTGGCAAGCTCCAGCAGGGCGCTTACGTCTCTGCGGTTGTTCCTAAAGCACTCCCCATAGGCTTTTTCCATAGGTGCATCCCCGGCAAATCGGGCAAGCGCTTCGTCCAAAAAGGCTAAAGCAAAGGCAAGGCCCTCCTCCGCCTGGGCAAAAAGCACCTGGGCCCATCGGGTTTCGGCGACGTCCCCTGCCGGGTGGTACTGAGCCAAATTTTTTGCCAGCCATTCCGGGTAAAAGGCGTGGGAGCGCACAAAGTCATACAGCCGCATCACCGCATCCATCAGCCCTTTATCGCTGCGGGAGTTGGAAAGCAGCTCCACCAGGCTGAGAAACACCGGGCTGCCCTGACGATAGGCCTCCTCCGCCATTTCCTCCGCTGCCCTTGCCCGCAGAATCCGCATCTCGTTTTCATCGGCAATGCGGAAATCCGGCGGTAAATCCAACTGCTGAAAGCTGCTGCGGAGCAGTTCTAAGCAGAAGGAGTGGATGGTGCTGATCTGTGCCTGTTCCACCAAAAGCAGCTGCCGGGCCAGGCGGGCGTCCTCCGGGCGCTGCTCCGAAAGCTGTGCCAGCCGGGCGGAAATCCGCCCCTTCATCTCATTGGCGGCGGCGTTGGAGAAAGTTACTACCAGCAGCTTGTCAGCGTCTATCGGGTGCTCTTCCTCTAAAATGCGCCCTACCACCCGTTCCACCAAAACAGCGGTTTTGCCGCTGCCTGCCGCTGCGGAAACCAGCACCGCGCCGCCTCTGGCGTCAATAGCGTTTTGCTGCTGAGGGGTAAATGCAATGGCCATCTCAGCACTCTCCTTTCCCGGACGAATCGTCCCCCAGCAGGCGGAAAACCTCCTGGTCGCTCATGGCGCAAAGCTCCCGGCGCTTGGAGGAGTTCTCCTCCCTGCCGCACCCCGCCTGATAATCACACCAGCCGCAGGGGGTAAACTCCGGGCTTTCCGCCGGCAGATTATCGATGTTACCTGCCATCAGGCTTTCGCCCATTTTGATAATTACCTGCTCCACATGCTCCCGCAGCCTGCCTAAATGAGCAAGGCTTGCTACCGAGGACCCTCGGGAAAGGCTGCCGTCCTTATTGGACTTTACCGGAATATACACCCCTTTTGCCCCTGGCTCCATGGCATTGATGACCTCCGGGTCGTCCAGCACAAGGCCGTCCATCCGGAAATTTTTGGTAAATTGCTGCTGCACACCGGCTTCCGCTTCGTCCCGAAAGGCCGAAACCGGCTCCGCCCGGGCCGGCAGATACAGCACACCTGCAGGCAGCACGCCCTCCAGTTCACCTTTGCCCTTTTCGCACAGGGTAAACAGGTACAGAAGCATTTGCAGGTTCAGCCCCTGGTAAACCTCGCTCAGCCGGAACTTTTTGCTGCCGGATTTATAATCAATCACCCGGATATACTTGCTGCCGTCCTCCCTGGTCAGCAGGTCTACCCGGTCCACCACGCCCTCCACTGTTACAGTACCGCCGCCGGCCAGTTTTAAGGTCAGCGGCTCCACCGCTTCGGGACGTCCTGCAATGGGCAGCTCCAATCCCACAGGACGGAACCTGCTCTGGCAAAGCTCCTGCACCAGGTGGTTCACCAGCTTTTGCAAAAGGCTCTGCAGGCGGCTGTACAGGTAATCAAACCGGGCAGGCCGCTTGGATTTTTGCACCAAAACCTGCTCCAAATACTGTTTTAAGGCGTCTGCAATCAGCTTTTGCAGGACGTCCTGCTCCATTGCGTTCAGCTGCTCCGGGGTGTAGCCGGCAAGCAGCGCTGCCAGCACAAAGTGGATTACCGAGCCGGATTCCAAGGGGGAAAGCTCCGCCCGGGAGCGCTTTTTCAGCCGCAGGGCATACTGGCAGAAGTACAAAAAAGGGCAGCTTTCGTAAGCCTCCACCTTGCTGGGGGAAAGCACCAGCCGTTCCCCAAATAACCTTTTGGCGGCGGGCAGGTCGGTAAGCAGGTAGCCCTGCTCCTGCAAAAGCCCTTCCAGCACCGGCAGCCGCTTGCCGCTGGGGCGGTTCTCCAGCAGCCGGGCCAAAGCGGCGGCGCCGGGCAGCGGCTTTTCCCCGCCTATCCGGCGGCAAAGCCCTTCCAGCGCCGTTTTCTCGTTTACTACCCGGAAGAACGGCTCCGGGTCACAAAGCCCGCCGGCCTCCCTTAGCTGCTCGTCCTGGCGGTTGGGGAAAATACGCTCTATCTGCTCCAACAAAACAGAAGGGGCTTTTGCGCCTCCTGTCATATCGGCAGCGGTGTGGCATAGATACAGCCGCCGGGAGGGGGAAAGGGCCGCCGCATAGGCAAAGTACTTTTCCCCCACCGCCCGCTGGGCTGCCGTTTCTGAAAGCTCCAACCCGCTTTGGGTAAGCAGTTGACGTTCACTGTCTGAAAGCAGCCCTCCGCCTGCAATTTTGGCAGGAAATTCCCCTTGGTTCACCCCAATAAGAAACACCGCCTTCGGCTTTCCGGGACGAATCCGGTCCGCCGCGCCAACTGTCACCTGGTCCATCGTCTGGGGGATCAGGGCAATCTCACAGCTTTGCAGGCCCAGCCGCAGCAGCTCTCCAAACCGCACCTTGGGGAACCGCACCCCTTTCAAAATCCCCGCTGTTTGATCCAGCAGATCCACAAATTTATCCCACAGCTGAGGGCTCCAGGGGTCATCCTGCTGCCACAGCCGCTGGGTCGCCCCGGTTTCCTCTAAGTACTCATACACTGCACGGGCAAAGCCCTCTCCATCACAGCTCTCAATCTTGGCGGAAAGCCGGAACAACGGCTCCGCTATCCTCTGCCGGGCCGCCTCAATCCGCTCCAGCCGCTCCGCCTCCTCTAAGGACAAACTGCCTCCAAATCCATCCGGGTGTTCCTGAAAGGCCTCTCCCCACTGCCCTCTGCCAATCCTCCAGGTATAGCAGTAGTTATCCAGCATGGCGGCATCGTCAGAGGATACCCCCAAAAGAGGAGATTTGGAAAGCCGAATCACACTGTCGGTATCCAAACCGCTGCCCCGCACCGCCTCCAAGGCGGTAAGCACCAGGCTGGGCAGAGGCTGGCCCTCAATATCCAGCCGCCTGTCCATAAAGTAGGGGATCTCATACTTCTCAAAGATTGATTCCAGCGGGGGAATCAGTTCCTCCATGGAGCGTCCAATTACCGCAACGTCCCGGAACCGAAGCCCCTCGCCCCGCACCAGCCTCCAAATAGCCGAGGCCACATACTCCAGCTGATCGTAAGGATTTTCACACCGCACCACCTGTACCGCCTCGCACAGTTCCTCAAAGGGCTGGGGCGTGGGGGCAAACAGCTGGTGGGAAAGGTGAGCAAGCTCCGGCGTCTCAAACCGCTTTGGGACGTCCAGCATCACCGGGCTTGCTACCGGTACCGAAAGTTTCGCCGCCATCCGCAGCAGCCTGCCGATAGTCTCCTGCACGGGAGAAAACACTCCGGTACCCTGGCGGCTGTCATACAGGCCGTTGCAGCAAAAGGCAAAGGTGACGTCCTGAGCGCCGGAAAGCATTTGCTCCAGCATCCGAAACTCTCCGAACATAAAGCCCTTAAAGGAATCAAAGAACAGCGAGCAGCCCTTAAAAAAATCTCTGCCCTCCAGCAGCCTGCAGGCACGGATCAGATCGTCCTTTTGGTCGGCAAAGCTCTTTTCCAGCAGGCTTTGGTACAGGGTATAGATCAGGGAAAGCTCCTCCACCTTCCCGCGCAGTATAGGGTCAGCGATGGTTTTCCCTTGCTCCCGCAGCTCTTCCGGGGGGATGCCCGCGTTTTTGAACTCCCCCACCATTTCCACCATGGCAGTAAGCATGGCGCTGCCGGAAAGCCTTGCGGAGTAGAGCTCCAAGCTGTCCCGCAGCTCCTGCAAGGTAATGCTCATCAGCATATGGCGGGCACTGTCGTCCACATAACGGCCGGCCAGGCCGCCATATTCCCGGAAAATCAGCTCCGCCAGCCGGCTAAAGCTGAGTACTTCCATCTGAGCAGAATAGCTGAAGCCCATTTGCTCATACATAGCCCGTTCCGTTTCAAAGGAGTACTGTTCCGGCACCAAAACCAGCACCCGTTTGCCCTGTTTTGCCGCCTGGGCCGCCTGCTGCTGGAGCAGGGTTGTTTTCCCGGTTCCTGCTTGCCCTAAAATAAAGTGAACCATTGCTGTTCTCCATTTCCCATGTATAGTGACATTATTATAGCATGAACGGCAATAAAGTACAATTATTTATACCAAATCCCATTTTTCGGGACGTAACTGCCGCCTTTTCATCTCATGCCAGCGTTTTTCTCCCCTTTCCAGCGTGGTCAAACGAATTTCTCTCCCTGTAAAGGGTGGACGAAATGGTTTTCGCGTTCCCCCGCCCTAACTAAACGCAAAAAGAGCCCAAAGCGGAGCAATCGTCCGCTTTGGGCTCAAGTTTTCCACAATCAGGAAAGATTTTGGTGAAGAACCTCCAGCATCTCCGCCAGCGTCCCCGCGTCAATCTGCCCGGGAGCAGAGGCCTTTCCCGCCGCGCCAAAGGTCATGGCACTGCCAAAGCACTCTCCGGCAATCCGGCTTAAAAGGCCCATCCCCCTCATGGACATGGTAACCACCGGCCCGTCAATTTTCCGGCTGGCCTCTTGGGTGGCACACAGCAGCTCCAGCAGGTCCTCCGGGCTGTTGGGAGTAACCGCCAGCTTAGGCAAATCTGCACCTAATTCAGCCATTCGAACCAGCCTGCCTGCCATCTCCTGCCGGGAGGGCGTTTTCACAAAGTCATGGCTGGAAACCACCGCAGCTACCCCCGCCTTTTTGGCGGCGGCAATCAGCCGTTCCGCCAAGCCGGCAAAGGGCAGCAGCTCAATGTCCACCAAATCCGCCAACCCGGAGGCAATAACCCCCTCCAACAGCTTCCGATAGGCAGCGGCGTCAAACACACCGGCATAAGCGCCCCCCTCCGCTTTCGTCCGAAAAGTAACCAGCAAAGGGCAGTTTTGCAGCCGTGACGCCACAAATTCCAGCAGCTCCATCGTGTAAGCGGTGTCCTCCGGCCGGTCCAGATGATCCACCCGCCACTCTACCAAATCGCAGGTGCCGCTTTCCACAAAGGGATGCAGCTCTGCCAAGCCCTGCTCCAGCTCCTGCCGGTTTTTTCCCATCAACGGGATGCAAAGCTTTGGCTTTCCCTCCCCAAAAATCAGGTTTTTTACTCGAACGGTGCGGCTCATGGCAATCCTTCTCTCTCCGTAAAAGTTATGCTTTGGGGACGTACCTGCCCACTTCCGTCCCCCTTAAAAGAACGGAATTCTGGTGGTAGGCTGAGGCGGCGTCAGCTTCAGTCTGCTTACCACCGGCAGCATCATCTGAAAAAACAGCACCAGCACAATTACCTCAACGGGCAACATGCCGATATTTTTTATCAGGCTTTTGGTCAGATAATAAAGATACCCCTTGCCATACAGAATGGTGCTCCACAACGCCCCTAACCCCACGTTTACCAGCAGATTTACGCAGATTTTACACAAAGTAATCCGCAAAACCGTGATTCTGGCGCGGTAAAAGAACACCGCGTAGGTAAAAGCACCCATCATGGTGGTAAGGGTGTAACCAGGAAAAAACTCCCCCGTGGGGTGAATAATATACCCCAAAATATCGCTGACAAACCCTGTACCCAGAGATACCACCGGCCCATAAATCAGCGAACCAAGGGCATTTACAAAAAAACTGAAATAGATCCGCTGGTTCTCCCCGATCGGGATAAAAAAAGACGAAATCACAATTCGCAGGGCCACCAGCAATGCGGCCACAGCCAGCATCCGCAGCTGTTTGCCCTCCCGGACGGCAGTTTGCCAGTACTCTTTGGTAAAGGGCAGCGGGAAAAGCTTTGTCTTACTTGGTTCGGTCACGGTAAAAACCTCCTCACAATGCTGGGGACGTAACAGCTGCGGGACGTCCCGGAAGCAGAACCGGGAGCCCAAAAGGCAAAAAACACCTGCGGCACAGCAAAACTGTTTTTGCCTCACAACTGTAAAAAGGGCAGCTGAACTTCAGCCGCCCTATTCCCCAAAACGGCTTAGCTATCAGCTTTTTTATGGCTGACAGCGCGTACAAAATGCCGCATAGAGGAGGTTATTCTCCGGTATGCAGCAGCGGGATGCGGATTCTGCACCGTAAGCCAACGGCTTTTCGTCCGCCTGACAACTCCCCGTTCAGACGGCACTGGCGCACCCGGAAAACCGGATACAACGCGCAAAATCCTACTCTGCTTTTTCAATATAGTATTGTAACAGAAACCGACAGGAAATGCAAGCAGCAAGCTGTTTGTTCACTGTTTATTAACAATTCTCCTCAATTTTGCCTTCATTTTCCCTGATTTTGGCCTGTTTTGGGCTTATTTTGCTCTCCTTTTTTCCTGAATCCCACAGGGGGAAAGCTTAACATCAGCCTTCTGTCATTTCCATATTTTTACAAATCCTGCTTTTTAGGTCAGCCGAAATTTTTTGCAGCAAAAAAAGCGGGAAAACTCCCGCTTTTTTCTTTCTTTTCAGTGATGATGCCTGCCGGAGTGATGGGAACCTTGAGAATGATGATATCCATTCCCATAACCGTATTCATAGGCCGGAGCCGTACTGCTTTCCTGCTGCTGTACGGAAGAAGATCTCTCCGGTTCGGACTGTTGTACCCAGGGGGAAGCCTCCGGTTCAGGCTGCTGTGCAGGCATGAACAGCTGCAGGCCGGCAGCAATCCCATAGGAGCAGCCATGCCTGTGCCATAAATTCTGCAAACCGTTGCAGTGGGTGTGCTCCAGGGTACAAAAAGCTTCCGTGCAGTGGGTATGGCTCAGGCTGCAGAGCATTTCAGGGCAATGCTCATGGCTGGCGGTACAGGCGACGTCTGTACAGTGGCTATGGCTTATGGAACAGGAAATACCGGAGCAATGCAGATGATCAAGGGTACAGCTCTCACCGGCGCAATGGGTATGGCTGATTCCGCACTGGCCGGAAGCCCCCTGATGATGCGCGGAAACAACAAAAACAGACCCAATACCCAGAGCCGCGGCAAGGGCAAGGGACACAGCCGCTTTAACAAATGAAAACAGTCTTTTCATTCGGACTTCTCCTTTACTTTATGATGAATTCATTATTATCTCCAGTATAGCAGACAACAAGGGGTTTGTAAAGGAGAAAGCCGGCTGTTTCCGCGGGCTCGCTGCGGATCATCTGCGATTAAAGTTTATAAGGCATCCGGCTAATATAATCTGACGTTCATCGTCGGTGAGGTCGGAGAGCCGCAGGGTTATTTTTTTGGTCTCTCCGCCGTTGCCGGGCAGCACGTATGCGATGATATCCTCCCGCTTTTGCTCCACAGCCTGCCGCACGCCAGGGATGAAAATGTAATCTCCCAAGGCAAAGGGAAGCGCTTCGTCCCCAAACAGGAAGGGCAGCATGCCCCAGTTGATAAGATTGCTGCGGTACCGCTTGGTGGCGTACTCACGGGCGATGTTGGCCCAGCCCCCCAGCACCTTTTGGCAGGAGGCCGCCTGCTCCCGGGCAGAGCCGTCCCCGGGCTTTACAGCGTAAACCAGGCTGCCTACGCCGGTGGCTTTGGGGTCAATCTCCCCGCAGGGCAGCGCTTTTATCCGCGCAAAGACGTCCTGCAGAGCCGGTTCTGCGGCTATGGGGGAGGTTCCCTCCAGGCGGGCGGCTTCAATCCTTTGCATAGCTTTGGCACGCTCCACATAGCCGGGATCCTTGCGGGAAAGGGTGAATTCCGCCAGCTTTAAGGGGTTGGAGCGGTAGCTGGAGGTCTCTCCCGAGGGGATCAGCTCATCGGTGGTGGTAACCGGGTCGTGAATTTCTGAGGCCACCTGCAGCAGCAGGTCCTCTGTTAAGGCGGACATTTTGGGCCAATCGGCAATATTGGGCCCAAGGCGCAGCTCCTGGTAAGGCTGGGCCTTGCCGTAGCCGTTATAGACACGGTTTTGGTATACCGTCTGATTAAAATAGTACTTGGGCTTGGTAAAGCTCAGGTCCAGGTCAGTTGCGGGAGTTAAAATGCCGCCGTTGACAGCGGTGGCCGCAATGGAACGGGCGTCCATCAGCGCTACCGAGGCAATCTGGCCGTTCATGGGCTTGGAGCCCTCCCGGTTGGGGAAGTTCCTGGTAGAGTGGCGGATGCTCAGGCAGTTGTTGGCAGGCACGTCCCCAGCACCGAAGCAGGGGCCACAGAAGGCGGTGCGCACCGTGGCTCCGGCCTCCATAAACCGGGAAACCGAGCCGTTGGAAACAAGCTCCATAAATACCGGCTGGCTGGAGGGATAAATGCTCAGGGCAAATTCTCCGCTGCCGATAGAGCGGTTGGCCAGAATATCCGCCACGTCCACTAAGTTATCATAGGTGCCGCCGGCACAGCCCGCAATGACGCCCTGTTCTACCCGAAGCCTGCCGTTTTCGATCTTGTCGGTCAGTTTGAAGTCCCGGGCGGAAAGCTGCTGGGCCGCGGTTTGTTCTACGGCGTGAAGAATGTCCTTCAGGTTCCGGTTCAGGTCCTCAATAGCATAGGCGTTGCTGGGGTGGAAGGGCAGGGCAATCATAGGGCGAACCTTTGCAAGATCCACCTCCACCATGCCGTCATAATAGGCTACATCGGCGGGAGAAAGTGCCCGGTAATCCTGCTCTCTGCCATGGAGGGCGTAAAACTCCCGGATTTTTTCGTCGGTTTTCCAAATAGAGGAAAGGCAGGTGGTTTCGGTTGTCATAACGTCAATGCCGCTGCGGTACTCGGCGTTGAGGTTAGCAATGCCGTCACCCACAAACTCCATAACTTTGTTTTTTACATAGCCATTGGCAAAAACCGCTGCAATAATGGCAAGGGCGACGTCCTGCGGGCCTACGCCGGGGGCCGGCTTGCCGGTTAAATACACCGCGATAACACCGGGGCGGTTGACGTCATAGGTGCCGCCCAAAAGCTGCTTGGCAAGCTCGCCGCCGCCCTCGCCAATAGCCATGGTGCCTAAAGCGCCGTAGCGGGTGTGGCTGTCTGACCCAAGGATCATTTTGCCGCAGCCGGACATCATCTCCCGCATATACTGGTGGATTACCGCCTGATGGGCAGGCACGTAGATGCCCCCGTACTTTTTGGCGGCGGAAAGGCCGAACAGGTGGTCGTCCTCATTGATAGTGCCCCCAACGGCGCAAAGGCTGTTGTGGCAGTTGGTGAGTACATAGGGCAGGGGGAACTGCTCCATACCGCTGGCCCGGGCGGTTTGGATAATGCCCACATAGGTAATGTCGTGGGAGGCCATGGCGTCAAACTTGATTTTCAGCTTGTCCATACTGCCGGAGGTGTTGTGAGCCTCTAAAATCGAGTAAGCCATGGTGCCTTTGGCGGCTTCGGCCTTGTCTGGCAGGGAGCCAAGCTCCTGCTGGAGCTGCCGGGGGGCTTCAGGGGTATCCTCAATGACTTTGGCGCCGTTTAGCAGCCAAACGCCGTTTTTGTATAAGCGAATCATCCTCAGGTTCTCCTTTTTCTTTGGTTTTAGGACAGAAGCGGGCAGGGTGGTGCAGGGGTTTCTCTAATTATGTCGATTTATTATAGCACAGCACAAAAGGGCTGTAAATACTTTTTGCCGCCTTTTGGCCGGATTCCGGCAATATGTTCAATTTTTGCTGTATAAAACCCGCCTTTTCATCCAACACTTTTGCTGGAGAGAAACTAAGGGAAAGGGGAAAGGCTATGGCGCGAAGAGATTCTTACCGTGTGCGGTATTTTATTCTGGCCTTTTGTACCTCTTTTTTGCTGCTGTTCAGCATCGCGGCGGCTTTTCTTGCCTGGGAGAACACCCTCCCGGCCCCTGCGCCCCGGCAAACACCGGTACAGGCCTCCTCTTCTCAGGCTGATTTTTACTACCCTGACCCCGCCCACAGCCTGACAGTGCTGTTCATTGGCTCGGAAAAAAAGGAAGATGTGGCTTACACCTATATTCTGGTGCAGTTTAATCCGGAGGACGGGCAGATCCCGGTATTTGCTTTTCCGCCCCAAACCATCGTGGAGGTCAACGGCTCTTCCTCTCCCCTTTCAGACGTTTACCGCTATGGGGGGTACGCTCTGGTGCTGCAAAGTCTGCAGGAGACCTTTGGCATCCGGATTGACCGCTATGTGCGGATGCAGTGGGACAACTTTCTCAAAATCGCGGATGCTATAGGCTCGGTGGAATACAATCTCAAGTTTGACGTAACCTCGCCTGCCGGCTCGGGGGTGATCCCGCTTACCAAGGGCCTGCAGCTGATTGACGGCAAAAAAGCGCTGAATATCCTTACCTACCAGAACTTTCCCGGCGGGGAGCTTACCCGGGCGGAAATTGCCGCTGAGTTTACCGCACAGATCATTAACAACCGGCTGGACACGGCCCTCTCTCCCACAGGGGAGATTTTGTTTAAAACGATTATCAACCTGATTGATACCGACATCAGCTACCTGGATTTTGAGGAACGGCAGAGAGCCGCGGAGTATATGACCCGGCTGGGCTACCTGCCTGCCGCAAACCTGCCTATTACAGGCGAATACAGCCAGGACGGCAGTGCGTTTACCCTTTCCAGCAACACAACGGCACTGCTTTCCGGGATGTTTTCATAACCATGGGGCTTTCAACAGGGCCGCGGAACAGTAAGAGCTGTTTCGTCCCCCAAAAAGCCGAAAAATGGTGTAAAGCTGCGCCCAAACGGGCAAAAAAGGAGGATTTTTATGGATTTAAAAGGAAGCCGTACCGAGGGAAATTTGGTGTCCGCCCTGGCTGGGGAGTCTCAGGCAGCGGTGAAGTATGAAATCTACGCCGAGAAGGCCCGGAAGGAGGGCTACCGGCAGATTGCCGCCATCTTCCAGGAAACCGCCAAAAACGAGCTGGCCCATGCCACCGTTTGGATGGAAACCATTTACGGCGGCAGCATCTCCAGCACAACGGAGAATCTGGCATCCGCCCAGGAGGGAGAGCATTTTGAGTGGAGCGAAATGTACGCCGAATATGCCAAGGTGGCCCGGGAGGAGGGCTTTCAGGACATTGCCCGGCGGTTTGACCAGGTGGCCAGCATTGAAAAAGCCCACGACCAGCGGTACACCGCGTTGAAAAACAACCTGAGCAAGGGGGAGGTTTTCAAAAAGCCCCAGCCGGTTGCCTGGGTCTGCCGGAACTGCGGCTTTATTTACACCGGAATGGAGGCCCCGGCCAAGTGCCCGGTATGCAGCCATCCGCAGGCGTTTTTTCAAAAGCAGGCGGAAAACTATTAAAATAACGCACAAAAGCTCCCGGCTCACGACGTCCCTGAAAAGACGCCGGAGCCGGGAGCTTTTATACGGAAGCCCGGCAAAATAAACCGGCTGTTACGTCCCGGAGGCAGGCGCCGGAATATGCTGCTCCAGCCAATCCAGCAGGTTTTGATAAACCTCCGCACGGTTGGTTTCGTTCAGCATTTCATGCCGTCCCTCATGGTACAGGCGCAGAGAAACCTCCCGCACCCCTGCCTGACGCAGCTGCTTTACCACCTTTTCCACCCCTTTGCCATAGCTGCCCACCGGGTCCTGGTCCCCGGAGAAAAAGTATACCGGCAGCTGCTTGGGGTACCGCTGAAACCATTCTTTTGTATTGGAAAGCCGGTTGAGCAGAAACAAATCCCGATATGCGCTGGCAGTAAAGGTAAAATTGCAGTAAGGGTCCTGGCAGTAGCGGTCCACCATTTCGGTATCCCGAGAAAGCCAGTCCTTATCGGTACGCTGGGGACGAAAGTGGCTGTTGTAGGTGCCAAAGGCCATCTGTGTTACCATTTGGGGACGGTAGCGCACCCCTTTTTTCCGGATAACCTGATCCACAATCCCGATCCCCACCGGGCCTGCGGGGTTGCCGGCCCCGGTACCGGAATAAACAGCCCCGGCCAGAAAATCCTTCATCTCCAAGGTTGCCAGCCTTGCCACAAAGGAGCCCATGCTGTGGCCCATCAAAAAGTACGGCAGCCCCGGGTGCTCTTTGCGGATCATCTCCGCCAGCAAAGTGACGTCCGCAATCAGATATTTGTAGCCGTCCTTTGGGGCAAAATAGCCCAGGTTTTCCTCTGAGCCGGCGGTTTTGCCATGGCCCAGGTGATCATGCCCCACAACGATATACCCCGCCTGAGCCAGATATTCCATAAAATCCCGGTAACGGTCAATATACTCGCACATGCCGTGTACGATCTGCACAATGCCCTTTACCGGCTGCCCGTCGTCCGGCTGCACCTGGAGATAGGAAACCAGGGTTTTGCCGTCAGACGACACAAAGCTGTCGTTTGTAATTTTCATAAATGCTCCCTCCTCGTTTTTGCCGCCTGATCACCGCTTCAGGCGATATCATCCTCCGTGGGCAGGCTGGAAAAGCCGCCTTCGCTGTCCACTGTAAAAAAGGAAATGTGGGTAAACTTGTTCCAAAGGGCCTGCAGTACCGAGTTGCGGGCCTGAGGCATACCGGTAACCACATTCACCGCCCGGTTCTGCTTCAGAAAACGAATCAGCGCTTTAGCAGGGTCGTCGTAATATAAAATAGACATATCCGCGCCGTTCTCCTTGGATACATCGAACAGATGCTGCATAGCCTCGCCGTCTGTTCCGGCAAAGGTTGGGTGGGTAACATGAACCACCAGCAGTTCTGTCCCCGAAATATTGGCGATCACCCGGCCGGCCCGGATCAGCCTCTCACAGCTAAACTGATTGGTAACACAAACGATAGTGGTTTTATTCTCCGGCTGTTCTCCCGCTTTTCCATACTTCTCATAACTGTATTTCATAAACATTCTCCTTATCCATATGCACAGGGTTTGTAAGCGAGCTTTTCGTTTCTCTTCACGTTTATATTATATCTGATATTTATGAAAAATTTATGAAATTACAAAGAATCTTTCACACCTTTTTAGTGAATGGTATAAGTCTATTCCGTTAAGCCGAAAAAAAGCGCCTGCCCCCGCTTTCTGTCCTTTTAGGACGTAAGCGGGGGCAGGCGTCTAATATTTTGGGGGAAATTCCTCTGTGTTCTGCAGGGTCCGGCTACCATTTTTTGTAAAGCTTAGCCACCAAAACTCCCGCCAGCAGTACCGTCCCGGAAACAAGCAGTAAAATCAGCTGTTGCCCCTCCCCGGAGCCGCCGCTGCCTGGCTGCTCCCCTCTGCCCATTTCCGGAAAAGCCATCCGCTGGGCTGGCTGGAACTCACCTTCTCCGGCATTGCCCTCTGGCTGTGCGGGGGAATTTCCCGCCTCCTGTCCGTCAAGCTGCCCCTGCTGCCGCTCAAAGCCGCCCCGGTTGCCGCCGCCCTCATTGTTGTTGCCCATGGCGGAAAGGGATAGATGAGAAGCATCCACTAAGGCGGAGCCGTTCTCCCGCTGGCCCTCGGTGGTGGAAGGAATGGCGCCATCCAGCTGGCCCTCCACGCTGTCTGCCCTCAAAAGACAAAACTCCTTCAGCACAGCAACTCCCTGCTCAAATTCCTCAAAGCTGCAAAAGGCGGTAGGGTCCTTTTCCACATAGGGGGAAATTAAGGCGGCAGTTTCGTCCACCAAAGCTATAAAAGAGCCGTCCTCAAATTGCTGCAGAAACTCCTTATAAACCTGGTGATACTGCTGCGTATACTGTTCATCCTCAAAAATCCAGGCCACCATAGGGCGGTCAGAAAGCTCCCCGCTGCTTACCGGGGAGTCAATCGGCAAGTTGACCTGCCCGGTGGCGTCCCCACCTCCAAAGCCTCCAAAGGCCAGGTTGTAGTCCCACGGGATCATGGCAAGCTGTCCGTCCTTCTCATACAGGTAGTAGTTATGGACAATGCTGCCGGTGTAGCTGTCATCATTGCACAAAAAGTTATGCACCGCAAAGTACCGGATTACCTGCTCGATATCCACCGCTGAAGCATCCCCCTCCGAAAGGGCCTTTAGGGAGGCAATCAGCCGCTGTTGGTCCTGCTCGGTAACATCGGTTTTGCTGTTCTCAAAAATATTGCTGTAGCTGGCCGGGTCGTCGTCAATGTATTGCAGCTTGACGTCGCTGCTGCCCATACTGCCCATGCCTCCGCCAAAGCCGCCCCGGTTGCCAAAGCCTCGGTTGCCGGCGTTCTGCCCTGGGGTTTCCCCCTCTGCAGGGGCATTTCCAGCGTCCTCTTGCCCTTGGGACAGCAGTGCATCCCCCGATTCTCCGGCCTTAGGCAAGGCCTCTCCGTTCCTGCCGCCCTGCTCATTCTGCCCACCGGGAGGATTCCCTGCAGGCTCCATATTTCCGGCATTCCTTTCCTGGAAGCCTTGGGGCAGCTCAGGGGGCTGGCCGTTGCCGTCAAAAGCGCCGTCATCCTCCACGGGGGGCTGCCCGTTGCCCGAAAAGCTTCCCGCCGGCTGCCCGTCCCCAAAATTGGGCGGATTTTCAGGCGAAAAGTCCCCTTTGGCGCCGGCTCCCCCGCCGCCCATATCCGTGCTGTCCGGCTTGTAAAGTTTGCCGTAATTCGAGCCGTAATTGCGTTGGAGAAAAGCCTCTTCAACCCCCTCTACCGCCAGATAAAGCCCCCAGTCCTCTCCGTTTACCGTGATATAAACAAAGCTGCACAGCGGCGAAGCCACCCCCGCACGGGCCATCAGCGTGTAAGAGAGGTAGTCCTTGAGATAGGTGTTATCCTGCACGATGTTATTCAGCGCCAGCTTATCCAGGCCGTAGTAGCTGCCGCCGGAATGATACTTATCGAACTCGATTTTGAAGCTGTACCGGTTGTTGCCATAGGACTGCACCGTGGTAAGGGAGCTGTTCCCCTTGGCGCGGATTCCCACGTTTTTATAAGCCTCGCCGTCAATCACCACACTGCAGGCGACGTACTGCTCGTCGGTGCAGGTTGCCAAAAAGCCTTCCCAATCCTCCATCACCAGGTCAATGGTGTGTACCCGGGAGGTGTCAAACAGGCGGGTTTCATATCCCATCTGATTTTCCGCCTGGGCAAAGGAGAGGTTTCCCAGCAAAAGGGCAACAGCCAGGCAAATCACCATGACAAAACAGCAGATTTTATCAATATATCGGTGTTTGAGCATTCATTCGCCCATCCTTTCTGTTGATTTATGCCGGCTTTATCCCAGATAATCCCCGTTATAGCTTACCAGAACAGCGCTTTCCACCCCATCCAGCTGGGAAAGCTCGGTAATAAATCCGCCGTTGCCGGACTTCAGCCGCACCTCATAATTCAGCTCAATCTGCCCGGCTCGGGCGCTCTGGCTTTTCAGCACAGCCCGGTTTACCTGCTGCTCCAAAAAGGCTTTGGCGCGGGCCTCCCCCTCTGGGCTGCTACATCCAATTACCACTACAAAAGGATTTTCTGAGGGCTTTTTGTTGGCAAATACCAGCAGGATCAGCCCAATGCCCACGCTGCCGATTACCGCCAGAGGGATCATCCCCGCCGCCAAAACAATACCGGCTGCAATAGACCAAAACAGAAAAGCGATGTCCAAGGGCTCCTTAATAGCGGTACGGAACCGTACAATCGAAAGGGCGCCCACCATACCAAGAGAGAGCACCACGTTGGAGGTAACTGCCAGAATCACCAGGGTAGTAATCATGGTAAGAGCAATCAATGTAACGCCAAAGCTGGAGGAATACATCACCCCGGCAAAGGTTTTTTTGTAGATCAAAAAGATAAACATCCCCACCCCAAAGGCAAGAATCAGGGCAATAGCCATATCCAAAAGGGAAACTCCGGTAATATTCTCCAAAAAGCTGGATTTAAAAATGTCAGAAAAATTTATCATAGTAATACTCCTTCTCTGCAAATCAATGTGTAGTATCTTTCGTTTTATTTCTATTGTAAGACGTCGTTATGTCTTCTGCTTTCGTGAAAGCTTGGCGCACCGGGGGCAAAAATTACCCGTACAGCCTGCAGGCCTGGTACTTGGAAAACGCTGTGCTGTGCCGTCCTGAAAGCTGTACCGCCCGCCGGATAGCCTCCGGCAAAAATTCGTCCCACTTTACCTCCAGCAAAATCACCTGCTCCCCTGCCGGAACGGTAAGGCTTTGCGGGTTTAGAAAATCGGTACTGTACAGCCCTGTACGGATATGATAATCCAATGTTACCCGCACATTGCCAGGTGGGTAAACATAGGGCTCACGGGTATATTCCACAATGGTTTTAGGGCGCAGCTGCTGGGATTGCATCTTACTGTAAAGCTCTATTACAAGGGGTTTTTGGCTTGTTGGCATCCAGGCGGTGTTTCCGTCCAGCAGCGCCTGCACCTCTTTGGCTGTAAGGTTTTCTGCCCGCTTTTGGCACAGGCCGTTGAATTTGCTTTTTTTCTCAAGATGAATCACCGTGCTGTCTCCGTTATACAGCCGGAGACGAAATTTCTCCCGCTCATTCACCCCGTCGATCTTCTCCCGCAGAGCTTTGTCGGAGGGGGTGTCAAAGTAAAGGCTCCGAATAGTATAAAAGCCGTCCCTGCCGGCATGGGGATCCGGAGACATCACAGCACCCAGACGCTGGCGCAGCGCGATCCTGTCCGAAAAGCTAATAATATGCTTCCATTCGTTGCGATAATCCATAAAGCTCTCCTTTTTTCTTAGGATGCCCTTATCATACCGCCTGAACCTTAAATAAGGCTTAAGAAACATCGGCAAGCCTTAAACATTCGTCGGATAAATTATTAAATTTCTTAAAATCATCTTGGCTGGGGAGATATTTTATTGTTTAACTAAATTCCTTTATTCCTCTTATATAGTCTTCCTGTAAGGATAAGGCTCCGGCCGCCCTTGCGGGCATGGCCAATCCCTCCGCTTCGCATAAAGGGACTTTTTTAAGGAATACCCTGCGGGATTCAAATGGCCGTGGAAACCGGTCGGCTGCGCCTCCCTCTCCACATGGCCAAAAAAATTTACTCCGCTGCGCTTCGTAAATTTTTCAAAAACCCCTTGACAATTGAGTAGTTGTTCAATTATAATAACAGCAGAAGTTGAGTGATTGCTCAATTATTCAAAACGGGGGCTTTCAAACAAAAAGAGGCTTTCCGCAATGTTCCAAAACACAGGCGGGCAGGACGTCCGCAAAGACTACAGCAACATACACTAATACTTATTGTAAGGGCAAAAGCCCAAAGAAAGGGAGGCATTTTTATGAAAAAGGCGTTTCGGTTAGTTGGGTTGGACTTTCCAAACTGTGCTGCTAAAATTGAGGCGGAGGTACAGAAGATTCCCGGTATTACTGCGGCCTCGGTAAACTTTATGACCACCAAAATGACTTTGGAGGCTGAGCGGGAGGCCATGCCCGCTATCGTGGAACAGGCCACCGCTATTGTGAAGAAGCTGGAGCCGGATGTGGAAGTTGTGAAAGCATAGCGGGAGGCTGTTGCCATGAAAAAGTGGAATGCCAATCAAAAGCGGATAGCACGGATAGCGGCAGGGGGTATCGTTTTTGTGACGGGGCTGCTGATCCCGTTCTCCGGCTATTGGGTAAGGCTTGGGGTGTTCCTTGCCGCCTTTTTGCTGGCAGGGGGAGATGTTTTATGGAAGGCCGCCCGCAATATTGCTCATGGTCAGGTATTTGACGAAAATTTTTTGATGGCGATTGCTTCTGTTGGAGCGTTTATCATCGGCGAGTATCCCGAAGGGGTTGCCGTAATGCTGTTTTATCAGGTTGGGGAGCTGTTCCAGAGCATGGCGGTGGCAAAATCCCGGAAGTCGATTACGGATTTGATGGATATCCGCCCGGATTACGCCTATGTTCTGCGGGATGGCGAGCCGGAAAAGGTTGACCCCGATGAAGTGGAAATCGGGGAGCTGATCGTCATAAAGCCCGGAGAAAAGGTGCCGCTGGATGCCGAGGTAACCGAGGGGAGCTCCATGCTGGATACCGCCGCTTTAACCGGCGAGTCAGTCCCCAGAGAGGCAGGGCCTGGAGACGCTTTGTTAAGCGGGTGCATCAACCTGAACGGGGTGCTGACCGCCCGGGTAACCAAAGAGTATGGGGAATCCACTGTAAGCAAAATTTTGGATCTGGTGGAGAATGCAGGGAGCCTGAAATCCCGTTCGGAAAACTTTATTACCAAATTTGCCCGGTATTACACCCCTGCGGTAGTCATTCTGGCTGTGCTGCTGGCAGTTATTCCGCCACTGGTGCTGCCGGGGGCTGCTTGGGCGGACTGGATATACCGTGCCCTTACCTTCCTGGTAATTTCCTGTCCCTGCGCGCTGGTAATCTCGGTGCCCCTTAGCTTCTTTGGCGGATTGGGGGCAGCCTCCCGCAGTGGAATTTTGGTTAAAGGCAGCAACTATCTGGAGGCGCTTGCCCAGGCGGAGATTGTAGTGTTCGACAAAACCGGCACCCTGACCCAGGGAGTTTTCCGGGTGCAGGAGATCCGGCCTGCAGTGGGCTCTCCGGAGCAGCTGCTGGAGCTGGCGGCTTATGCGGAAAGTTACTCCAACCATCCTATTTCCCTCTCGTTAAAGGAGGCTTATGGTAAAGGACTGGACAGCACACGGGTAACTGATGTGCAGGAGATTGCAGGCTGCGGCGTTGTCGCAAAGGTAGATGGCAGGCAGGTAGCTGCAGGCAACCAAAAGATGCTGGCAAGGCTCTCGTTACCGCAGCCGGAGGAGCATGCCGCCGGTACGGTTGTTTATGTAGCGGCAGAGGGGGTATATCAGGGCAGTATTTTAATTGCGGACCAAGTAAAGCCGGATGCAGCGGAGGCGATTCGCAGCCTGAAAAACGCAGGCGTTAGGCAAACCGTGATGCTTACCGGAGATACCAAAAGGATCGGGGAGCAGGTAGCCGGGCAGTTGGGGCTGGACCAAGCCTTTACCGAGCTGCTGCCGGGAGATAAGGTAGCAAAGGTGGAGGAGCTGTTTGCCCAAAAGACAGAAAAAGGAAAGCTTGTTTTTGTTGGCGACGGCATTAATGATGCTCCCGTGCTGGCGCGGGCAGATTTAGGCGCAGCTATGGGCGGCCTTGGGTCAGACGCAGCGATTGAGGCAGCGGATATTGTAATTATGACCGACGAACCCTCCCGGCTTGCAGATGCCATGGCAATTTCCCGCAGAACTATGGGGATTGTAAAAGAGAATATTGTGTTTGCCCTTGGGGTAAAGCTGCTGGTGCTGATTTTAGGCGCGGCAGGATATGCCTCCATGTGGGCGGCGGTTTTTGCGGATGTAGGCGTGTCGGTATTGGCTATCCTGAATGCCATGCGCGCCCTGAAAATAAAAAAGGAACCGGCCTGAAGAAAAGGCACGGAACATCGGCAATGCAGGACGTCGTGCAGGCCAGAGTGCAATACAAAGCAAAAAATTGCCCCGGAACCGGGAGGTAAAACTTCCGATTCCGGGGCAGTTTTATGCTTTTACAGGGGACGTGACAGCCGCTTTTTGTTCTGTGGGCCAAAGGTTTACAGCCCTTCCATTCTAAACTGGCGGAGACAGTAGGCGGCGGTGCGGCAAAGCTCTCCCATTTCTGCCAGGTCGTTGACATCGGGGGCTTTTCCAAACAGCAGATCATCCTGAAAGCTTTTGGTCAGCTCGATTTCCAAAAGATGCTGGCCGCCCTCCTCGCTTTGAGGGAAGCAGGACAACCTGCACTTTTTACTATCCCATTGCTGGGTAAGGCGGTTATCGGCAAATGCCAGCCTTACAAAGTCCGGGCGATTGCTGCGCACGCTGTACCGCTTGTTCAGCTCCGGATCGTCAAAGGTTACGGTAGAAAGCTCATCCCAATCCAGCTGGTCCATCCACTCTTGGGGGAGCTTGATCAGGCCGGCTTTTTTGCCTACCAGACGCAGCTCGTCCTCCAGGGGCAAAACGGTGCTGACACATCCCCGCCCGTTGGCGCCATACTGAGCCCGATAGTCCACCCGGAAAGTGTACAGCAGAGGATAATCCCCCGGCTGGTAAAGGCTGCAGGGCAGTCTATCCTGATAGCTGCAGCCAAAAAAGGTGCCGCCGGTTTTGCTGTACAGCTGATACAAGCACTGATTCCACAAGCCAAAATATGCCATAATGCTCCTCCTTTTGCCAAAATGTATGAAAATCTATTTATTTGAATTATACATCAAGATATATTTTGTGTCAATATATTATATTGCGACGTAGTGCGTCATTTAGGCTTCATTTCCCCTATTTTTGTCCGAAAAGCTGCCAACCAAAGCAGGGGCATTCTTTGCTATAAAAAGAACAATTGTTTCACGTGAAACATTTTTTGCAAAAATAAAAAGCCCGCAGCCTGACAGATCATCAAACCGCGGGTCTATTCATCCGGCTATGGCAAGGCTTACCGCTTTAACTCATAATAATCAAAGTACTCCAACATCCCGGGCACCAGCACCGGCAGGGTGTTGTCATATTGAAACAGCGAATCCCCCAAATACCGCTCTTCTACGCTTTCCAGCAGGTTCTCGCCATATTCTACCCCAACCTTCTCGTTCAGGAAAGCGGCCATCACCCCATAAACACCGCACGCCCCCTCACAATACAGGGTAATATCCTTCTCTGCTATGCCAAACTCCGTGTGCAGAAACTCCACCGCACGCAGCACGTCATAGCACCGCATAGCAGCCATACTGTCCCCCATAAACATCAAATTGCAGGCCAGTGTATACAGCGTTCCATAAGCGCCCTTGTAGGAGGCCCCAAACACCATCTCCCGCTGCTCAATGTTCCCCACGCCGGGCACATCCAGCACAAACACCTGCTTTCCGGCCTCACACTGCGCCCGAATCCACTGCTCATGGGCACTGATAGCCTTGGTGCCGTCCTCCCAAACCGCCAGCACAGTGGGAAGGGCGGTTTGCTGCTCCCATGCTTCCGGCTTGATGATCACGCCGTAGGCAAACAATCGCTGCTGCGTCCAAAAGCTGACACTGGTACCCATAAAGCCCCCCACCTGTGTACAGGCGGATTTGGGAAACACCCGCGGGTTCAGCTCCACCGGCAGACGGTTGTGGAAAACCTTGTTCTCAAGCCACTTTTGGGCACGCTGCTTCCGTTCGGCCTCCGGCAGGGCCAGCCGCTTTTTACGCAGCTCTGCCGCATATTCCCGAATCTGCTCCGGAGTCAGCTGGGCGTCGGGAATACTTTCGCCCACATTGCCGGTTTGGGTGGCGTACATTTTTTCCGGAGGCAGGGGAATAAAACTGCTGTTATCCACCGTAACCTTTTTGCCCAAAAACACCTCCGAGAAGAACTCCGCTGCCCAAACCGCCAGCTGGGGGGTATAAGAGTGGGTATAATTGTCCTCGTACAGACGAATGTTCTCCTTGCAGCCAAGCATTTCGTAAAAGCGCTGGGCGGTGCGGAAGGTTTCCCGGGTTCCCTCAATGGGAAAAAAGTCACATTTTACTGCCAAAATTGCCGCCGGGCGGGGGGCAAACAGCAAAAACGGGTTCACATGATCAAACCCTTTTTCTGCCACGCCCTGCCAGATCTGCTCTGAATCCTGGGCCTGGCCCTGGTACATATACTCCCGCCGGGAGGTGACGTAGGTGCCGGGAGCAGCCGCTGCAATCCGTTTATCCACTGCCATAATCGCCGTGGTTTGGGTGCCGCCGCCGCTATTGCCGGTAACCCCAATTCGCTTTGGGTCTATTTCCGGACGGGTAAGCATGTAATCTACCGCGCGGAGCTCGTCACAGAGGAAATAACGCTGCAGATAGCTCCCGGCAGCTACTGCGGGAATACCACAGGCATCATGATCCGAGGTTGTGCGGTTGATTCGATAGCTTTTGGTCGCAGAATCATAAAAATTCCCCCGCTCGCCCTGGCCTAAAGGGTCTATGGCAAAAACAATCATGCCGGCCTTTACCAGGGTGTAGCAAACCCGCTGATAATCCTCATCCATCCTGCCCTCGCTGGAGTGGCCGCAAACAAACAGCACCGCCGGCCCCGGCAAAGTGATCCCCTTAGGGATGTACAAAGACGCAGTGACGTAAGTGTGAGGACGAGAACGGAAAAGAATCGACTCTATAGTATACTCGCCCATATCCAGGATATGGGCAGTCTGAGGATCCAATGTAACATCTGTTACAATCTCCCCCCCAATAGCCTGATCGAACGCCTGCTGCATTTCATCATTGTATCGGGCAAGCTGCTCTGGGGTTTGAATTTTTTCTCTTGCTTCGTCTGCCTTATCGAACATTTTCTCCTGCTGACGGTAGATAAAATCCTTCAGCTGCTCGTAAGAGGTGCGGTTATAGTGATGAGACATCCGGTCAAATACTTCAAACATAGGCTGGGCTCCATTCTGCCGCAACGGCTTTTTCCAACATCATTTTTTGCTTTTATGACGTCGCCTGGCTTTGCGCTTGGGCCCAGGCTCTTCTCCTTAGGAAAGCCTGGAGAGGGCCTGAAAAACAGGGGGGATGCGCGACGTCCGCTAAAAAAGCTTACTGCCTATGATTATACTGATTTTTGGGTGGATTGTACAGGAATTCCAGGCAAAGTGCTTTAATTTTTATGGCTTTGCGGGGATTTTGCAGAGCATGCCGGTAAGACAAAAAAGAGCCTGCCGAACGCTTTCGGCAAGCTCTTGGATTATTCATGTTCCATGTGGGTAAGCGCCAGCTCGATAATATCGGTAACGTGCTGATCATCCAGGCTGTAGAAGATATTGATGCCCTCCCGCCGGGCCTTGACAATTTTACTCTGCCGCAAAGAGCTGAGCTGGTGGGAAACCGCTGATTTCGTCATGCCCATCACATGAGCCAGGTCCGTTACGCAAAGCTCCCGCTTATCCAGCGCCAGAACAATACGGGTGCGGGTAGGGTCCCCAAGCATTTTGAACAAGGCGGCTACCGAGTGCAGCAGCTCGTCCGGCAGCATGGCGGCTTTGGCCTGCTTTACCAGTGCCTCGTTTACCACGGCGCCCTCCGCATTTTCTGGTCTTTCCATCACATTCCCGGTCCTTTCGCCTCAAATTCGTAACACTTTTAGTATAGACGATTTTTCCAACCGCTGTCAAGGTAAAATTCCAAAGGTTTTTGCAGGGTCCAATTCCCTCCCCAAAAAAGATTGACAAAAAAGGAAATATCGGATATAATAATAAAGCAATATTGTTATGGAGAGATGGCTGAGCTGGTCTAAGGCGCACGACTGGAAATCGTGTTCAGGCTAATACCCTGACAAGGGTTCGAATCCCTTTCTCTCCGCTTTGCATAACCGCTGATTTGAACCGCTTTGTTAGGGGAATCAGCGGTTGTTTTTATGTTTTAGGCATTGAAGTAGCTGCCCCATCTTCCTTATTTTCTCTGAAAAGCCATCGGAGAGGGCTTTTGGGCTATGTACATAGCACGGCCGAAGCCTAAAAACGCACAGTTATTTGTGGAAAAGGACTTGATTTTATGATACAAACAAAACGTTTTTGGGGCATTTTGGTCTTGCTTTGGGCCATTTTGATAGCGCTTTTACTGGCTTTTACAGAACCTTGGGCAGAAAATGAGCCTGATGATCGCAGTGCCGTCAAAAAAATTATAGCGGATTTACCTTCATATCAGGCGCAAATACAGCAGTGGGACGTGACTGCCGCGGTATATCTCGTGCCAAAGGAGGAGCCTGAAGATTGGCTTGGAAAACGGTATTGTTGGGCAAAAATCTCCCAGCCGGTGCTTACTTTAACCAATGAAAACGGCGGAACCTGGTGCTTTTATACCGGCTTTGATCAATATGTAGAGGAGAAAATTGTAGAAGATGATGAAAACGGGGAGAAAACTGTCACTTTGGTTATTAAAAAGAGACAGATAGAAAAGCCTCCCAGATGGGAAAATACGGAAAAAGATCCGGAGAGCTCCCGGTATTATGACGTGGAGGTTTCCGTAATTGTAAAGCCCGGAGAGGAGAGCTGGTCGGATCAAAGCTGGTATCATACTTATTACTCCAGCAGTAATTTTACCGAATGCAAATATTATTTCGGTGATGCATGGGTGGATATGGACAAGAAAAACCGGAACAATGACCAGCATATCAAAAAGTGGTACACAGATCAGGAGATGTTGGAGGCTTATCGGAGAGGGCTGGAACTGGGGGAGCTGTTACGTCAGCTAAGCTTGGAAGAATAGCCGTATGGCCTCAGTTTGCTGACGGACGGGAATTTTATGATGCAGCGACACGCAGCTGTCACGTCCCCGCAAAGGGCAAAAAAGCCCGTACCTGCAAAGATACGGGCGGAGTGGTTCAGGCAAGGTCGTAGGGAGAAAAAACATAGCCTTGCTGGCGGCAGGTGTCAATAAAGTCCCCTAAAATATCGCAGTTATCTTTGGAAACAGCATGGAGAAGGTAGATCGCCCCTGGATGAATTCCCTGGGTGGTTTTTTCCAAAGCGGCGGTGGCTCCCATCTGGTTGTTGGTTTCCCAGTCCCGGTAGGCAAAGGACCAGAACACCGACCGGTACCCCAGCGACTGCAGCAGCGCCAGATCCTGCTCGTTAAATTCCCCCATGGGGAAGCGGAACAGGTTCATTTCGTAGTCAAACTGCTCTTTTACCAGGTTATGCAGCTTCATCACCTCCTCGGTGGCCTTATCCAGGGAAACCCCGGGGAAGGATGGGTGACTATAGCTGTGATTGCCCACCTGGTGCCCCTCGTCAATCATCCGGCGCACTAAGTCCGGATTACGGTTTACATAGTCATAGGTAACAAAAAAGACCGCCTGCACCTGCTTTTCTTTTAGCGTATCCAGCAGCTTTTCGGTATAGCGCTGAGGGGTTTCATAGCCTTCGTCAAAGGTTAAGTATATTTTTTCGCTGTCCGGAGCGATAAAGTCGGCAGCATATTTGCCGTATTTTTCCTGGTAGGCAATCGCACCCTGAGAGCGGTTGCGGTCATCCTTTGGGCCGCCGGGCCCCCAGCCCAGTTTTGTACTGTCCAGAGCACCGATTTGGGTAAAATCGGTGCTCATGGCAGGAACAGACTCGCTGCCGGAGGAATCAGAGGCTCCGGAGGAGCTTTCCGAATCTTCACTGGAAGAAGAGTCAGAGCCGGAAGAATCAGACGGACCGGAAGAACTGTCCGAGCTGTTGGACGATCCAGAGCTATCGGAAGAAGAATCGGAGCTATCAGAACTACTGGAACTGGAGCTGCTGGAGCTTGTACTGCTGGAGCTGGAAGTAGAACTGGAGCTGGAGCTTGTGCTGGAGCTCTTAGATGAGCTGGAGCTGTTTACATCCCGGCTGCAGGAAGTACATCCGGAAAAGACTGCCACAGAGCAGGCCAGAACGCCGGCCAGCAGCAGCATTTTGAAAGACTTCATAGGTTTTTTCCTCCATTTCGGATATTTTTTCCCTTGGGAGTGCTTTCCCCGGTAGGCCCAGGGAACCGCTTCCTTCCATAGTTTGTGTGCTTTGGGGCAATTTATACAGGGTGTTTTCGGTTTTCCCGGTTTTACTGGTTTTCTACCTTATTCTACACCGGCTTTTAGGACGCAGCTGCGTCCGGAAAGCTTTGTGCATAAAGGCAGGCTGCCACACAAATAGTATAGCATAAAACGACAGCTTTTGACATCCCGGGCATACAAAAAAGCTTTGATGATTACCGGTTTAACAGATAGATGCCAAAGTTAAGGTATCCCGCAAAGGTTACCCACAGGATATAAGGAATCAATAAAAGCGCTGCCGTCCGGGAAACCTGCCAGAACAGCAGAATGGTTAAAAAAATTAACAGCCACAGAACAATCAGCAGCACAAAGGCGGGCAGAAACATCCCCAGGCTGAAAAACAGGATGGGCCATAAAAAATTAACCGCCAGCTGCACCCCATACACCCGCAAAGCTGTATGATTGGGACTTTGCATCATCACCAGATAGCAGGCAAAGCCCATGATCAGGTAAAGCACGGTCCACGCTGCGGGGAATACCCATCCGGGCGGGGTAAGAGGCGGCTTCTGCAGCGCTTCAAAGGCTTCCATCCCGTTGTGGGAAATCAGCCCCGCCAAACCGCCCACAAGCAAAGGCAGCAGCAGGCAGGGAATCAGCTTTTTCCATTGAATTCTCAAAAAAATCACCTCACAGCACATTGTGCGCGAATGCTTCCCTCTCTATTCCAGGCAGCTACTTCCAGCCTGGCGTTGGGACGTTGCGCAGGCCTGCGGTGCAAAGCTCTGTTTCAAAGTATAAAGCATATTTTTTGCGCAAAGCATCGGGACGTCCGGCAAAAAAACTGGCAGAAATTTGTGCTTGACAGGGCTGGTCTATTGTGATAGACTTGCGTTAGGTCGATAATTATAGACCAACAAGTGGGGAAGGGAAGGAAATCATGGAAGAAAAACAGGTAAACTTATGTGAAAGCGAATACCGACTTGCTGAAATTGTGTGGGAGCGGGAGCCGGTTTCCTCCGGGGAGCTGGTGGCCCTGTGCGAGGGGCGGCTGGGGGGGAAAAAATCCACCGTGTACACCGTGCTGAAAAAGCTGTGCCAAAAAGGCGTGCTGCAAAACGAAAACGCTACCGTTATCGCTTTGGTGAAGGCGGAGCAGGTGCAAAGATTTGACAGCGAGCAGCTGGTGAACGGCAGGTTTGGTGGCTCTCTGCCCCGGTTTTTAACCGCTTTTATGGCAGGGAAGAAAATCAGCCCTACCGAGGCCGAGGAACTGAAACAGCTGATTGACAGCTACCGGGAAAAGGAGGATTAACAGATGGAGCGCGTATTTTTGCAGGTACTTAACATGAGCCTTACTGGCAGCTATGTGATTATTGCGGTAATTTTGCTGCGGCAGCTTTTGCGCAAGGCTCCCAAACGGATTTCCTACGCTTTGTGGGCAGTGGCGCTGTTCCGGCTGGTTTGCCCCTTTTCGCTGGAAAGCTCGGTAAGCCTGCTGCCCTCCGCCAAGCCTCTGCCGGAGACAGTGCTGCTTTCCCACAGTCCGCAGGTACAAAGCGGCATCCGGGTGATTGACCAGGCGGTGCAGCTGCCTGCTCCTGCCCCGGGAGACAGTGCCAACCCTATGCAGATATGGATGTGGATTCTGGGCATTGTTTGGGTAGTCGGCATAGTGCTTTTGCTGGGCTACAGCCTTATTTCCTGGCTGCTTTTACGGCGGCGTATTCAGGGCGCGGCCCTTTTAGGGGATGGCGTTTACTGCTCCGATACCGTACCGGAGCCCTTCGTCCTGGGGATGTTCCGCCCCAAAATCTATCTCCCCGCCGGGCTTAGTGAGCAGGAAACGCAGTATATTGTCAGCCATGAGCGGTTTCATATCCAAAGGCATGATCCGTTTTTTAAAATGCTGGGCTTTTTTACCCTGTGCCTCCACTGGTTTAACCCGCTTGTGTGGATAGCTTTTCTGCTGATGACGAAAGACATGGAGATGTCCTGCGATGAAAGAGTGATTGAAAGCCTGGGTACAGGGGTAAAGCAGGAGTATTCCCGCACGCTGCTGGCCTTTGCCTCTGCCAGCGGGATGCCCAAGGGTGCGCCCTTAGCCTTTGGAGAAAGCAACGTCAAGTCCCGCATCCGCAACGTTTTAAGCTATAAAAAGCCTGTTTTCTGGGTGACGGTAGTGCTGATGGTACTTCTGGCGGCAGTGGGGGTAGGCTTTTCGGTAAACCCACAAAGCTACCGTCCCTTGGGCAGGGTGGCGCCCGAACTGCCCTCCATCTCACCGGAGGTGGTTTCCAAGGTAGTGGTAGAGTCCCCGGCAAGAACGGCGGCCTTTGTTGAAAAGGACAGAATTGAGGAAATCTACCAGATGATTTCCCGGCTGCCGGTAAGCAGCAATGCCGCTTCTCAAAGCAGGGGGGACGGGGATTCGGTAACCCAAGTCACCTTCTATGACAAGGATGTACCGGAGCAAATCCGTTTTCAGCTGCACATCAACGACGACATGACCCGGGTTTGGGTCGATAACATGATAGAACCTTCTTATCCTTATGAGGTAGAGGACCCGGCGGTGCTGTTACGTCAGCTGGATAGCTTGCTGGGGCCGGCAGAGCCTTCCCAGTGGATTGAAGGCCAGCCCGGCGGCGGGGAGGATAGCTACCAGGCGGCTGTGGCGGAGGCCAGCGGATATGCGGAAGAAAACCCGTTTTTGAAAGAGCTTGACGACAGTATGGCCGTAGTTGACCATAATGTGATCATTTCTATCCCGAACCGGCAGCTGCCGGAGGGGCAGAGCTTTACTCTTACCCTCACCTATACTCGGGGCGGGGAGGAGTACCCCCTGTTTGGCAGCCGTACCGAGCAGAATGCCTGGGAGCCGGGAACAACCTACCAGCAAATCCTGCCGGGGGGCGAGATTTTGGAGGGCAGTAAAGTCAACTGCAGGGTTGAGCTGCTGAACGCAGAGGGCAGGCTGCTTGGAAGCAGCAGCCACACCACCTACCTGCCGGAGGGCGAGCAGCACCGTGCTGCTGTGGAAATCCCGTCAGAAAGGGGAGAAGCCCACCTGCGCTTTATCAATATCTTTGGGGACAGCTTTGGCGTTACCATGAGCCTGCCGGAGGGCTTTACCTTCCGCCGGGTAAGCGACGACGACCTGGAAAGCCCCTACCCCTACTCCCAGCTGGCGCTTTTCAACGGAGAGCAGCAAATCGGCAGCTTTTTCTACGAAAGCTACGACACCTACGAGGACATTCCCCCGCAGGAATACTACAAGGCGGTGTACAGCAGCATTATGATAGGCTCCATGATGAGCTGGCGGGAGGATTATGCCGAGGTGCGCCGGTTTGAGGACGGTGCGGCTGCCACCTGCACCGTGTGGGAGGTAAAGCCCCTGCCCGGCCAAAACACGGCGGAATCCCAGCGGGTAGAGGGCAAAGGGGTGCTTTGCTATAACGATAAGCTGCACATCTTCATCGCCCTTTCCATGGATGACAACAGCCTTACCGACGACCAGCTGCTTGCCCTGGCCCAAAGCGTTACCCTGGAGCCGGAAAGCTGGCAGCCTGCCGGGGCGCAATAATACAAAACGCAAGCTTTTGGGACGGTACTGCCGCATTATTTTCTCCGGGTAACCGGGGGAGCTTGTACCGTCCCTGAATAATGGCCGTAGGCGGCCGAAAAAAGGACGAGCGAGAAGCGATTGCTTTTCTGCTCGTCCTTTCATTATTATAGCTTAGCTTTTGATAGAAAGTTATCTTTATTAATAGTATGATCAGCTCTCTTCTACAACAGAAAATTCTAATGTATTATTTTGCTTCTTTTTACATTAGAATAATCTAAGAGGGGTGATGTAAAATGCCGTTTGTGCCAAAGAAAACACAGAATAAGGTAGAAGCGGGATATAAAACCATCTACCTTCCCAAAACTATGATTGAAGAATTGGAAAAGATAGCTAAAGATCATTCCACCAGCTTTAACAACGTAATAGTAAGCATGATCGAGCAATGTTTGAAGGAAACTATAATACACTTGAAGTGATACATATGCCAGACTATAAGAATCGGAACCTTTTTGGATTACGCCCTGCAAATGTGCATTGCTGAGGAAGACGAACCCCAAAAAACGCAGTACACATTCCAAGCGCTATTTCTCACCGTAAAGTTAACATAAAAAGGAAACATAACTTTTCACATAAATAAAAACATATCTTACCACAAAATGAATGCTTACAATAATGTTAAGTGGAGGTGTGGTATGAAAAACGAACCATTGATCATAAAACCAAAAAAACCAAAGGGCGAGGATGGATACAAGGTTTTTTCTATCCGCATCAAAGAGGAGCTTGTCTCCCAAATTGATGAAATTTCAGGAAAAACCGGCCACAGCAGAAATGAAGTTATTGGAACCTTTTTGGATTACGCCTTACAGATGTGTATTGTTGAAGAGGATAACCCTGAAAAAGCAGATTGACAAACGCTTACATAATGCGGTCTGTACGTTGTAAATGGCTTAGGACAAACAGACTGTGCGATGTCCCGAAAAAAGGGAACGCCTGGCCCTCGGTTTGTTAAAATTACATTGTCGTCCGGAAAATGCTCCATAATGTCCTCTACCCGGCAGTTGAGAATATTGCAGAGTTTATCGATTGTGTTTACCTCCACGTTGCGGTTGTGACGAAGCCGGTTGAGTTGAGACTGGTTTACATTGTAGGTTGTATATAAACTGTATTGGCTAATGCCGCGCTTTTTCATGGTTTCCCACAATTTGTCGTACTTTATCATTTTATCTCCGCTTTCTTTGTCGCATCTTTGTGGAAGGTGTCGAAATATTGTTATTGTTTTTCTTTTATTATGGAGATAAAATTGTAATATAAACAAGGTTCACATACGAAGGTGAATCTAAGTATTCCGTTTAAAAAAGCGGGGAAAGCGAGGATTTGTTTGTGAAAAAGCTACAGGAAATGAGCAAACGCACCTACGAGTGGTTAGAGGGCCTGCTGGAATTGGAGGAGTCTTCCCCAGAAGTACAGCGCTTTTTTCAAGGACGAAGCGCAGATTTTGATCTCTGCGGCGAGTCTCATCAAGCGATATACGAGGCCAGGGAGAGGCTGCTGGACAAGCTGCATGCCGAGGAGGATACCGATTTGGAGATTATATTGGTGGAGTTCTATCACATCAGCCGGAAGATGTGCGAAAGGGCTTTTCATTTCGGGGCAGAGTATGCTGCCGGCCAATGCACAAAGCTAACCGCAGCAGAGGACTGACCGACGTCCATAAAATGAACCGCAGGCTTTAAGAAAAACCGGGGAAAAGCCCAAACCGGAAAGTCTTATCATAACGTTCCTCAAAATCTGTTCTACAGGGGTACACGATTCCCTATTAACTCTTCCTTTTTACTGGAAATTGGTGTAAAATAAAAAAAGCCTGAAAAAGGCTGAAAAAAGGAGGAATTGATGATGTACCAAGCAGCACAAGACAGATACGAAAAGCTGCCGTACCGCCGCTGCGGAAAAAGCGGTGTGAAGCTGCCCTTTCTTTCCCTGGGGTTCTGGCACAATTTTGGGGAGACTACCCCCTATAACCAGGCCAAAGAGATGATTTTAGGCGCTTTTGACCGGGGTATTACCCACTTTGACATCGCCAATGGGTATGGCCCGCCGGCAGGAGGCGCGGAAAGAGTGTTTGGGAAGCTGATCAGCCAGGAGCTGAAAAGCTATCGGGACGAGATCTTAGTTTCTACCAAAGCGGGATACCGTGCGTGGGAAGGCCCCTACGGCGAGTGGGGTTCCCGGAAGAACCTGATGGCTTCCTTAGACCGAAGCCTGTTGAACCTGGGGCTGGATTATGTGGATATTTTCTATCACCACCGGCCAGACCCGGAAACCCCTTTGGAGGAAACGGTGGCCGCTTTGGCGGATATGATCCATCAAGGAAAAGCGCTGTATGTGGGGATCTCCAACTACAATGCTTATCAAACCGCTGAAATTCTGCCGGTTTTTGAAAAGGCCGGTGTACATTGCCTGTTGCATCAGGTGCCCTATTCCATGTTCAACCGCAAGGCGGAGGAAGGGCTTTTTCAAGTACTGGAGCGTCATGGCGTGGGGGCCATTGCCTTTATGTGCTTAGCTCAGGGGATGCTGACAAACAAGTATTTTAACGGTATTCCAAACGATTCCCGCGCTGCGGGAGCCAGTCGTTTTTTAACTCCGGAACAGGTTACTCCCGAAAAAATTGCCAAGGCAAAACAGCTGGATGAGCTGGCGGCCCAGCGGGGGCAGTCCCTGGCGGAAATGGCCATTGCCTGGAGTATCCGGAAGGCGCCGGTGGCCTCTATTTTAATCGGCGCCAGCAGATTAGAACAGATCGACCAGAATATGAAAGCTCTGAACAACCTGGATTTCTCTCAGGAAGAGCTTGATATTATCGATAAAATTCTCATGCAATAGTCCGGGCTTTTCTGCTGACAGGGTGCGGGAATTAGCGTAAAGGCTATATTTTCGCACCCGTTTGCTCTTTTTTTTCAGGACAAGACTGCACTCTTGTTTTCCGGCGCACTGGGGGCAGTCTCCTGCTGAAAATCAGCAGATTATCGAATGTCACTGGGCAGAACTGCCCGGAAGAAGACGTCGCCGGAGCAAAAGGAGATGCAGATCAATGGAAAAGAAAGCTTCCAAAGGCAGAGGGCGGCCGCCCCGCGGGGATGCCATGAAGGAACGGATTTTTGTGCTGACCAACCTGGAAATGCAGCAAAAACTGGAAAAATCCAGAGAAATTTCCGGCAAAACCACCTCAGATCTGGTGAGAATCGGGCTGGATTGGGCCTATGCCGTGCTGACCGGGAAGCCGCCGGAATTTTTAACACAGCTGGAATCTCAGCTGCGCACCTCCAAAAAGGAGCAGAAGGAGTGGGATGAAATTTCGGCCCACTCCGCCTATAAAGAAAAGCCTGCCCAGGGAACTGGAACCGGCACAAAACCTTTGCCAAAGCCAACAGAACCCAAGCCGGAGGAAGCTCCGAAAAGGCCGCTGCCCTCTCATCTGCTGTAAATGGAGGCTTGGGCGACGCTTTGTAGAGTTCTTTTTTGAGACGGATCCAATATTCCTTGATAAAAATCCTTTGCCAAAAGGCCAAAAACTGGCGGATTTCCTTATTTTATTTCTCTGATAACAGGAAATTTCTTTGTTAAAAGCGGAAATTTGACCATTATCCCCAGTTTTTCGGCAAAAATTCGGCAAATGATTTCTCTTTTCTACAATGAAATTTTACGACTTTTCCCCTATACAAGTCTTTTTGGGGAATGCTATAATATAAGAAGCTGTGTCAATCGCCATTCACAGCATTTTTGGGGCGGGTCTGTTTGATCTATATGCCCCGGCTAATGGCACCATTTTTAGGACAGACTGCAGTGGGAGGCTGAAAGCCAAAAGCGCTGTCATGTCCAGCAAAACCGGATAGTAAGTAAGGAAACGAGTGAAAAACGGAATGTGCAGTGCGGAGGTTTCTTTTCCGGGACCGGCTGCGACCGGCTTGAAAGAAACAACGGAAGCCGCCTGCAAAAGAAAGGATAAGGAAAAATGACATTTTTTGACTTGATTGGCCTATTTGGCGGGCTGGCATTGTTTTTATACGGCATGTCCGGCCTGGGTTCCGGCCTGGAAAAGCTTTCCGGCGGCCGGCTGGAACATACTTTGGAAAAATTAACCAACAACATCCTCAAAAGCGTGCTGCTGGGCGCGACGGTTACGGCAGCGGTGCAAAGCTCCTCTGCCACTACAGTAATTGTGGTTGGTTTGGTAAACGCCAAAATTTTGAAGCTGAAGCAGGCTATCGGCGTGATTATGGGGGCAAATATCGGTACTACCATCACCGCCCATATTTTGCGCTTGAGCGATATTTCCGGCGACAGCTTTTTTCTCCAGATGCTGAAGCCCACCACCCTTGCCCCTTTAGTGGGCATTATCGGCATTATCCTGTTTATGATGCCGAATAAAACGGACCGAAAGGACATCGGACAGATCCTGCTGGGGTTTTGCGTGCTGTTTACCGGTATGTTCACCATGGAAGCCGCAGTGGCCCCTTTGAAGGAAGTTCCAGCCTTTGCTCAGCTGTTCCAGCAGTTTTCCAACCCCATTTTGGGGGTTCTGATTGGCGCTTTTGTCACTGCTGTTATTCAAAGCTCCTCCGCCTCGGTGGGTATTCTGCAGGCTCTCAGCTCTACCGGGATGATCCCCTACTCAGCGGCTGTTCCAATCATTCTGGGGCAGAATATCGGCACCTGTGTCACCCCCATGCTGGCGTCTATCGGGGCAAGCCGCAGTGCAAAACGTACCGCTTTAGTCCACCTGTTTTTTAATGTATTGGGCAGTATCCTGTTTTTGGCGGGGCTGTACACTATTTATTATACAGTAGGCTTCTCCTTTTGGGAAAGCCCGATTGATAAGGGCGGCATTGCAAACTTCCACTCGTTGTTCAACATTATCATCACCCTGGTGTTTATCCCGCTGGCCGGGCTTTTGGAGAAGATTGTCACCACTTTGATCCATCCCTCGGAGCAGGAGCTACAGCAGGACGATACCACTCTTTTGCTGGATAGCCGCTTTATGGTCTCCCCCGGCCTTGCCATTGACCAAGCCCGGCTTGCTGTGGCAAGAATGGCCCGGTTGGCTGGAGAAAATATGAATATCAGCGTGACACAGTTTCAGGGCTATGACGCTAAAAAGGCGGATCAGATGCGGGAAAGTGAGATGGCTATCGATAAGCTGGAGGATAAGCTGCGGGTTTATCTGCTGAGCCTGACCGAACGGGAGCTTACCGACATTGAAAGCCACCGGATTACAGCCCTTCTGCAAATGCTTACCGAATTTGAGCGGATCGGGGATTATTCCATCAACCTGCTGGAATGTGCCGAGCAGCTGAAACAAGCCGGGGCCACCCTCTCCCCCACTGCTCAGATGGAATTTACCGCTATTTCCCACGCTGTTGGGGAAATTGTACTGCTGGCAGAGCAGGCGTTTCTTCATCAGGACGAAAATATTGCCATTAACATCGAGCCCCTGGAGCAGGTGATTGACCTGATGGAGGAGCTGCTGAAAACCCGTCATATTGAGCGGCTGAAGGCAGGTAAATGCTCCGCTGAGGTGGCCTTCCCCTTTATCGACGCTTTAAGCCACCTGGAGCGAATTGCCGACCACTGCTCCAATGTGGGGGTTTATATCATCGGTTATGGAAAAGATGTCAGCGACTTTGACCGCCACGAGTATCTGCGGAAGATTCACCAGGGCGAAACCCGTCACTATACGGAAAAATATCAGTTCTACACCGGCAAATATTTGGACCTTATCAAGCCGGAGCCCCAAACATAATTCCTTTTTAGGACATCGCCGCGCGCTGCGCCCTAAACGGGCCCAGGCTGCCAAAAGGTCCTGCTCATCCCAACAGAAAGGCGGAAACCGAAGATGGATATTACCGGCTTCTATCGCAAACTGCCGGAATATTGGCAAAAGCATCCCCTTGCCGCAAGGGCTGCCCGCCTGGGGGTAGAGTGGTTGCCGCTGCTTACTGCCATCGGGTATGCGGCCGGCAGCTTTTTCTGCGGTGGAATGGCTTTGCTGGTGCCCTATCTGATGGTTCCCGCCACCGGGCTGGCCATGATTACACTGCTCCGGCACCTTTGGAACCGCTCACGTCCCTATGACAAGCTGAAGATTCAGCCGCTGGTACCCATAAAGTCGGGCAAGGGGCACAGCTTTCCCAGCCGTCACACTGCCAGCGCGGTGCTGATTGCCGTAGCCTGCTGGCAGCTGCACCCGGTTTTTGGCTTGATCATGGGCTTTTTGTCTGTTCTGGTTGCAATAAGCCGGGTGCTTTCCGGGGTACATTATCTTTCGGACATCGCGGCAGGGGCGGTGCTGAGCCTGCTTTGGGGGCTTGTGGGATTTTGGGCTTTTCATCCGTTTTAGTAAAAGCACAGACCAAGTTCGAAAATACGCTATTACAAAGTGTGTTTTGTATACATTGTACTAAAATCAACAAAATTGTTTGGAGGTAAAATTTGTGAATTCAAAGAGATTTTGGGGTATTTTGCTCTGTTTTTGCCTGGTTTTACCCGTTTTTTCTCTAACCGGGTGCACTCGTGAGATTACCGGCTCCGATAATAGCTCAAAGCCTATGGATGCTGTCACGTCCCAAAGCAGCTCTGATATTTCAGAGAGCAGCGCGCCAAATGCCAGCGAGCCGCCCTCCCAAAGCTGGAAGGAGCTGGATACCGACGAAGCCGTGCAGGAGGCTGTGATCCATACCGTTTTAGAGCGGGAGCAGGGGGTATACTATCCCGGAGAGTTTCAGGGGGCGGCGTGCCTTTTGTTTGATGCCTTGCCCAACCAGGATGGCTCCCTGGCGGTATTTGCCCTGGTAGAGTACATTGAGTACAGCTTTATTAACAACAGCTTTACCAATGTAGGCGGCTTCCGCAACCGGATGCGCATTGATTTTGCCCAGGAAAACGGGGCTTATACCGCCATTTTGTACGAGCATCTGGATGTGTCGTTTCAGTCCGACCAGCGCTTAGAGGAGCTGCTGGCCCCACTGCAGGCCACCGGTACCGATTACACTTACACCGATGAGGACTTTGCCGGTTTGCGGGCTCAGGTGGACGAAACTGCTGGGGAATATCTCCGGCAGATCGGCAGGGAAAACCGGCGAATTGTAGATAACAGTGAGCTGGGGCTTACCTATCTGAACGAAGTCGGCGTGGAGGATGAAATCATCGACCAGCGGGCCGAGGATCTGCAAACCACCCTTTATCCGGACTGGATTGGCACCCAGGAGCGGCTGGAGGACGACATGCGCTTGATCTATCAAACCGATTATGACGCTGAAAATCATCGGATCATCTACATCAAGCACCAGTATGGGCTTAGCACGCCCATAGAAACCCTCGCCTTTGATGCCGTTACCGGAGAGGCCATAGAGCTTTAACCCCTTTTCCTTTTTAGGCTTGTGGGACGTCAGTGGTATTTTCCCTATTCTGTAAAATGCGGCCAGTCTACCCACACCTTTAAGCAAAGCGGACGAACCTTCTTTTTTCGTCTCCGGTGCACCTATATAATAGCATCAGGAAAATAGCCTGCAGTCACGTCCCCAAACAACAAAAAGCCCGCCGGAAACCGCTCCGACGGGCCTTTTTATGACGCAATTTTTAGAAATTCACCTTGGTGCCGTAGTAGCAGCACTTCAGCAGCTCTGCCATCTGAGCGGGGGTGATGGGCCGCGGGTTGGAACCGGTGCAGGCATCCCCTACCGCCAGCTCGGCAATGGTGGGCAGCTTCTCCAGGAATTCTGCCTCGTTGATACCGAAGTCCTTCAGTGTTTTGGGGATAGAAAGCTCCACATTGTACCGGTCAATCTTTGCGCAAAGAGCCGCTACGATCTCGTCATCGCTGGCGCCGTCAATTCCAACAGAACGGGCAATCTCAACATAACGCTTTTTAGCCTCCATAAAGCCGGCGTTATACTGAATTACGTAAGGCAGGTAGATCGCATTGGCGCAGCCATGAGGAATATGTCCAGTGCTGAACGCCGCGCCCGTTTTATGAGCCATGGAATGTACAATACCCAGCAACGCATTGGAGAACGCCATGCCGGCCAGGCACTGGGCGTAGTGCATCTGCTCCCTGGCGGAAGAATCGCCCTTATAGGAGGCAGGCAGGTAATCAAACACCATGCTGATCGCCTTGAGGGCCAGCGGATCTGTAAAAGGAGAATTCATGGTAGAAACATATGCCTCAATTGCATGGGTCAAAGCATCCATACCGGTGTGAGCAGTCAGGGTTTTGGGCATGGTCTCTGCCAAGTCCGGGTCAACAATGGCCACATCCGGGGTGATGTTAAAGTCAGCCAACGGATATTTCACGCCCTTCTGGTAGTCGGTGATTACCGAGAAGGCGGTTACCTCGGTAGCAGTGCCGGAGGTAGAAGGAATCGCCAGGAATTTAGCCTTCTGCCGCAGCTCCGGGAAGGAGAAGGGCTGCAGAATTGCTTCAAAGGAGGTTTCGGGGTACTCATAGAACACCCACATGGCTTTCGCCGCATCAATGGGAGAACCGCCGCCGATGGAAACAATCCAGTCCGGCTCAAACTCCCGCATGGCAGCCGCGCCCTTCATCACGGTTTCTACCGAAGGATCGGGCTCTACGCCTTCAAAAAGCCGCACTTCCATGCCGGCTTCCTTCAAATTGGCGCATACCTTATCCAAAAAGCCAAAGCGCTTCATGGAACCGCCGCCAACCACAACAATTGCTTTCTTCCCCTTCAGGGTTTTCAGGGTGTCAATAGAGCCTTTTCCGTAATAGAGGTCCCGAGGCAGTGTAAAACGAGCCATGATACAATTCCTCCTATAACTTTTTCATAGATTTGTGAAAAAAATCACAAACATGGTTTTAGGGAAAGCCGTCGGTTATTTTTCCGCCGGCTTTTGATACCATGTACAGTATAGCACATCGTTAAGGAATTATCAAATGTTATATTTTCTGTATTTTTTCATGAAAAACAATAAAAGTTTAGGCGTTTTGCACATATTTTACTTTTATTTTGGGGACGTAATCGCCTTCCGTTCTACCTCTGCATTTATTGGACGAATCCTGTCCCCTGGTGCCGCTGCTCCCGGTATTGCCTGGGGGAGCATCCGGCCCAACTGCTGAACACCCGGCTGAAATACAGGGGATTTTCGTACCCCACCGCCGCCCCCACCTCCTGGATGCTCATTCCGGTATCCTGCAGCAGTCGTGAGGCCTCCTCCATCCGGATTTTCACCAAATATCTGCCGGGAGAAACTCCGGTATTCTTTGTAAACTTGTGAATAAAGCTTTGGGGGCTCAGCCCGCACAATCCGGCATAAATCTCCGGACGGTACTGCTGCCGGTAGCTTAAATGCATTTCCTTAATTACCCGTGAAATATCCTGGTCCATGCCGCTCTCTCCCTGAGGAAGTCTGCACATCACCGCCAGCAGCTGCTGAAAACAGCTGTTGATATATGTCTCAAACATCGGCGGCTGTTCCTGCAGCTCCCGGATTATTCGGGAAAACAGGCCGGTAATTTCCTCCCGCACCCCCAAATAGAGGCTTCGTTTTTTGTTTAGCCCCGCCTGCTGCAGCAGCTGCTCCACCTGGCCGCCGGTAAAATGCATCCAGTACAGACGAGGGTGCTCTTCCTTCAAAAAGCAGTAGCACTGAGGCTCTCCTGGACGAAACAGCAGCATCGTTCCTGCCGCAAGATGTTCCGGCTCCGCTTCGTCCAAAAAAAAGGTGCCCTTACCCTGCACCAGATAAAGCAGCTGGTAATCCTTCCGGCCCTGGGGGCGGTGAATCGTATGATCCTTTGTGAGAATCTCCTGATACCCGGCGCAGCTTAAAAAAACCGGCTGCTCGGCTGTGGCATAGCCATATTCATACCATCGGCCGGTTTGCCGGCCTGAAATATTCAGCATAAATAACCCCCTCTTGCCTGTATTTGTCATTTTGTCCGTACAAAGTCAATATCGGATATGTGCTTCACAATATCGTGCATATACTTTTCAGCCTTTGCTCTTTATAATTATATAAGGTATGGAGGCGTTCCGTCAAGAAAAAGAGAGAATAACGGAAAACCTGAGCCAAGGTTCCGGCAGTGATCAAAAATCAGCTGTCACGTCTGCCATAATAAAGGAGAGGGGATTGCACTAATGAGCCAAACCGCAGCCAAGGAGCCAAAACAGCAGTTAAACCTGTTTTCGCTCACCTGGCCTTTGTTTTTGGAGAATATGCTCCGAATGCTTTTGGGCAATGTAAACACCATGATGCTGGGCCGCCTTTCGGATCAGGCGGTAAGCGCCGTTGGGGTAAGCAGCCAGATTGTAAACCTTGCTATGACGCTGTTTTCGGTAATTTCCACCGGAACTGCCATTCTGGTAAGCCAATATCTGGGGGCAGGCCAGCGGGAAAAAGCTGCCCAGTCCGCCTTTACGGCCCTGCTGCTGAACGCCGCTTTTGGAGTAATTGCCAGTATTGTGCTCTGCAGCTGTGCCGTGCCCCTGCTGCAAATGATGAACCTGCCGGACGACCTTTGGCCCTACGCTATCCCTTATCTGAGGATTGTGGGCGCCGCGGCGATTATCCAGGCGCTGGCCTCTACCTGTTCCGCGCTGATCCGTACCTACGGGTATACCAAGTTCTCGCTGTACATCGCCTTCCTTGTCAATATTTTGAATGTAATTGGCGGCTGGCTGGTGGTGTTCCGTCCCTTTGGGCTGCCCTCTTTCGGGGTACAGGGCATCGCTGTGGCCCGTACTGTCAGTGAGCTAGCAGGCCTTTGCTGCTCCCTGCTGTTCTTACGCAGCTGCCTTGCCGGATGGGGCGTGCAGCTGCCCGGCCTGCAGGATGTAAAAAAAATCCTCACCATTGGCGCGCCGGCTGCGGCGGAGGGGCTTTCCTACTCGGTAACCCAAACGCTGATCACCTCCATGATCGCCACCCTGGGGTCTTTGGCACTTACCACCCGCATTTACGTCAACAACATTGTGTTTTATGTCTATTTACTCAGCATGTCCATGGGCAGCGCCACTCAAATTTTAGCCGGCCGCTTAGCCGGCCTGCGGGAGCCGGACTCCGCCCATAAGCTTTGCATGAAAAACCTGCGGCTGGCAGTCTGTGCCAACTGCGGCATGTCGATTTTGTTTATGCTGCTGCGAATGCCCTTGCTCCGCCTTTATACCAGCGACCCTCAAATCCTGCGGGTAGGCAGTATTCTGCTGATGCTGGACCTGCTGATTGAAAGCGGCCGGGCCTTCAACCACATTATTCCCTCGGCGCTGCGGGGCGTTGGAGATGTGCGCACCCCGGTGATTATCATTATCTGCTCTATGTGGGTTATCGGCATCCCCTCCTGCTGGCTGATGGGCCTGCAGCTGGGTTGGGGGCTTGTGGGGGTGTGGCTTTCCATGGCGTTGGAGGAATGGCTCCGGGGCCTGCTGATGTTCTTCCGCTGGAAAAGCCATAAGTGGGAGAAAATGCTGCTTATCGAAAGCGGCTGAGCATTCCCCAGGGTTTTACACAAAAAAGCTTGCGCTTCCGTCCCAAAACCTGTACAATTATTATGGGACATGACAGCGCTTGTTGTTCTCAGGGTTCCCAACAGAGAAAAACGCTTCCTTTTAACCGGAAGCAAGGAGAAAGGATTGACTCATGATGACAAACCGCACCGCCTACACCCCTTTGCAGGGCTTTCAGCCCTACGCCCGCCTTTCCGACGGCACTGCCGCCCCGGACACCCTGGTTTTCAGCCAGAGCTGGGAGGACGGCTACCTGAACACCCGGGTAAAAAACAACTCTACCCGGCACCTAAAGCTTGCGGAAATTGTGCTGTATGAAAGCCCCATTCCCTTTGCCGGCGTTACAGCGGACTGCTCTTTTTACGGCGAGGGCTTCCAGATGCTGGCCCAATATGCCGGCACCGTGGCCAACCCCCGTGTGGTAGGCTCCTACGGCAGTGACTGGGACTTCTTTAAGCTTCCCCGCAATGCCTACAATCAAAATCTTTGGACAGTGTACAACTTTATCACCTTTATGCCCAAGGGGCAGGATACCCTGTTGTTTGGCTTCACCTCTGTCAACCGCTTTTCCGGAGAGCTGCGGTTCTCCCCCACCCATTTTGAAATCGTTATGAACACCGAGAACATCCAGCTGGACCGGGGCGAGGAATGGGTGCTGGAGGAGCTGTTTGCCGCTTCCGGCAACCGGGATGAGCTGATTGAGGAGATGGCCCGGCGGATTAACGGCCACCACCCCCGTCATGTATGGCCAGAAATTCCTACCGGCTGGTGCTCCTACTACTGCCTGCGGCCCATGACTGCCGACGGCCTGGTTGCCAATGCGGAAGCCATGGCAAAGCGCATTCCGGAGCTGAAAATGATCCAGATTGACGCCGGCTACAGCGACCGCCGCAAGGGCTGGCTGGCCCCCAACCCTCGGATGGGAGGAGATATGAAGTCCACCTGTGATCGAATCCGGGCTACCGGCATGGAGGCGGCAGGCTATTTAACCCCTTTCTGGATTCCCCCGGAGGCAATGATCTCCCTGGACCACCCTGAGTGGCTGATTCAGGATGAGGCCGGCCTGCCTACCAACCGCCAGGGCAGAAAGAACTTTATCCTGGACTGCTCCAACCCCGAGGCCAGAGCCTACGTGGTAAATTGCCTCAAGCACTTCCACGACGAATGGGGCATCCGGTACTTTAAGCTGGACTTTTTGGCTTACGGCGCATTCCCCACCAGCGGCGTCCGGTACAACCCCAAGGCTACCTCTGTTGAGTGCTACCGCACCGCCATGCAGGAAATTTTTGACGCCCTGGGAGCGGACAGCTTTATTCTGGCCTGCAACGCGCCCATCTGGCCTTCCATCGGGCTGTGCCACGGCAACCGCGCTACCAATGATATCGCCCGGGACTGGAAGCATGTGCATAAAAATGCCGAGGAGCTGTTCTGGCGCAACTGGCAGAACAACACCTTCTGGTACAACGATCCTGACGTTATTGTGCTGGAGCCGATTGACCTCTCTTCCTACCGGCCGGACGGAACCTGGGCGGATCGCCGCTGTACCTTAACAGAGGATGAATTTGAGTTCCATAAAGCTTTTGGCGTGGCCTGCGGCGGCATGGTGCTGGGGGGAGATCTTCTCACCGATATGAGCGACAAGAGCATTGACGTAATGAAGCGGCTGCTGCCTCCTACCGGTGTAGCTGCCAAATTTGACGATCTCACCTTTAAGGTGGGCCGGGTTTATAAAGACGGCAAAATGATCCTCACCCTGTTTAATTGGACCGAACAGCCTCAGCAGACAGATATTCCCCTGGATCAGGAATATGCCATGCAGGACTTCTGGACAGATGAGGATCTGGGTACCCACAAAGGGCTGTATTCCGTTACCCTGCCGCCTCATGCCGGGCGGGTAATTACCTGCTCCGCTTTGCCCTATGATATGAAGAAAAAGCAATAAGATGCCGTAACCGCAGTTATTCCGGCACAAGCCGGCTTTTGTTAAGGGACGGGAGCGCACCCATGCAGTCCCGTCCCCTGAAATTGAAATTGAAGTAAGGAGGAACCCCCTATGCCATTTGTTGCTGACGCAAACCGCTACGACGGCAGAATGCTGTACCGCTACAGCGGCAACAGCGGCCTGAAGCTGCCTGCAGTCTCGCTGGGGCTGTGGCACAACTTCGGCTTTGCCGATAGCTTTGCCAACATGAAGGATCTGCTGTTTACCGCTTTTAACGCGGGCATCACCCACTTTGACCTTGCCAATAATTACGGGCCCCCTCCCGGATCGGCTGAGGAGAACTTCGGCAAAGTGATCAACGGGGAGCTGAAACCCTACCGGGACGAACTGGTGATCTCCACCAAGGCAGGCTTTCGCCACTGGGACGGCCCCTACGGCGACAGGGGCTCCCGGAAATATCTGTTGGCCAGCCTGGACCAAAGCCTGCGGCGGATGGGATTAGAGTATGTGGACATCTTCTACCACCACCGTCCTGATGACGAAACCCCCATTGAAGAATCCATGATGGCGCTGGACCAGGCGGTGCGCCAGGGCAAGGCGCTGTATGTGGGCATCTCCAACTACCGGGCGGACCAGGCGGAAAAGGCGATCCAGGTGCTGCGGGAGCTGAAAACCCCCTTTATTATCCACCAGAACCGTTATTCCATCCTGGACCGGAACGCCGAACAGGGCGGCCTGAAAACCATGCTGGCCGAAAAAGGGGTGGGCCTGATCACCTACAGCCCCTTGGCCCAGGGCCTGCTTACCAACCGTTATCTCCATGGCATTCCCACTGACTCTCGGGCAGGCAACGGCAAGCAGACTTTCCTCTCCCGGGACCGGATTACCGAACAGCAGGTGCAGATCAGCACCCAGCTGAACGAGATTGCTCAAAAGCGCGGCCAAACCCTCGCCCAGATGGCTTTAAGCTGGATTTTGAAGGATGAAACCACCACCTCGGTGCTCATTGGCGCCAGCAAGCCCTCTCAGATCACCGACTGTGTGGGCTGCCTGAAGAATCTCGCCTTCTCCCCCGAGGAGCTGGCGGCTATTGACCGGATTTCCCTTTCCAAATAAGCGATCCATTTTCGGGGAGAACTCTTGTTACAGGGGTTCTCCCTGCTTTGCATCATGCTTTGGGGACGTCGCGCCTGACGTTATTCTTCGGCCTGCTCCCGGCCTTATTAAACGGGAAAGCTACCCTCCGGCAGTTTCGTCTCAAGAACAAATGTTTCACGTGAAACAATTTTGCCCCTTGCCCGAACAAAACAAAACGCTCCGGAAAGGGCGGCTTGCTGTAAAGTATTTAAGGGCAAGACAGACCACAATGGTTTGCCTTGCCCTTTTTTACTGTATCCCCCCACTATAACACTTTTGGGAAAAATGTTTGT
>CATJLA010000102.1 GCA_949741215.1 uncultured Oscillospiraceae bacterium
CGAAGTTATCCGCTTCACAGTAGAAAAGGCGGCAGGTCGGGTTCCGATTATCGCAGGCGCCGGCAGTAATGACACAAACTATGCTGTCTGGCTCTCCAAAGAGGCCAAAGCCGCCGGAGCGGATGCTCTGCTCCAGGTAACTCCTTATTATAACAAAACCTCCCAAGCCGGTTTAATCAGGCATTTTACTACCATTGCTGACGTTGCGGAGCTTCCGATCATCCTCTACAACGTCCCATCCCGCACTGGCGTCAACATCCTGCCTGAAACCTACCAAAAGCTTTCAGAACACCCCATGATTGCCGCCACCAAGGAGGCTAACGGCAACATTTCAGCTATTGCCAAAACCGCCGCCCTCTGTGGGGATGCCCTGGATATCTACTCCGGTAACGACGATCAAATCGTCCCCATCCTCTCTCTTGGGGGCAAAGGTGTCATCTCAGTACTCTCCAATGTTTGCCCGCAGGAAACCCACGATATCTGCCAGCTGTTTTTTGACGGCATCACAGCCCAAAGTGCAGCGCTTCAGCTCAAGCTCCTAAGTCTCATCAACGCCCTGTTTATTGATGTCAATCCTATCCCGGTAAAGGAGGCTCTCACTATGATGGGCTACCCCGCAGGGAATTACCGTCTCCCCCTGGTTCCTCTCTCTGAGGAACACCGCAAGGTATTGGCAGATGAGCTGAAAAAGAATGGCCTGCTGGCATAACCGTTACGATATCGTCCCCAAAAACAGGATTTTCCCTGCAGTATTGGGAAATCAGAGAGGATAAAGCGACATGACCAAAATCATACTTTCCGGCTGTAACGGCCAAATGGGCAAATCCATCACCCACTGTATTCAGGAGCGGCAGGACTGTGCCATCTCCGCCGGGCTGGATATCAATACTGAAAGCACTGCCAGTTACCCAGTAGTCTCTTCCCCCAGCGAGCTTCCGGAGGGCGGGGACGTCATTATTGATTTCTCCCACCCATCGGTTCTTTCCGGTCTGTTGGCATACGCCCGGGCTAAAAAACTGCCTATTGTAGTGGCTACTACCGGCTTAAGCGAGCAGCAAGTAGAGGAAATCCATACCGCAGCAAAGGAAATTCCGGTATTTTACACCGCCAATATGTCCTTGGGCGTCAACCTGATGGCAGAGCTTGCCCGCAAAGCGGCTGCTGTCCTGGGGCAGAATTTTGACATTGAGATTGTGGAAAAGCACCACAACAAAAAGGTGGACGCCCCCAGCGGTACTGCCCTCCTGCTGGCAAACGAGATCAACGACCAGCTGAATCACCAAAAGCACTATGTCTACGAGCGTCAAAGCGTCCGTCAAAAGCGGGACCCTGCCGAAATCGGCATCCACTCGGTGCGGGGCGGCACCATTGTAGGCGAGCATGACATCATTTTTGCCGGCCAGGACGAAATTTTCACCCTCAGCCACACAGCTCTCTCCAAGGGCGTGTTTGCCACTGGAGCAGTCAACGCTGGGTGCTTCCTGGTGGGTAAGGCCCCCGGGCTCTACAGTATGAAACAGCTCATCGGCTAACCTTTTTAGGACGTAACAGCTGCTTTCTTTTCTTCCGCCTACTCCCCTATCCCTTAACAATAAGGAGTTTTTTATGAACCGGCCCACACCCTACCCTATACATAAGCTCTGTCCCAACGAATTGGACGCTGCGTTTGCGTTGATCTGGACCGTATTCCGGCAATTTGTCGCCCCGGATTACACCCAGGAAGGTATAGATTCCTTTTATCAGCAGTTCATCGTCGGGCAAAAGTTCCGGCAAGCCTTTCACACCGGTTCTCAAACCATGTATGGATCCTTTGACAGGGAAAAACTGGTGGGTGTGCTGTCTGTCTCTCAAAATAACCACATATCCTGTGTTTTTGTGGATGGCAGCTATCACAGAAAAGGAATTGCCGCAAGCCTGTTCGCAAAAGTCATCCAAGATCTAAAACAGCGGGGAGCTGCTAAAATCCTGTTAAACGCCTCCCCCTTCGCAGTCCCCTTTTACCACGCCATTGGTTTTACCACTACAGGTGAAGAAAGCGTCTATCACGGAATACGGTACACCCCCATGGAACTGCTGCTATAAATCCCATGAGCCAGAAAACACCGGCTGCTGTCCCGTCCCCAAAGCCTTATAAAAAGAAAGGAGTGCCCCCTGTATGAACGGCGTTTCCAAAATCACTTTGTCCGAGGATATTTCGGTAATCACCTTTAATAAGCTTCCGGCAGATACCCTCCACACCGCCCAGATCCTCAACCGGTTTGCCGAGGGCGGCATCAATATTGACATGATCTCCCAAACCGCCCCCCAGGGCGGCACGGTAAGCCTTTCTCTCACCGTTTTTGTGGAGGATTTAGCCAAAGTACTCACCCTCTGCAACCAAATGAACCTCACCAACATAAAGCCTCTGGTAAGCAATGGCAACTGTAAAATCCAATTGTATGGAGATGAAATGCGTCAGATGCACGGCGTAGCTGCCAAGGCCATCAATGCCATCTCTCAATCCGGTGCAGAGGTTTGTCTCATCACCACCTCGGAGGTCGATATTTCAGTACTGATAACCCGAGCCAAGGCAGAGGAAGCTGTTGCTTCTTTAGAGCATACCTTCCAGATCACCTGTATCCGGTAAAAGGCCGTTGCATGCTACACCCTAAGCAAAGCTTTTCTTCGGAAAAACCTTTCTGAAGAAAAGCTTTTTCTTTGCAAAATAACATGAAATTTGTCAAAACCAATCGAGTAATCTGTAAAGTTTATTATCTTTACAGATTACTTTTTGCCTATTTTACGCCATTTATCTACTCAGACGTAACTGCCGCCCAACAGCCTGTGAGCCCCAGATCCAAATTCCTCCGCAAATTTTTCTCTCCATCCCCTGCCCAGCATTTTTGCCTATAAGCTATGGGCCTTATTGCATAAAAGTTTCCTATCTGCATTGTTCCCAACCCTGCACAGCTTGGGAATAAAGAGTATAAATCTCCCATATACTGGCAAAAAGGGGGGGGCTCCAGTGAAAAAGAAGGACTGGCAACGAATCGCAATTCTAATTTTGGTTTGTTGCAATATCCTGGCATACTCGCTGTTTTTCTATCGACATAACCATACTGCTTCGGCTTCCGCTACTCTGCAATGGGTAGATTTCACCGTTCCCGCTCAGGCCATGACCGATTCGCTGCGTCAAGGTATAACCCTTTACACCGAAAAAAACTCCGATAAAGACTGGATTTCTCTTTTAGCCTACTTGGCCATGGAATACGGAGGGGACTGGAGCAAGTATCAGAAAAAAGACCTGGACGCTTTAGTCCAAAAGCTGGAAACACCTGGGGCTTTTGAAGAAAAAACCAAGGACAGA
>CATJLA010000103.1 GCA_949741215.1 uncultured Oscillospiraceae bacterium
GGAGGGAACAGGGTGCGTACCCTTTGCTATCAGATTGACCAAAAGGCGGACGGAATGAGTGTGCAGGGGTATTTGTTGGGGGAGAAGGGCATCTCCCGAAGGATATTAAAGCAGGCCAAGCGAACCCCTGGTGGACTTACCTGCAACGGCCTGCACATCCGCACAGTGGACGTCCTGCATGCCGGCGACCTGCTGCGTTTAACGGTGGAAGAACCGCCTGCCGGAAAGCCGCCCCTGGCCCCCTCGGACAAAGAAGCGGCGGTGGTGTATGAGGACGAGGACCTGGTGGTGTTCGATAAGCCTGCGGGGATGTACTGCCATCCGGTAAAGGTGCACCAGCAGGATACTTTGGCAAATGTGTTTGTTGCCCGGTACGGTACCGGCCAGCCCTTCCGCCCTGTTAACCGGCTGGACAGGGATACCTCCGGCCTGGTGCTGGCGGCCAAAAACGCCTTTGGGGCCAGCCGCCTGGGGGCTTACGGTACCGGGGTGGAGAAAAAGGAGTATCTTGCAGTTACCCAGGGGCTGCTGCCCGCCCGGGAGGGCATTGTGGAGCTGCCGGTGTACAAGGATCCTAATCATGGCTCCCGCAGGCTTACCGGGGAAGGCGGCCAGTACGCTAAAACCGGTTACCGGGTGTTGGGGGAGGGCGCGGGGCACTGCCTGGTGCTGCTGCGTCTTTATACGGGACGAACCCACCAGATCCGGGCCCATATGGCGGCGTTGGGGGCGCCCTTGGCCGGGGATGATTTGTATGGGGGCAGCCGGGAAAAAATGGGGCGGCAGGCACTGCACTGCTTTCGGATGTCCTTTGAGCGCCCTGCCGGTGGAGTTGTAACTTTATGCAGCCAACCCCACGAAGATTTCCAAAATCTCCTGAAAAATTTAGGGATTTCTCTTTCCGATTGCATAAATATTAAAAAATGCTGAATTTTTTTGCAAAAAGTCTTGCATCTTGCTCCGTTTCGTGTATAATGGAGTTATTCCCTGTTGGGCGGACGGAACTTCCGGTTTGCTCTATTGCGGCGGAATTGAAATAGCTGCCGGCTCCGGAAAGCCCCGGAAAAGGGGCGGGGCGGAATTTTGAGTTTGATGAGTTTGAAAATGATGGAGGAGTTTTTTATGAAGAAGATTGCGGCAGTTTTGCTGGCAGCCCTGATGGCCGCCGGGATGATGACCGGGTGCTCCGGCGATTCCGGCAAAAAGATTGCAGGGAAGGACGATTTGGTAGGAGCGAGGATCGGTGTGCAGGAGGGTACTACCGGAGACGGACTGGTAACTGATATTGCCGACGGCGTTGTGGAACGGGACGATGATGGCAATGTGGTGAAGGTTGACGAGGAAATGAAAAATGCAGGCACCAGCGTCGCACGGTTTAAAAAGGCGGTAGACGCGGCTTTAGACCTGAAGAACGGCAAGCTGGACGCTGTTGTGGTGGACGCCCTGCCTGCCCAGAAGATTGTGGCAAGCACTCAGGGGCTGAAGGTACTGGACGTGGAGCTTTCGGAAGAGGAATACTGCATTGCGGTGCGCAAGGGCGATGAGGAGCTGCTGAAGGCCATTAACGCCACCATTGCCAGAATGCGGGAGGACGGCACCTATGATTCTTTGACACAGGCGTTTATGCCGGAGGAAGGGGATGTAAAGGTTCTGGATACACCCCTGCCTAAGGGCGACGATACCATTGTAATGGGCACCAATGCGGAGTTTGAGCCCTTTGAGTATCATTATGGCGAAAGCATTGTGGGCTTTGATATCGAGATGGCCAAGGAGATTGCCAAAGACCTGGGCAAAACCCTGGTGATTGAGGATATGAACTTTGATAGCCTGATCGGCGCTTTGCAGACCGGTAAGATCGACTTTATTGCCGCCGGTATGACTGCTACCGCAGAGCGGCGGGAGAATGTGGATTTCTCTGATTGTTACTTTAACGCTTCTCAGGTTATTATTGTGAAGGAATAAGCCAAAAAGGCAGCGGAATATGGTTTGGGTGCGGAGGAGGCGGAATTTTCTGCTTCCCCCGCCACATTTTTATATCATGACGGTTGTGCAAAGGGAGGTTTTATCACCTTGGTTGAAGCATTGCAGCGAGGCATGGAGGACTTTGCCCGGCGGTTTTATCAGAACCTGATTTTTGAGGACCGCTGGCTTTATCTGCTGAAGGGGCTTGGTACCACTTTAAGTATTGCGTTTCTGGCAATTTTGATCGGTACGGTTATTGGCTTTGCCCTGGCGCTGTGCCGGATCTCTAAATCCCGGATACTGAAAGGGATTTCCGGGGTGTACATCAATGTGCTGCGGGGAGTGCCGCTGGTTACCCAGCTGCTGATTATTTATCTGGTGGTGTTCGGCTCGGTAAACATCCCCAAGTATTGGGTTGCGGTAATTGCGTTTGGACTAAACAGCGGCGCTTACGTCGCGGAGATAATGAGGGCCGGCATACAGGCGGTGGATAAAGGGCAGACCGAGGCGGGGCGCTCGCTGGGGCTTTCCTCCGCACAGACTATGATTTCTATCATACTGCCACAGGCCATTAAAAATGTGCTGCCCACCTATACCAGCGAGTTTATTGTGCTGATTAAGGAAACCGCGATTGTAGGATATATTGCTTTGGAGGATTTAACCAAGGTGGCGGATATTATCCGCAGCCGCACCTGGGATGCGTTTTTCCCGCTGATTACGGCGGCTTTGGTGTATTTGGTAATCACTACCGTGCTGGCCGCCCTGCTGCGGAAGCTGGAAAGGAGGCTGGCTGTCAGTGATCGAGGTTAAAGGCTTAGAGAAAAAGTTCGGTGATCTGCAGGTGCTGAACGGCATTGACGAGACCATCGAAAAAGGGGAAAAGGTGGTTATTATCGGGCCCTCCGGCTCAGGCAAAAGCACCTTTCTCCGCTGCTTAAACCTGTTGGAGCAGCCTACCGGCGGGGAAATTTGGTTTGAGGGGGAGCAGATTAACGCCCCTAAATGCAATGTGAACCTGCTGCGCCGTAAAATGGGGATGGTGTTTCAGCATTTTAACCTGTTTCCTCATTTGACGGTACTGCAGAATATTACTCTTGCGCCTGTAAAATTAAAGCTGCAGACCAAAGAGCAGGCCAACGAGAACGGAATGCGGCTGTTACGTCGCATTGGGTTGGAGGATAAGGCGGATACCTACCCCAAAATGCTTTCCGGCGGGCAAAAGCAGCGGATTGCCATTGTGCGCGCCCTTGCCATGAACCCGGATGTGCTGCTGTTTGACGAGCCAACCTCTGCCCTGGACCCCGAGATGGTAGGGGAGGTGCTGGAGCTGATGAAGGAGCTTGCGGAGGACGGCATGACGATGGTAGTTGTTACCCATGAGATGGGCTTTGCCCGTGAGGTAGGCACCCGGGTGCTGTTTATGGACGGGGGCAATATTGTGGAGCAGGGCACACCGGGGGAGTTCTTTGCCAACCCCCAAAACCCCAGGTTGAAGGATTTTCTTTCCAAAGTGCTGTAAAGTGGCGCTTGCCTGAAAATAGTATAAGCAGGCCCGCACCAGGTTCTTCTTGAAGGAGAGCAGGGCGCGGGTTGCTTTTTTGTGTTTGGGGCTGTTCCTGAAAGGGAGAAAGCGCAAATACCGCTTTTGTCCCGAAAAGACAAATTTTGCAGTTTTTTTGCGGACAGGCTGCATTTTGGAGCTATAGAAACAAAATATACTTTAAGTATAATTTTGACAATACTCTCGCAAGAAAAATCGCATGATTTTTGAGCAAATTACCCTAAAATATGGGCTTTACACAGTGCAAACTATCGGAAAAGTCGATTTTAGCGCACTTTCTTTTCCGGAGCTATTGCATTATTTAATGAATTGTAGTATAATCATATGCGAAAAGGTATCCCCTGGGGGTATAGGGCCTACAGGTATTGCGGTACCGGAACAGAAAGGAGAGGATGTTGTTTGAACAGCAGTGACCTTACGGAAACACTGCCGGTTTTGAAAGCTCAGGCCCTGGGCGATAAGCCGGAGCCTGAGGATTCGCATTGGGCGGATTCCCCTGTTTCCAGTCAGTTAGCTGTAGTCAAAGGTACGGTTTATCAGGTTTGTTATGATACAGGAGCCTTCTTGTTAGACGGTTCTGCCCGGCTGGGTGCCGCTGCAAAAGCGTCCGCTACCTGGATTGGGAAAAAATTGGTCAGAAAGGCCGGCCAGGCGCTTCGTCTGCTGGCGGAAAGTGAACTTGCTCACACTTGGCGCCGGTTTTACCGGGAATACTCCGCTTTGCAGGTGCAAACCCGTCAAAGAAAGGCGGAGGGCCATTCTATTACTTTTAAGGAGATCAGCGAGCGGGCGGCTTTCGTCCTGAAATATGGATGGAAGGGCCTGCGGTACAGCCTCAACTATCTTTGCCCCGCAGCGGCCATTGTTGGCCTTTGCATGACGGTGAACTACTTTACCAGCCTGGACTTTGCCCTGGAAGTGGAATATGACGGTAAAAACATCGGCTACATTGTGGATGAAACCGTATTTGATGATGCCCAGCAGATGGTAAAGGAACGGATTATTTATGAGGACTATGCGGAGCCGGAGGACACCGTGCCCAAGTTTACCCTGCGGGTGGTGGATGAGTCCCAGCTGGTAGATGCTGACGCCTTGAGTGACGAGATTGTGCAGGCTTCCGGCAACGAGATTGTTTCTGCTGACGGCCTTTACATTGACGACACCTTTGTGGGAGCTACTACCGATGGCGAGAGACTGCTGATGCTGCTGGATTCCTACAAGGACACCTACAAGGAACAGTACCCTGACGCAAAACTGGAATTTACTAAAAAGATACGAATCCGCAGCGGGCTTTACCCGGTATCTTCTGTAGTGGAACTCAATAATATGGAAGACTACATGAATACCGAGGTGGAAAGCGAGCGGACCTACATCGTGGAGGCAGGGGATGCTCCCATCCTGATAGCCAGAGCCAACGGCGTTTCCCTCAGCTCGCTGATTGAGCTGAATCCGGAGATTGAAACCACTCTGTTGCCCGGGCAGGAGCTGCTGATCAGCAAGGCTGTGCCTCGTCTGGGGATTAAGGCGACGGTTACTGAAACTTATGTGGAGGACGTCCCCTTTAAGATTGAGAAGGAAAACGACAACACCCAAACTGTGGGTTACACCAAGGTAATCCAGATCGGTGAAAACGGTACCCAGCGGGTAACAGCCGCAACGGTGTATGAAAACGGCACCCGGATCAGCACCGATATCATCGAGAGCGAGGTGCTGGTGGAGCCTGTCAATCAGGTGACGGTTGTGGGCACTAAAGCCCCGGCGTATTCCTACTCGTCCTCTTACAGCAGTTATACCCCGCCTCTTTCCGGCGGCAGCGCTACAAGCAGCGGGTATATCTGGCCGGTGGGCTATAGCGGCAGTTATGTAAGCTGTTATCTTTACGGGTATGCCGGCCATACTGGTATGGACATTGCGGCTCCCAGTGGCAGTCCTATTTATGCTACGGCTGCGGGTACCGTTGAGGTTGCTACACAGCAATCCGGTTTTGGCAAGTGGATTGTCATCAACCACGGCAATGGGCTGAAAACCCGTTACCTGCACTGCAGTGCCCTGTATGTCACAGTGGGCCAGCAGGTAAACCAAGGCCAGACCATTGCGGCAGTAGGCCGTACCGGCAACGCTACCGGTAACCATCTGCACATTGAGTTTAGGCAAAATGGCGCAGTTATGAACCCGGTAAATTATATCGGTTCCAGATAAAAGGTTTGGGACAAGCGATTTCCCCATGTGGATCATTTCAAAAAGAGCTGGCAGAGAGATCTTTGCCAGCTCTTTTTTGCATCTTTGGGACGTCGCGCATTTTTATTGTGCAGGGGTATGTGGAGCAGCGGGGATGCTTCTCTAAAGGAACAAGTTTTGTTACCGGGTTTTACAACAGCTTTGCTTTTCCTCTGAAACATGGCTTTTGGGAGTGCACAGAATAACGGCGCTCGCTTCGTCCCGGACAAACAGGATAAAAGCGAACGCCAAACATGCTGTTATTTGTGATACTTCCCGTTCCCGGCAATGGAAAACGCCCGGTACAGCTGCTCACATACCATCACCCGGCATAGCTGATGGGGGAAGGTCATGGGTGAAATGGATAGCCGCAGCCGGGAACGCTTTTTCAGCTCCTCCCATATACCGTAGGAGCCGCCGATCACCAGTGCCAGTTGGCTGTGCTGCTGCTGTACCCGCTGCAGCTCTCCGGCCAGCTCTGGGGAGCTCATCAGCTTGCCCTCAATGCACAGGGTAACCAGGCAGCACCCTGCCGAAAGCTTGCTTTCAATCCGCCGGCCTTCCTGCTCCAGCCCTTGCAAAATCTGCGCCGGGGAGGGGTTTTCCGGCAGGCGGTACTCCTCCACCTCTACAATCTGAAAACGGCAGTAGGCGCCCAGCCGTTTAGCGTATTCCTGGCAGGCTTCCCGCAGGTAGGCTTCCTTCAGCTTCCCTACGGTGATCAGCTGCACATTCAGCATAAAAGCGCCCCCTTTCACTTACATCCCTGTAAAAAATGCCGGACTTTGGCATACAGCGGCAGGTATTCCAGCTGTGTAAAATCGCCGGTGTCCACAAAAATTTCCTCACCTGGTACCGAAAACCCGTCCAGGTTATGGCACCAGCGGTCAAACTCCTCCCAGGCGGGGGTGTAGCCTATGGTGTTTACCCGGCCCCGGTCCGCGGCGGTTTCCCGTTCCACAAAGCGACGGTACAGCACACGGGTATTCCCCCGGAACTGAAAGGTTAAAACCGGCGCATGGTATTGCTCCGCCAGCCTGGCAAGTGCTTCCGCCTCGTTTACCGGCTTTACCCCTCCGGGCACAAAATTGCCCTCCAAAATCACCGGGCAGCCCGCCTCCAGCAGCCGTTGGGCAGCGTAGAGCATGGCGTCAAAGGTAACGGCGGAAAACCGGCTGCTTTCCGCCCGGCTTTCCACCGCAAGGCTTTGGCAAAGTGCAATTTTGAAGGTATCCTTTACAAAGCAGGGCAGGCACAGCTCCCGCCCCAGCGCCCGAGCAAAGGTGGATTTCCCCGCCGCCAAATATCCCGCTACAAGGATCAGCCTGCCGCTCATTTTGTTTCCTCCTCTTTTTTCAGGACGAGACTGCCGGTCTGCCGTCCTGTACTTTCAGGAGGGGCCATCTTTCCCCTCCCTGCGCCGTTTTTCCGCTACGGCAGACAAATCAGCTCGCTGGGTTCATTCCGCCGGGCAATCCGCAGCAGAATTTCCTCTTCCTCTACCCCGCCGGCGTTCAGTTGGCAGATCGCCGTTTGATAGGCCAGCTCCGGCAGGTTATTCTCCTGGCTTAAATGGGTCAAAACAAAGTTCCTTGTTCCGCTTTTGGCCAGCCGCGTTAGATAATCTGCACATTCATGATTGGAAAGATGCCCGGTGCTGCTTTTAATCCGCCGCTTGAGATAATAAGGATAAGAGGAGCACGCCAGCATAGATTCGTCATAATTGGACTCCAGCGCCACCAGATCACACCCCTGAAGGTTCTCCCACACTACCGGGGAAACAAACCCCAAGTCAGTAGCAATGCCCACTGTAAGCCCGTTGGAAAGCATAATTCGGAATCCTAAGCTATGTATACTGTCATGAGGGGTGTCAAAGGGGAATATCATCATCTCCTCCCCAAGCTGAAAAGGCCCTGAAACCTCCACCAGTTCACTGCCCGGCGCTACCAGACGGTTCTGCTCCAAATAATCCAATACTTCGGGGGAAGCATAGATGGGAATGGAATACCGCTTGGTGATAATAGCAAGCCCCTGGATATGGTCTGAGTGCTCATGGGTAAGCAAAATCCCCTGGATCTGCTCCAGGCCGGAACCCCGGGACTGCAGCGCCTCGGAGATCCTTTTGCAGCTGACGCCGGCGTCAATCAGCACAGAGGTATTTTGGTAGGAAAGCAGGGAGCAGTTTCCGCTGCTTCCGCTGAACAGTGGGCAAAAGGTGACCATTCTTCAACTCCTCTCAAAAAAAACGGCAGAAAGCAAGGAAAAAAGCTGCCGAACCAAAATCGGCAGCTCGTCTAAAAAAACAAAGCCATTACAGTGCCTGAGAAAGAACAGGAGCAGATACCTCCGAATCGGTCACCTTGCGAATATCCGCCCCCAAGCTGACGAACTTTTCCACAATGTTTTCATAACCCCGTTCAATATGGTAGATATCCTCGATCTCGGTGGCGCCCTTAGCGCAGCAGGCAGCGATCAGCATAGCGGCCCCCGCACGGAGGTCAGTGGCCTTCACAGGCGCGCCGGTCAGCTCGATCGGGCCTTCTACCACTGCTACTACGCCATCCACCTGAATTTTGGCGCCCATCCGCCGCAGCTCGTCCACATAGCGGAACCGGTTGGGCCAAATGCCCTCGGTTACAATGCTGGTACCCTCCGCCTGGGTAAGCAAAGTGGTAATTTGAGGCTGCATATCGGTGGGGAAGCCCGGGTGTGGCAATGTTTTTACGTTGACGCGCTGCAAGGTTGGGCTGCCTACTACCAGCACCGAGTCATCATATTCGGTAACGGAAGCGCCTACCCGCAGCAGCTTTTCCGCAATGGATTCCAGGTGCTTGGGGATGACATTTTTAATCAGCACTTCCCCATGGGTGGCAGCGGCGGCTACCATAAAGGTACCGGCTTCAATCTGGTCGGGAATGATCGAGTAATCCGCGCCATGCATCTCCTCCACCCCGTGGATTTTAATCACATCAGTACCCGCGCCGCGGATGTCCGCTCCCATAGAGTTGAGGAAGTTTGCCAAATCCACGATATGAGGCTCCTTGGCGGCGTTTTCCAAAATAGTAAGGCCCTTTGCCTTAACTGCGGCAAGCATAGCATTGATGGTTGCGCCTACGGTTACCACGTCAAAATAAATATGTGCGCCTAAAAGCTGCTCGGCAGAAACATTGATCATGCCGTGATCAATAGAAGCGACGGCCTCCATAGCTTCAAAGGCCTTGATATGCTGGTCAATGGGGCGCAGGCCAAAGTCACACCCGCCGGGCATAGAAACGCTGGCGTGGGAGCATCTGCCCAGCAAAGCGCCCAAAAAGTAATAGGATGCCCGCATCTGTCTGGCAAGCTCATAAGGCACCACCGGCAGCATGATATTTGTGGTGTCAATTTCCACGGTGCCGGGGCTGAGCATCCGAACAGGAGCACCCATCATCTGTAAAATCTGGAACATAATATTCACGTCGCTGATATCCGGCACGTTTTCGATCACGCAGCGGTCCTCAGCAAGAATAGAAGCAGCAATAATGGCAAGGGCAGCGTTTTTGGCTCCACTGATGGTAACCTCGCCCTTTAACGGCTTTCCGCCGTGAATCACATATTTATCCAAAGGAAGCACACTCCTCTATTTTGTAAGTTTGCAGGGGGCTTGTCCCGCATCATTTTAGGGACATAAGCGCAGCTGGCCATTCCCGGGCCTGATACTGAAAAACCGCAGCAGATTCCGGGGCCAAAGGGGGCGCATGCCAAAAAAGATATATCAGCCATGCCTGAAATTGCATGAAAAAGAAATGTCATAAGTAGTCTGCCGTAAGCTGCAGGTTTTGGGGTACAATAACCAGGCGCTCCGCCTGCCGTTTGGAATCCCGTCACCACAGCCATGGCTTTGTCATAGCTATTATACCATCATTGCCTGAAAATGAAAAGCTTTTTTCCAGCAGATTCCTGATTTTTTCGCAAAATTTTTATAGGGAATTTCTGGAAAGGCTGTATTTTCTTTGTCAACCCTCTTTTGCCCTGATAACAGTATTGCTTTTTTCCTGCAAAATATCACAGGAGATTCCCTTCTAAAATCCGGAAATTTCATCCAAAACTTTAGGACAAAACTGCCGCTTTTTCATCTTGTATTCTCGGATACGCTTCACGGCATCGTCATCAAGGCCGCAGATAAATTTTTGATACAAAAGAAAAGCTATATCAAAACCTTATAACGGAAAAAATCCGCAGCAACATTTCAATCGTTCCTGCAAGGAACGTACATCCACTATTCACTATTCCCTCTTACTTTTTACTTAGAAAATAACCTCCCGGAGTTTCATCAAAAAAACTCCGGGAGGTTATTTTCTATTTAGGGTAAACCGCCTGATCAATACTCAGCACTAAATCGTCATTCATTTGTGTGCTGCTGATAATCCACCGGTTCTGCTCCGGCAGATACTGCGCCGTAATCTCCTGCAGGTTCCCTCCGCTGAAAGGCGTATTCGGGTCGCTGCGGTAGCTGTAATTATAGACGTTTTCTACCCAGAAGTCCACATAATACCGTTCTCCTTCTTCCCGGCGGGTTAGGCTCCGGCGATCCATCTTCACCTGCTTCAAGTCAAACAGCATATTCCGGTTAAAGGTTTGAATCCGCTCCACCAGCACAGCCTTGTAGTCCTCGCTGGTGTTGGAAAGCAAGCTGGTATTCTGCTCATTGATTGCCCGGAGATAATCAGAGTAGAACTGGTAGTACAAATTGCCCAAATAATCCGCCAGCTGCCGGTTGGTCATCTTGTCGGGAGCAGGGTCGCCGTAATCGGCGTTATTGGTTTCCAAATCTTTGGCAAACTGGGTGATCAGGCTTTGAGCTCCGTCTGAGGAAAGGGTAAACTGCTCGGTATACTGGTCGCAGGTAACGTCAATTACCATGCCCTGGAACGCCGGGTTGATCCGCAGGCTGCCGCCTACCGGTTTCTCGGTAATCAGCACTCCGTCCACTGAAACCTGCAGGTTGGTTTCCAGCCCGGAGAACTGAATCTCTGCCTGCACCAGGTTGCTCACCAAATCATCCAAAGCAGTAGGCTCTTTAGAGAAGGAGGTTACTGTGGCCTCTCCCAACTGATAAGGCCGGTCATACGCCTCGTAGGAGGCCCGCAGCTTGTGTGTGCCGGGCAGCAGCTTTAAGGTGTAGCCGTTCTGGGAGGAAAGAGCAATGGTACGCTGTTCGTCCACATAGAACACCAATTGAGGCACCTGGCTTTCCACCTCAACGGTAAAAGGCGCAACCTCAACCATAAAGCCGGCGGTATCCTCCTCTACCGAAAGGGCGGAGAGCGCCTCCCTGTAGCCCTCCTCCGCGGCGGCCTGCTCGGCGGCAAGGTGCTTCTCCAGCTCCCGCTTATCCGTTTCCTTCAAAGCGGCGCAAAAGTCCTTCCACTGCTGTTCCGAAAGGCTTTCCCCGGTTTGGAACCGAACATTTTCATTCAAATAGGTAATATTTTCAGAATGTACCGCCCGCACAAACTGGGCGGCCGCCTGCGCCCTGGTGGAAGGGTCGCCGTAAAACAGCAGGGGCAGCAGCTTAACCACGCCCACTACCAGTAAAATCACAAGCGCCAGCAAAATTACCAGCACAGCCAGCGCCCGGGCAGGGAACCTTTTCTCCTGCAAAAACATCGGCCCCCGCATCACCTTGGGCTGCTGCTTGGGGTTCGGGGCCTTGGCGGACGTCCTGGAGGCCGTTTTTGCAGCGGGCTTTCCGCTAGTCTTTCCGCCGGTTTTTTGTGCCGGCTTTTGAGGCTTTGGGGCAGGCTTTTTGGTTCTGGGCTGGCGGATCGTCTTATTCTTTTGCCCCTTACCGGTTTGACTGCCGGAAAGGTCGCCCAAAGCCTCCTCCTCCACCGCCAGGTTCAGGTCAATCGGCAGCTGGGCCTCATCGTCCTCATCCTGATCCGGCATCCAAACAGAAAGATCTCTTTCCGGGGCCTGCTCCCGGCTTTTTTCCATAGGAATATGAAGAATCGTTTCCCGCAAAGTCCCCTTGGCGGGAGAAACGGCGATTTTTTGAGCAGAAAACTCTCGGGTAGCGTCTTTTGGCCTTCCAAAGTTCCGGGGGTCAAATTCCTCCGGCTCCACAGCTTTGCCGCAGCGCGGGCAGTAAATAACGGAATCTAAAGGGATCTGGGCTTGGCACCAGGGACAAACTTTCATCTGTTTCACTCCTGTTTCACAAAAGGGGGAAGACGTCCAAAGCGGCGTCCTCTATCTATATCATAACGATGTATTCTGATTCCATAGTGGGCAATCCGGCGGCAATTTTTGCACGGTGCCCAAAATTTTGCATACTACAATACCATTGTAGCAGAATTTGTGGCACGATTCAACTGAAAAAACGCCCTCCCCTTATTTTTTTAGGGGACATGACAGCTCTTTTGTTCCCAATCCAAAAGGAACGGCCTTAAGCCGTGGCAGGCTTACCGTCAAAGCCCGGGATGATAAACCGGCAGTGCCGTCCCCGAAAACAGGAGAAGGAACAGCGCTTACCGGCTCCCTTGGGCGGTCCAGTATTTACGGTCCAGCCCCCGGAACTGCAGCGCCTGGGCAATGTGGGAGGTTCCGATCTGCTCGCTGCCGTCCAGGTCGGCAATGGTGCGGGAGATTTTCAAAATGCGGTCGTAGGAGCGGGCGGAAAGGCCCATCCGCTCAAAGGCGTTTTGGAGCATGGCGCGGGCCTGGCCGGTAAGCTGGCAGGTTACACTCATATCATTGGCGGAAAGCCGGGCGTTATACCGCCCGGATAGGTGCAAAGCCTCTCTGCGGGCATCCTGAAGCTTCCTGGCCGCCTCCACCCGCTGGCGCACTGCCAGGGAGCTTTCCCCCGGGGCAGAGGAGGAGAGATGCCCAAAGTCTACCGGCATCACCTCTACCTGCAGGTCAATCCGGTCCAGCAGCGGCCCGCTGATCCGGGAAAGATACTGGTTTACCCGGAACGGGGAACAGCTGCATTTGCGGGTAGGGTGCCCAAAATAGCCGCAGGGGCAGGGGTTCATGGCGGCAACCACCATAACGGAGCAGGGATAAGTTAGCCGGGAGGCCGCCCGGGAGATGGTAATCCTGCCATCCTCCATAGGCTGCCGAAGCACCTCCAGCGCCTGACGGGAAAACTCCGGCAGCTCGTCCAAAAACAGCACGCCGTTGTGAGCTAACGAGATCTCCCCCGGAAAAGGAGGAGACCCCCCTCCCGAAAGACCGGCCGGCGAAATGGTATGATGAGGCGAGCGGAACGGCCGGGAGCGAATCAGCGAAACTCCCGCAGGCAGTATCCCGGCCACAGAGTGGATCCGGGTGGTCTCAACCGCCTCTTCAAAGCTCAGCTCCGGCAGGATGGTAGGCAGCCGCTTGGCCAGCATGCTTTTGCCGGAGCCGGGGGCGCCGATCAGCAGCAGATTATGCCGGCCTGCCGCGGCAATTTCCAGGGCAAGCTTAGCGGTTTCCTGGCCTTTTACCTCGGCAAGGTCGTTTTCAAAGGAGCAGGGGAGCTGCTCAAAAGGGATAGCCCCACAGGGCAAAATCGGCTCTCCGCCCCGGAAGTGCTCCATCAGCTGCCCAACGCTTTTCACCGGATATACCCGGATTCCCGGAATAGCCGCTCCCTCCGCAGCGTTCTCCCAAGGGATATAGATGGACTGCATCCCCCGCTGCCGGGCAGCCAGCACCATAGAAAGAACGCCGCTGCACCCCTTCAGCGCGCCGGAAAGAGAGAGCTCCCCCACATAAGCGGCAGTTTCGTCCCAATAAGGGAGCTGGCCGGAGGAGATCAGCAAACCCAGCAGCACCGGCAGGTCATACAGCGGGCCGGATTTTCTCAAGTTGGCAGGGGCCAAATTTACCAGCACCTTGCCGGTAGGAAAGTCAAACCCGTTGTTAAGCAGCGCAGCGCGCACCCTGTCCCGGGATTCTCGCACGGCCGTATCAGGCAGGCCCACAATCTCAAAGGATGGCAGCCCCCGTGAGAGATCAGCCTCCACCATCACCTCAAAGGCATCTATCCCCATCACGCCAAGGCTTTGCACGGTACAAAACATCCCTGATTCCCCCCTCTGCCCAAATCATGGCAAAAATTGGCATAGTCTATTTCTATTGTAGCGGTTTTGAGGGGAACAATCAAGGCAAAGCTGCAATTTTCGTTTCTTTTTGGGGACGTAAGTGCCTGCCTGTGTCTATCAGTATAAAACATAAGAAACAAGCTGCCAAAGAAAGCTACTCTTTGACAGCTTGTTTTTTTGAATCAGACATATGATCGAGGGCATAATCAATACACTGATTGATCAGTTCATTCCTGCTGATATTAAATTCTGATGCTAATTTATCAATCGTTTCTAATGTTTCAAAGGCTAATCGAATAGAAATTTGCTCTTTTTTATACTGCTTTGGAATAAAATCAGCCATATTGCAATCCACCCCTTGCAATAAGTATATGATTTATTATATCCTAACTTATAGTGTTAATAATCGATATTAAAAATAAGTTCTTATAACAATCACAATAGAGGATTATTATGAAAAACCAAACCTGCTGCTTTACCGGCCATAGAAAAATACCGCCGGAGCAATATGCAGCGCTTGCCCGGCGGCTTGAGCAGGAAATTACATGCTTAATTGGGCAGGGTATCGTTTACTTTGGAGCCGGCGGGGCCTTAGGGTTTGACACATTAGCCGCCCAGACCGTGCTGAGATTAAAAAAGAAATATCCGCAGATTAAGCTGATCCTTTGCTATTTAACAAAACCCGGCGGCGGCACGGCATACACCGTTGCCTATGCTAAAAAACAGGGGCTGACGGTTATCAATCTTGCAGTGCCGTCCGCGGGAAACAATTGACAGAAGCCGAAAGATGTATTATAGTTATAGTATAACAGCTTTTCCTATAAAATCGGTATTGTTACAGTCGAAATTTAGAGAGTTTAGACAAGTTTTGCGCCCGTAAAGGAAACAAAATACAAGAAACGGAGCTGATTACAAGATGGACAGAATTCAGGCATTATATGAAAAATGGCGTTCCTACCCCTTAGAGGACCCCGACCTGAAGCCCGAGCTGGAATCCGTAGCCGGCAAAGAGGATGAAATCTACGACCGCTTTTATACCGAGCTGGAGTTCGGCACCGCCGGTCTGCGGGGCGTGATCGGAGCCGGCAATAACCGGATGAATATCTACACTGTCCGCCGGGCTACCCAGGGGCTGGCGGAATATGTCAACGAAAAATACCGAAATGCAGCGGTTGCCATCGCTTACGACAGCCGGATCAAATCCGACCTGTTTGCAAAGGAGGCAGCGGCCGTGCTGGCGGCCAACGGCATTCAGGTATACCTCTACAGCGAGCTGATGCCCACCCCCATGCTCTCCTTTGCCGTGCGGGAGCTAAAGTGCCAGGCAGGCATTGTAGTCACCGCCAGCCACAACCCCTCCAAATACAACGGCTATAAGGTTTACGGGGACGACGGCTGTCAGATGACATCTGAGGCAGCGGGGGCGGTGCTGCAAAAAATTATGGCCCTGGATATCTTAACCGGCGCCAAAACCGCTGATTTTGAGTCCTGCGTTGCCAACGGCTCAATAAAATACATCGGCCAGCAGGTAATCGACCGCTTTTTGGAGCAAGTAATTGCCCGTCAGGTTAACCCGGAGGCCCCCAAAGCCGCCGGCCTGAAGGTAGTATACACCCCCCTCAACGGCACAGGCAACAAGCCGGTTCGCCGTATGCTGGAGACAATCGGCATCCGCGACGTCGCCGTGGTGCCGGAGCAGGAGAACCCGGATGGAAACTTCCCCACCTGCCCTTACCCCAACCCGGAAATCAAGCAGGCACTGGAAAAGGGCATTGAGCTGTGTGAAAAGCTGGGGTACGACCTGCTGCTGGCTACCGACCCAGACGCCGACCGCGTAGGTATTGCCGTAAAGGACAAGAGCGAGTACGTTTTGCTCTCAGGCAATGAGGTAGGCGCTCTGATCCTGGATTACATCGCCAAAAACCGGCAGGAAAAAGGCACCATGCCCCAAAACCCTGTTACGGTAAAAACCATTGTTACCACCAAGCTGATCGACGCCATCGCCCAAAAATACGGCGTTGAGGTGATCAACGTGCTTACCGGCTTCAAGTACATCGGTGAGCAGATCGGCATTTTGGAAAAGAAGGGCGAGCAGGAGCGCTATATCTTTGGCTTTGAGGAAAGCTACGGCTACCTCTCCGGCAGCTATGTGCGGGATAAGGACGCCATCAACGGCTCCATGTTCATCTGCGAAATGGCCTCCTACTACAAGCTCCAGGGCAAAACCCTCGTGACTGCCCTTAACGAGCTGTACGAAAAGCACGGTCAGTTTATCGACACCC
>CATJLA010000104.1 GCA_949741215.1 uncultured Oscillospiraceae bacterium
AATGGTATGTGCCTGAGGCAGATTAGTCATGTTGCCGGTGAGCACAATGTCTTTGATCCCGTAACTACGGGAGGCAAAAATAGCCATCATGCCGATGGTCTCAAATATCATGTTGATGATGCCCAAGGCCATGTCGTTTTTGTCGGCCAAATCTGAAATTTTGCCAAAGTTGGCGGCGGTGAAATAGTCGGGCATACCGGGGATAATCTCTTTGCGGGACATATCTTTGAGCCGAAGATCAATTTTGGTCAAGTCGCCGGCTTCGGCGCATTCGATGATGTTATCTACGTTCTCCATACCGAGCAGACGTTTGGAAAGGCCCATCAGAGTGCCCCCGCCAACACCGGTGCCCCCCAGGTATTCATAGGAGCCGTCGGCTTTCGCATGCACCAGCGCGGTGCCGGTGCCCATGCTTACAGTAATAGCCTGCTCCAGTCCGCTTAAAAACAGCCCTCCCAGCCCGGTGCAGAGGAATTCTTCGGTTTTGCCGGTAGGAATGCCGTAAATAGGGGCCTGTACATAGGAGGCCCCCACCCCCGTAATCATCACCCGATGAATATCGGCAATCTGGATCCCATTTTCACAGGTAAACTTACCAAAAGCGCCAAACAGCGAGGCAACCGGGTCGCTGGATTTTACAAACAGAGGGGACAAAAAACGCTCCCCGTTAAACCCCACAATTTTGGTGGTGCTTCCGCCGATGTCAATGCCAATCACGATACCCATAAAGGCGCCCTCCTTATTATATCGGTAAAAAAGCTGCAAAAAACGCCGGAGCCAGCTTGTACGCACAGCCCTCGGCGCTTTTTATTATACATAGTTTCCAGGAAAATGCAAGGGGCAGCCAAGCTTTTCAGGACGTCGCGCCGCTCCGGGCCGCCCCCAAAGCGCTGAGCGTCCCGCTTCCACATCGTCCCCCTTTTTGCGCAGGGTTAGCTTTCCGGCTCCGGCATCGGCTTGATTTTTGCCGTATAGCACACGGCAAACAGCACCAGCGAGGCAATCATGGAAACCCCTTCCGCAATAGGGAAGGCATACCACACGCCGGTTACCCCCATCAGCCGGCTAAGCAGGTAGGCAATCGGCAGAATGAGGATCAGCTGCCGCAGCAGGGAGATAATCAAGCTGTATACCCCGTTGCCAATGGCCTGGAATACGTTGGAAACAACAATGCCCACCGCCGCCATGGCAAAGCACAGGCTGATGCTTCTAAGCGCCGGAATGCCGATCCGGTACATTTCCTCGGTGGCGGAAAACATCCCCAGCAGCTGTTGAGGGAAAATCCAGAACAGCACTGTCCCAACAACCATAATTCCCAAAGCAATCCACAGGCTTAATCGAAAGGCATCCATCATCCGCTTTTTCTTTCGAGCGCCATAGTTGTAGCCCAGAATAGGCATAAGCCCCTGGGTTAAGCCAAACACCGGCATAAATACAAAGGACTGCAGCTTGAAGTATACCCCCAGCACCGAAACAGCAGCGTCAGAAAAGGCGATCAGAATACCGTTTAGAAACACGGTAAGCACTGCCGAAATAGACTGCATAATAATAGAAGGGAACCCCACCGCATAAATGGCCCCAACAGTGCTGCGGTTAAACCGGAAGCTTTTCAGGCTTAAATGAAGCTCCTTCGTCTTAACCAGCAGCAAAAACAGGCCTACTATCATGCTGATAATCTGTCCGGTAACGGTAGCGATGGCCGCGCCCCTTACCCCCATGGCAGGGCAGCCCAGCAGGCCAAAAATCATGATAGGGTCCAGAATAATGTTGATTACAGCGCCAACCAGCTGAATAATCATAGGGTAGATCATATTTCCGGTTCCCTGGATAATCTTCTCCAGGCACATGTCCATCATAGCGCCGAAGGAGAAAATCAGCACCACATAAGTATAATCACAGCTATACTGGAACACCAAGGGATTATCGGTGAACATGCGGTAAAAGCTTTGGGTAAAAAATACGCCAAACAAAGCAAATGCCGCCCAGCTGATCAAACCAAGCAGAATTCCATGCTCCGCGGCACTTTCAGCGGCCTGCTGGTTTTTCTCCCCCAGCCGGCGGGAAATCAGGGAGTTTAAGCCTACCCCGGTACCCACGCCCACAGCAATCAGCATAGTTTGCAGGGGGAACGCCAGCGAAACTGCCGTCAAGGCTTCCTCACCAACCTTAGCCACAAAAATGCTGTCCACAATGTTGTATAGCGCCTGAATCAGCATGGAGAACATAGCCGGCAGCGCCATAGAAATCAACAGCGGCCCCACCGGATGGATTCCCATTTTGTTTTCTTGTATCTGTTCCATCTTTTTCCTTCCTTTCCTATTTTCGCTTTATGACGTCGAATAGGCTTTGTGCTAAACCGGGTTCACAGCATCCGCCGAAAGCCTTTCAAGAAAATGCGATCTTTTTAATTTTACCATAAATCTGCACAAAAATCACCCATGCGTTTTCTACAAACTTTTTCCCCATTCGGGCAGAATTCCCTGAGAGAATGACGGTTTTTGCCAGCAGGACGTCCTGCAGCAGGGCAGTTTATTTGCCTGAATGGAGGATATACTAACGGTAAATCTACAAAAAGGAGCGAAAAAAACATGGAAAAGAATATAAAGCAGACCATCCTGCAGGAGCTGGACAGCCGGATCAGCCGCCTGGCCGCCCATGAGGACGATCCTATTGTTCCGGAGGACAACCAGTATGGGGTAATGAATCAGGCGCTTTCCAAAACGATAGGCGTGCCTTTGCGCAAGGAGCTGGAAGATGTAAGGAGATTTGTAGAAAAATTGCCGTAGCACAGCGGAGGTCATTTTAACTGGCATCGCGCAGCAGTGGCCGAATCCACATGCCGGCATTAAGCCCGTATTTTTCCAGCCATCTAAAACTTCGCACCCAAATAACAAAAGAAAAGCCGGGCATCCTTGTCCGGCTCTTTTACAGCAAAAACAGGGCAGTACAAGCAAACCCCACCCTTGCCATTATTTTCGAGAAAAAGTAAAGCTATTTCAAACCCAGATAGCATCCAAATACTGCCGCAACTTTTAATCGCCCTATTAAGGGCGTTCTTTCACGATTACTTTTTTCCTGGAAAATTGTGCATTTTCAGGTTTCAGCCGTGCCGCGCACACGGATAAAAAGAACAATTGTTTCACGTGAAACATTTTTCGTCTTTATAAAGCGCATATCCTTGCAATCCGCATTTTTCATAGTCCAAAGCAGTTCTTCATAGCAACCCCCAAAGACTAATTTAGCAGTCCCGTCCCCAAAGCCCCAAAAAAGCCCTGGCCCCGGCATAGCACCGGAACCAGGGCTTTTTGTACACAAAGCAAGGGCCATAAATCAACCCTTAACAGCACCGTTGGCAATACCGCCAATAATGCTTTTCTGGCAGATGATATAGAAGATCAGAATCGGGATTAAAGCCAGCAGGTAGGAGGCGAAAGCCAGATTGTAGTTGGTACCGAACTGGGTCTGGAAGTTCAGCTGTGCCAACGGCAGGGTAGTGTGCTCTGAGCCGGACATAATTACCAGAGGAGTCATCACGTCATTCCAGGTGCCCAAGGCGGTAAGAATAGCAACCGTTGCATGCATAGGGCTCATCATAGGAAAGATAATCCGCCAATAGGTGGTCCAGGTGGAAGCACCGTCAATCTCCGCCGCTTCTTCCATAGCCTGGGGAATATTTTTTAAGTAGCCGCAGTACAGCATTACATTCATGGGCATGTAGAACACCACATATAAAAGGATTACCCCCAGCATATTGTCTATCTGCAGAATGGCGGTTTCCTTAACCAAGGGCATCATCAGGATGGCAAAGGGTACAAACATACCGCTTACAATATAGAAGTAAATGAACTTGAAAGCCTTGTTGCCGCCCATACTTCTGCCGATGGAGTACCCTGCCAGAGAATGCAGCACCAACGAAAGCCCAATTGTAAGGCCGGTGATCAAAAAGCTGTTCAGCAGGGAGTTCCAGAAATCCGTTACCCGCATGGCCTCCGAGAAGTTGGAAAAGCTCAGGCTGCTGGGAAAGCTTAACGCTCCGGCAACGTCGTTTGTCATCTCGGAGGGAGATTTCAGGGCGATCACAATGGTCATATAAAGCGGGAAGAGAACCGTAAGGCAGCCGATAATCAAAAGCACAGTCAGCAGGATATTAGGCTTGCCTTCTTCTCTGGTTTTTAGTTTTTTGGCAGACTTAGCTACTGCAGTACTCATAGCTGTTCCTCCTTTTTGCTGGTCAGTCTCAGTTGGATAACCGAAACGGTAACAATTACAACGAAGAAGACCACTGCGTTGGCACTCTGGAAGCCAAACTGTCCGCCGTCCATACCATTGCGGTAAATCAAATAGGAGATGGACTCAGTGCTTTGGGCAGGGCCGCCTTTGGTCAAGGACATAATCTGGTCGAATACCATCAGCATATTTTTGGTGCTGAGGATCAGATTCGTGGAAACAAAGGGCAGCAGCAGCGGCAGCGTCAGCTTCTGAAAGGTCTGCCAAGGGTTGGCGCCGTCAATAGAGCTTGCTTCGTAGACGTCGGCAGGGATAGTCTGCAGGCCTGAAATATAAATGATGGTATTCATAGCCACCGACTGCCATACCCCGACAATCAGCACGCCTACCCAAGCCCAGCTTTCACTGGCAAGAATACTGTTGCTCAGCGCCTTCCAGCCCAAAGCGGTGCCGGCGGCAGGGATGATATAGGTAAACAGGAAGCTGAAAATATAACCTACAATCAATCCGCTGAGGATGTTAGGCAGAAAGTAGATGCCCCGCAAAGCGCTTTTGAACCGAATTCTGCTGTTCAGTCCCAAAGCCAGCACAAGGGAGATGACATTTACCAGAATAGTGCCGCAAATGGCGTACTTAAAGGTAAACAGATAGGAGCTGCCAACCCGGCTGTCCTGAAACAGGTCAATAAAGTTCCGCAGGCCAACCATATCGTAGGAGCCATAGCCCCGGTAGTTGGTAAAGCTGTAAAAAGCGCCGGTGATCAGGGGGATGGTATTAAAGGCGATAAACAGAATCAAAGCAGGCAGCACCATGCCAATATGGGTTTTCATCCTTTTGGACATCGGTTTTCTGATCTGTGCGCTCATTTTAATCCCTCCTCATATTTCTTTACCTTGGCAATCAGATCCCGGTTATATCTTTCCCACTCTCTGTCAAACCGCTGCAGGAAAGTTTCGGTGGAATTTTCGCTCTCGTCCATCAAATAGGTTTGGATCATAGCGTCTACACTCATCTCGCTGGGGTAATGGTGGTCCTGATAATCCGCCATACGATCCGCCTCGATATAAGGCACCATGCTGTCCAGCATAGAGGGCAGAGAGAAATCGCCCACCTTGCAGGGCACCGCGTTCTGGTCGTCCAGATAAATCTGGATGGTTTCGTCCTCATACATAAACCGAAGAACCTCGTAAGCGGCCTCTTTGTTCTTGCATTCCTTCATCACGCAAAACGCCAAGTCCACGCCGGAGTTCAGCACGTTTTCGCTCTCATCCTCATTGGCGGGGAAGGGGAAAGAGTCAATGTTCATGTCCGGGTTTACCGACATAATCTGGGGCACCGCATAGCTGCCGATCGGATACATCGCCGCTTCCCCTCTGGCAAAAGCGGTACAGGCGTCATTATAGCTGTAGGCATAAGGGTTGGGCTCGGCATACTGCAACAGCGCTTTTGTCTTTACAGCGACTTCAGCGTACGCCTCGGCAAAAGTGGCCTTGCCTGCGTTCACCTGTGCACAGATGTCCGGCTCTACCAGCCCAACAGCCAGCGCGTTCCAGGGGGCCAGTGTCGTCCAGGTGTCCTTGTAGCCAAAGTACAGCGGCAAAGTATCGCTTGCCTGAATTGTCTTACACAGCTCGTTAAACTCGGTCCAGGTGGTGGGCACCTCCCAGCCGTTCTGCTCAAACATATCCTTGTTGTACAGAATGCCGGCGCAGTTTGCCACATAAGGCAGAGCATAAATGCCATCGGTAGGAATAAACTCCAGGTTTTCCACAATGTCCATGTAGGCCGGTTTAATATCCGCTACGCCCTCAAAGTCAGAAATATCCATAAACAGCTCGGCATCCAAAAAGTTGGAGTAGTTAATATCGCCGCCAATGCCTACAATATCAGGGTAATCCTCTTTAATCAACCGGGTTTTCAAAATCGTCATCGCCTCGTTAGGAGATTCGATCTGCAAAAGGATGTCGTCATGGGTTTCATTAAACCGCTTTTCCATCTCCTCAAAAGCGGCCACCGCCTCCGGCTTGTACTGAAGCATTTTTATAACTGTTTTACCATCATTGGAGCGGTTTGAGCTGCACCCAGTAGACAATAAGGAAGTTACTGCCAGTATGGGGATTGCCAGCGCAATGATTTTGCGGTAATTCATACAAAAATTCTCCTTTTCTATAAGATATTTTGGAATTTATCACCATTATTATAGTATTGACTTAGCTTTTTGTAAATAGCAGAATATGGTGTTTTTTTTACCATTTTGCTTTTTTTCTAAAGCTATGTAAAAGTCAGGTTGCATTTTGGTATATTTCCTGTTATAATAAATTTAACAAATTTACAATATATCCTTTTTCTTTTTTGGACGTCCTGCTGTCATCCCGGCCTGAAGGCTCCCAGCTTATGGAGCCGGTACGCTGCCATCCGGGCCCGTACCGGCCGGAGGGAAAAGCTGCGTCAAACTGCACAAAGGCTTTGTGAAAGCCCTTAGAACAAAAGCGCTGTCCCGTCCCCCCTAAAAAATGTGGATTGCGAGGAACCGGTTTATGCATGAGCTTACTTTTTCGGTGTTCCCCAGCGAAAACTTTATTGATCTGCGCCTGTTTCAGTTTGGGCGGGAACGGTGCGATCCTGCTCACTCCTTTGGCCCCGCTGCCAGAAACCACTTTCTTTTTCATTATGTCCTTTCCGGCGCAGGAACCCTGATGGCAGATGATGGAACTGGAGAAACCCATACTTATTCTATTGGCGACGGCCAGGGGTTTATGCTGTTCCCCCACCAGATTTCCACCTATATTGCCGATACGGATCAACCCTGGGAGTATGCCTGGGTGGAATTTGACGGCCTGCGGGTAAAGGGAATGCTGGAGCAGGCCGGCCTTTCGGAAAACGCCCCGATTTACCACGCAAGAACCCGTGAGCTGCGGGAGGAGGTAAAGCAGGAGCTGCTCCATATTGCCGGCAGCGGCAGTGCGTCTTCCTTTCATCTTATTGGGCACCTTTACCTGTTTTTGGACGCTTTGGTCCGGTCCTCAGCCGGGATAAAGCCCTCTGGAGGCAGCACCCTGCGGGAGTTTTATGTCCGGGAAGCGTTGGAGTACATTGAGCAGAATTTTCAAAACGACATCACCGTTGACGGCATTGCCGAGGTTTGCGGCTTAAACCGCAGTTATTTCGGCAAGATTTTCAAGGAAGCGGTGGGCGCCACGCCTCAGGATTTTCTCCTCAGCTTCCGCATGGCCAAGGCGGCGGAGCTGTTGAAGCTTACCCCTCTTTCAGTTGGGGATATCGGCGCGGCTGTGGGGTATGATAACTCCATGCACTTCTCCCGGGCGTTCAAAAATGTATATGGAGTTCCCCCGCGCAAATGGCGCAATCAAAATATGCAGGTACAGCAGTAGCCCTTTTAGACGCAGGCGCCAAAGGGTTATTTTATCCATCTCTCCAGGACGTAACAGCATCCCGTTCATCCTGCGCTTTTAGGAAAAGCTAAGGCACGCCGGAGGCGCAGAAATCTTTTCGTCCACCTTTGGAAAGGTGGTGGAAGTCCAGAGGGCAACGCCCTTTGGTCGCTCCCCGCAGGGAGCGAAATCCCCCGTGCCTCTCCAAAAGGGGAAGCGAAAAAGCGCTGCAAAAGCAGGAACAATTGTTTCACGTGAAACAATTGTTCCTGCTTCTTTTATTTTCTCTATCCCCACAGAGGCCGGCTTCTGCATAGAATAGAAGGAACCCTATTTTATCAAAAAGGAGGCAGCGTTATGCCGCTTTTATATTTAAGCCCCTCCACCCAGGAGGGTAACCTCTATGTAACCGGCCAAAGTGAAGAATACGTCATGAACCAGCTGGCGGACCGGATGATGCCTTTTCTGCGTGCCAGCGGAATCGACACTGTCCGCAATACGCCGGATATGACTGCCACCAGTTCAATGCAGCAATCCAATGCCGGAAACTATGACCTTCACCTGGCGCTCCATTCCAACGCGGCCCCTCCCCAGCAGTATGGCACTTACCGGGGCACCGACGTCTACTATTACCCCGGCAGCGTGCAGGGCCAGCGGGCGGCGGAGCTGATTGCCAATAACCTGAGGGCCATTTATCCTATCCCGGGCAAGGTGCGCACTCTGCCCAACAGCGAGCTGCTGGAATTGCGCCGCACTCGGGCTCCCGCGGTTTTTTTGGAGCTTGCCTACCATGATAACCGGGAGGATGCCCTTTGGATTCAGGACAATTTGGAGACGATTGCGGAAAACCTTGTTTTTTCCCTTACGGAGTACTTCCGTATCCCGTTTTTCACCCCCTGTACTGAGCGTACCGGCAGGGTAACGCTGCAAAGCGGCTCTCTCAATGTGCGGGAACGGCCCAGCATGAGCGCGCCGGTGCTGTTCCGGGCATCTAACGGCCAGCAGCTTACCGTTTTGGGCAGCTGGGATGGCTGGTATCTGGTTCGGAATCAAAACCGCAGCGGATATGCCAGGTCGGAGTACATCACGATTCTATAATGCGGCAGCTTGTAACAAAGGCCGCCGCAATGCCTTAAAATCACCTTAAAGCGAGTTGAAAAAAGGAAAAAACCGGGCTGCCCTGATAGCGGGAAGCCCGGTTTTATTTCTGCAGTTTTCAATTCAGCAGCAAACGCTTCAGCAGTAGGGCAGCAGCTCTACAGTAAAGGTGAACTGCTCCTCCAACAGCTGATACTTTTCCGGCAGACGAGGACCGCAGCTGGCGGAGCCAATGCCGCTTTGCCGGTAATCAATACAGAGCACAGTCTCCTGGACAGGCTGCAGCTCATAGCTGTGCTTCTTTTGGGTAAGCTCCTCCTGAGTATAGTGGGAGGCGGTAAAGTCAAACGCCGGCTCACCCACTGCCGCAAGGTGCAGCCCCAGTTTATTGGAAAGCACTGCGTATTCGCAGGCATAGTGGTTGAAGTTCTCCTGGGGCTTGGGGTAATCCACATGCTGGAGAGAAACGGTGGAATCAAATCTGCCCAGCCAGGAGGCCCGGTGACAGTCGATATAACTGCCGTAAGGCCCAAAGCCGAAGTAGGAAAGCTTCTCCATCCCTGCAGGCAGGAACAGCCGGAGCCCAAACCGGGGCAGATAGGGTGTAACGGGGTCTCTTGCAACCGCGGCAGAGAAGGTGATTTTGCCGCTGGGGGCCACCAGCCACCGGGCAGTGATGTTGAGAATCCGCTGGATATAAATAGCGCTGACAGAAAGCACACTCTGAATTACAACTCCGGCAGGCGTTACCTCGGTGGTAGTATCATAGCTTTTAACACAGATGCGGTTGTACCCGCAGGCTTCCCATTCCTTGCGGACATACTGGTCGTTATCGGTGGGGGCGCGCCAGATGTTGTACTCCATGGGCCGGGTAATCAGGCTTTGATTTTGGTATATAAGCTCCGAGAAGGCGGCCAGCCGGACGTCATACACATACCGGAAATGGCTGCCGGTTACAGTGATAATGCTGCCCTTTTGCCAAACCGCAGGCATTGGCTCGCCGGACGTCTCCTTTGCCCGAATTGCCCCGGCACTGCCGGAAGCCCCCTGCAAAAGCGCCGCGGGAACAGCCAGCTGCTCCATACCCAGCAGCCAGTTGGCCTTGCTCCATGGAGTATCCTCTTTTTGCAGCAGGCGCAGGTTTAACAGGCAGGTGCCGTCTTCAGGCAGAGTAAAGCTCAGGGGAATCTCTCTGCACTGCCGGGCAGGGATGTCCAAAAGCTGCTCATCCACCTCACCGGAGCAGATTGTCTCCCCATTGCGGGTGATTTCATACACCACCCGAGCCACCTGCTGCAGGTTTACATAATCCAGGACGTTCTGCAGGGTGATGGTTTTGGTATCCCATCTGATGGCCTTTACCCGGGCGGGCCGCAGTACGTTGCGGTATTCCAGCAGGCCGGGGGTGGGGGTGCGGTCGGCAAATACCAGCCCGTCCATACAGAAGTTGCCGTCGTGAGGAAACTCCCCAAAGTCGCCGCCGTAATCAAATTTTGGTTTGCCGTCAGGGGTTCTGCCGGTAAAGGTGCCGTGGTCGGCCCACTCCCACACGCAGCCGCCCCAGTAGTTGGGGTACTTGTACATCAGCTGGATGTACTCCTCCAAATCCCCGGGGCCGTTGCCCATAGCGTGGGAGTATTCACAGTGATAAAAGGGCTTATCCCATACGCCGCCGCCTTCGGCCAGCCCTTTTTCCAGCCGTTCCAGGTCGGTATACATCTGGCTGTGGACGTCCAGCATGCTTTTATCGTGCTCCACATCGGGGAGCGGCCAGTTTGCTCCCTCATAATGGAGCAGGCGGGTGGGGTCTGCCTCCTTTACCCAATGGCCGGCCCGCAGGGTTGTTTTTCCATAGCCGGATTCATTGCCCAAGGACCACATAATTACTGCCGGGCAGTTTTTATCCCGGGAGACCAGCAGCTTCTGCCTGTCTAAAATGGCATCGCTGAACACATCGGCCTCTGCCAGCAGGGAGTAGGTGGTTTGGGAGCCGCCTTTGTAAATGGTTACCACGCCGTGGCACTCCAGATCCGCTTCGTCGGTAACATAAAAGCCAAGCTCGCCGCAAAGCAGGGGGAATACCGGCGCGTTGGGGTAATGGGAGGTGCGGATTGAGTTGATATTGTTCTGCTTCATCAGATACAGGTCGGTAAGCATATCCTCCACCGTAACGGCAGAGCCCCGGTAGGGGTTGGCGTCGTGACGGTTTACACCCTTGATCTTCATGGGGGCGCCGTTTAACAGCACCGTTTTGTCCCGGATTTCGATTTTACGGAAGCCCACGGGCTGGCAGAGAGCCTCCTCCCCGCAGCAGAGCACCAGCTGGTACTGATTGGGCTGCTCGGCGTTCCAGAGCAGAGGATTTTCCACCGGCAGCCGCAGGGCGCCGTTCTCAAAGCTGCCCTGAGCAGTTACGTCGCCCCCCGGGCTGTACAGGGTGTAGGATACTGGCATGGTTTCGTTCAGGAATTGGCAGGTTACCTCCAGCATTCCTTTGGAAAAGTCATCGGAAAAGGGGGTAGTCACGGTAAAATCCCGCAAATGGTTTTGGGGACGGGACAGCAGGTAGACGTCCCGGAATATGCCGGAGGAGCGGAGCTTGTCCTGGTCCTCCAGATAGGAACCGTCGCACCATTTCATCACCAGCACAACCAAAGTGTTGGCGCCGGGGCGTACCAGAGCGGTTACGTCAAACTCGCTGGTGCAGTGGGAAACCTGGCTGTAGCCCGCAAACTGGCCATTTATCCACAGGTAGAAGCAGGAGTCAACCCCTTCAAAATTCAGGTAGTACCGTTGGGAGCAGTCCTTTAAGGTAAAGGATGTGCGGTACAGGCCGCAGGGGTTTTCGTCCGGGATGTAGGGGGGGTCAAAGGGGAACGGGTACCGGATATTGGTATACTGCTGACGATCATACCCATGACATTGCCACACCGAGGGCACCGGCAGGGTATCGGTGGGAAACTCCTTGCATTCCGGCAGCCAGAAGCCCTCCGGCAGCAGCTCGCGGTTTTGGTAGTAGCCAAAATCCCAGGTTCCGTTCAGCAGATGAAACCGGTCTGATTTTGTTCTGCCCAGGATGCCGGCAGAAAGGGCTTCATCCGGGTTGGAAAAGGGGATGTAGTAAGCGCGGTTTTCCATGGTTCCCATATGGAGAATTTGGGGATTTTCCTCATATTTGGGGAAATTCATATGAAATCACCTCACATTAATTCGGGGATGCCCCGTTTGGTTCCAGTATACTGAAAAGCCCCCAAAAACAACATAAACAAAATACGGGAAAACCTATACAAAATTTCATTCCCTTATGTTATAATGGGGAGCAAAAAGGAAGGCTTGTTTTTCATCGCCGCCACAATGAAAGGGGATTTTTGCTTTGCTTAGTGTTTCCGCTTACCTTCACCCCTGCCCGGAGCGGGGTACCCTGCTTACCGGCCAGCCTTTGGAGTTGATTGGGGCAGGGTACCAGAAATTTTCTCATCCTATGCCTGCTCCTATGGTAAACCTGCGGGAATTTGGCCGGCTGGATTATCAGATGATCTGCATTCTTAAGGGCAAGGGCGAGTTTTTTATCAACGGTGTTCCCCAAACCTACGGCCCCGGTACCCTGCTTTTTTACCGCCCTGACGTTCCCCAGCATTACCGCTATTCCCCTGAGGACAATACCGAAACCTATTGGGTTCATTTTTCCGGCAGCAGCCCGGAGGCGGTTCTAACCTTATTGGGCTTGACGTTGCCCCAAAACCAGGGCTTTTGCCCAATTCCTGAGGGCTTTCAGGAGGCCCACATCAGTCTGCTGGAACGGATGATCCGGGAAATTCAGCTGGGACGGCCTGGAAACGGGTGCCTTGCGGCGCTTTACTTTCAGGAATTTATTGCTCACTGCGCCCGCTTTTTGGAGGAAAAAAAGCATCCTTCTCCTTTGGGACGGGAGGAGATCCGTCAAATGATTACCATGATCCACCGGGACTACCAGCAAAACCGAACGGTAGAGGAATACGCCAAGCTCTGCAACATGAGCACAGGCTGGTTGATTACCTGCTTTAAAAAAGCTACCGGCATGACGCCCCAGCAATATATTTTGTTTACCCGGGTGCAGCGTGCCCGGGAGCTGCTCTCTCAAACTGGCTTGACAATTGGGGAAATTTCCCGGCAGGTAGGCTTTGAAAACCCGTTTTATTTCAGCCGGGTATTCAAAAAATTTACCGGTGTTTCCCCCAGCCGGTATGGAAAAGAGGGGCAGGCTGCCCCGTTTTCTTTATAAGATAAGGAATTTGGGAGAAGTGCCTTGATGGCTTCCGGCAGGAGGGAGAAGCTGGCAGATCCTGTTTTTTGTGGGATTTCGGTTTGTGCTTGGAGAATAAGGCGGGCGCGACGTCCGTGAAAAGGGTAGTTTGCGGGCAGCAGCCTGGAAAAAAGGGGTAGGGAATGTCTAAAGCAGATGTTGTCCGCATAAAATGGGACAAAAAGAGAAAAGGATGAGCCTTGGGATGAAACGAGTTTTGCTGCCGCCAATGAATGCGCCCCGTTACCCTGCTTACCGCCCGCGCAGGGCTGCCGCCAAGGGGGATGGCGGATTCGGCGATTTGCTATTTTTGCAGCTGGTTGGAGTGCTGTTGTTACTGCTGGGGGCTATGAGTTGGCGCTTTTTGGACAGGGACTCATACCTGGAGAACAGGATGGCTTTTTTGGATTTATTAGGGGATGTTTCTCCGGTAGAGCGGGTTTCAGCCAGGCTGCAGCAGTGGGGGGAGCCTGATGGGAAGGAGGGGCTTCCGCTGGGGGAAGTGGATAGCTCCTATTCTAAGTCACGGCAGGCGCTGGCCGGGGGAATCGAGGTGATGGGGCAGGGTGGGGAGCATCAGCTGGAGCCAAGCCCGGAGGAGGAACTGGAACCGCCCAACGGCACTACCTTTGCCCCGGTTTATGTAACTGCAAAGCCGATTTTGCCGTTGGAGCAGTTTGTGGTGACATCCCCCTTTGGGTACCGGGAGCACCCTATTACAGACAAGCTGGATTTTCACACCGGGCTGGATTTGGCAGCAGCTTTGGGCAGTGATATTCATGCGGTTTATCCCGGAACGGTGGTGGAGGTGGGAAAATCTTCGATCAGTGGAAATTATGTGATTCTTTCCCATGGGAATATCAAAACTATGTACTGCCATTGTCATGAGATTTTAGTCGAAGCCGGGACAAGGGTGCGCCAAGGGGAGCGGATTGCCTTAGTGGGCTCTACCGGGGTTTCCACAGGGCCGCACCTGCACTTTGAGTTTTGGGTAGATGAGATTAAAACCGATCCGGCGTGGGTGCTGGAGCTGGACCAGGCAGGGGGAGAGGTATGAGATTCCGGATCGGCAGTGCTGTCGTAGAACTGGATTTCTCGTTTTTTGTTATGTTGGCCCTGTTTTTGATGCTTCAGCCGGGGGAACAGTCCAGCTGGATGATTGCAGGGGTAGTGGTTCATGAATTAGGACATTTGCTAATACTTTGGCTTTGGGGAATTCCGGTGGAGAGGGTGGCTTTTTCCTGCTTTGGCATCAACCTGGTGTGGCGGGATGCCGGTACAGTGAGCGTGCTTGGGGAGGCTGCGGCCTGTTTGGGCGGGCCGGCTGCTAATCTTTTGGCCGCCGGGCTGTTGTTTTTGCTGGGTTTTTCTGCCCCGGGGGAGGTGCAGCTGGTGATGGGCTGCTTTCATCTGCTGCCGGTAGGAGCATTGGACGGAGGCAGGGCGGCGGAGGTAGTGCTGCGTCGGATTGGCGGGGGAAAAGCTGCGAAAATAGGCGAACTTATTTTATCAGCGGGTTTTTTGGCGCCGATTTTGTGGTGGGGAGTTCAGCTGGGAAAGCAGGGGAATTTTACTCTGCTGCTGCTGGGCGGATATTTAGCGCTTTCTCTCATCTGGGAGTGGAGAGGAAAAAGCCTGAGGTACTGAGTGCGGTTCCATAAAAACGCAAAAAGCGAAAAGTCGGTCATGGACGTGACTGCCGGCTTTTCGCTTTTATACTATTTTTATGACGGAAGTGCTCCCGTAAGTGAAATTGTTTTGGGGAAGCTGGCCGGAATGCCGAGGAACTTAGGCAGGCGCGACGTCCCGGAGGAATGGGTGCAGAATGCTATTGTTCAAAAATGCGGGTACGGATGGCACAGCCGGTGCAGGTTGCCGCACAGCCGCCCAGCGCCGTTTCCCGCAACGATTCCGGCAGGGATTTGCCCACCTTGTACATGGCCTCGGCCATTTCGGTAAAGGGGATAGCGGCCGGAATGCCGCTGAGGGCCATTTCTCCGCAGATCAGGGCGTTGGCGGCGCCTAAGGCGTTGCGGCTTTGGCAGGGAACCTCCACCAGGCCCGCCACAGGGTCACAAACCAGGCCCAAAAGGTTGCTTAAAGCAATGGATGCAGCGTCCAAACATTGGGTTGCCGTGCCGTTTTGCATAGCAACCATGGCGGCGGCAGCCATAGCGGAAGCGGAGCCTATCTCGGCCTGGCAGCCTGCCTCCGCACCGGAGACAGATGCATTGCGCATGAGAAGATAACCTATTGCACCGGCGGTGAACAGGCCATCCAGCAGTTGCTTTTCGGTAAGGCCTCCCGCCTCCTGCAGAGCAAAAAGAACGGCAGGAATCACCCCTGAAGAGCCGGCTGTGGGGGCGGCTACAATCAGGCCCATAGAGGCGTTTACCTCCAGCACAGCCTGAGCGTAAACCATGGCTTTCATGAGAGTATTTCCTAAAAGGGAATTGCCGGAAATGCCGCGCTGCTCTAGGCGAAAGGCCTCCTTTCCAATTAAATGGCCGACGGGGCGGAAGCCTGTTTCCAGCGGCTCATGGGCAGCGTCATACATGATTTTGAGCGCCTGGAGCATCCGGTGTTCAACCTGTTCCGGGCTTTGGGAGGTGTTGGAGACTTCCCGTTTACGCATCACGTCTGCAATGGATAAATGTTGCTCAATACACAGGGCGAGCAGCTCCTCGGCATTTTTGAAATCCATAGTATCAGCCCTCTCTTTCCATTAAGATGGTATCCAGGACAGCGGGATGCGCTGCCACCTGGCGGCAGACTTCTTCGGCGATAGGATCGTCACATTCCGCCACGGTGTAGGTTTCGCCGCCCTTTTCACTGCGGAACAGGCGCAGAAACGCAATATTGATGTGGTTATGATTCAAAGTATCAGCAATATGTGCCAGAACGCCGGGCCTGTCCAAGTGGAAAACCAGCAGGGTGCAGTATTCGTCGGTAAGTTCCACGGTAACGCCGTTGATTCGGGTGAGGCGCACCTTGCCGCCGCCCAAGGATTCTCCCCGGACAGTTAAGGTATGGCCTGTTTCGTCAGTCATTTTGATATCCGCGGTGTTTGGATGGATTTCTGTTTCATCCAGGTTACAGCGAAAGGTAATTTCCATCCCCTGCTGCTTTGCGAGCTCTAAAGAATCCCGAATTCTCTTATCTCCGGTATCAAAGCCCAGGATCCCCCCGGCCAGCGCTCTGTCGGTTCCATGGCCCCGGTAGGTGCGGGCACAGGAGCCATAGAGGATAAATTCCACCTTGACAACCTGCTTGTGCATGAGCTTTCTGGCTAAAAAGGCCATCCGGGCGGCCCCGGCGGTGTGAGAACTGGACGGCCCTATCATATTAGGACCAATTACGTCAAAAACACTAATATATTCCATGAGGTTCCTCCTGTATTTGATGCTTTGTGTGGGTATTTAAGTAATAGGTAATAGTGAATAGTGAATAGTGTAGGTGTCCCTGCGGGACAAATTTAAAAAGGACCTGCTGGGAAGCTTGCTGATTTAGATTGTAGCATCGGGGAACGATGTTGTCAAAGGGAAAATACAAGGATTTATCGCCAAATATCGGGGTGGTGGGGGCTTGTGTGAAAAATGGTTGCAAAAAGGGGAAAATCATAGTAAACTTACAGGAAGAATGGGAATTTTGCCTCAGGAAAGGGAACGGATAAATACCATGATGATGGAAAAGCTGGACGAAATTTTATTGCAGGTGCAAAAGCCCGCCCGGTATAGTGGCGGAGAATTAAACAGCGTGGTGAAGGATAAAAACAAGGTGAAGGTGCGGTTTGCTTTTTGCTTTCCGGACTTATATGAGGTGGGAATGTCCCATCTGG
>CATJLA010000105.1 GCA_949741215.1 uncultured Oscillospiraceae bacterium
ATCCTTGCGGGTATTAAAAAAGGACGGCTTTTTGATTACCGCATATATTCCGAGATACTTTGTTTTCCAGTATGTAGCCACACAGAACGAAGATTTTTTAGATGCAAAGCTTGCCAAACAGATTATTCAGACAGGTGAACTTCATCATAACGATGAAAAATGTTTTTGGACAGATACATATTATTCTACCTGTGAAGAAATGGAACAATTATATCAACAATATGGCATTACTGTAATTGACCATTTTGCACAGGATGGGGTAACGGCGTGTTTTTCAGAAAAAATTGATAAGTGGAATGATAAAGAGTTTAAGATCTGGTGTGATTACCACTACAGTATTTGCCGAGAAAAGTCAATACTTGGTGCAAGTAATCACGTAATTATCATAGGGCGAAAGTAAACCGGAATTTGGAGGAAGATCCAATGAATAAAAAAGAAAAACGCCTATCCATTGTCGGCTTGATTTTTTACAATATTCTTATTCCTATGCGCAGTCATAAATTTCGCTAACGGACGAATCGGCGCCGCTATATGCTGCCTTGGAGCGGGTATTTTCTTTTTGGCTTTATCTTTAACGGTTTACGAGAAAAGCAAGGAAAACAAATCATAATGCAGCCTCCGGTTTATCAAAGAGCTTGTGAAACCGAATATTTAAGCATGAACTATTTCGAGAACGCAGGACATCAAGCGCGCTTACGTCCCATAAGCAAGGAAGGGAGACTACTACCATGCCCTATATTTTACAGCTGCGGCAGGACTGCGGCCCCTCCCTTCCGGCGGAGGACTTTCATTATCACAGCGGCTACCAGCTGCTTTATGTACAAGCGGGGGAGGCCTCTCTTACTATAATAGGAGGCAAAACCCAGGCCATCCGTGCAGGGGAGATGGCGGTGATCAACCAGCTGGAGCTCCATCGGGTGGATTCCCAAAAGCCCTATACCCGCACCCACCTGCTGCTCTCCCCCCAGGAGTGTATGTCCGGTATTGGAGAAAAGCAGCTGTTTTATGCTTTTTCCGCAAGGCCGCCCGGGTTCTCTCACGTCATAGCCTTGGAGGAGTTTCAAGGGCAGGCGGAGGCTATCCTTTCCGCTTTGGCTGACGAACAGCAGGCGGAGCGGCCCTTTGCCCAGGACTGGGCCCTCTGCTCCGTAAGGCAGCTGTTGATTTTGGTTTACCGCCTTTGTCTGCGCCGGGGAGATTTTGACAGCCTGAACCCCGCCGCCTTTGGCAGCGTGTGGCAGGCCAAGGAGTATTTGGAGCAGCATTTTACCCAGGAGCTGTCGATCGCCCAGGTAGCCCGGGACTGCTATATGACGAACAGCTCTTTGGACCACGCCTTTAAGCGGTTTACCGGCTTCAGCCCCAAGCGGTACCTGCTGCTTTGCCGCCTTGCCGCCGCCAGAGAGCTGCTTTGCGCCGGCAGCACCGTTACAGAGGCTGCACAGCGCTCCGGCTTTTCAGACCTCAATAACTTTATCCGCTACTTCCGGCAGGAAACCGGGCTTACCCCCGGGCAGTTCCGTCGCCGTTTTTTTGCTTGTGAGCAGGGCCTTCCCCTCTCCGATCCATTATCACCCCGAAAGGAATGACCGTCATGCTGCTCAGTGTCAGCCGAAGAACCGATGTGCCTGCCTGGTTTACCGACTGGTTTTTCCAACGGTTAAAGGCTGGGTATGCCCTTACCCGGAACCCGGTGAATCATCACCAGATTACCAAAGTGCCCCTTTCGCCCCAAACGGTGGACTGTATCGTCTTCTGGACCAAAAACCCCGCGCCCATGCTGCCAAGGCTTTCCCAGCTGGACGAAATGGGCTACCGGTATTACTTCCAGTTTACCCTAACCCCTTACGGTACGGATCTGGAGGAAAACCTGCCCCCTAAGGAGGAACTGCTGCAAACCTTCCGCCAGCTTTCCCGGATGTTGGGACCCGACAGAGTGCTTTGGCGGTACGACCCGGTAATCCTGAACAAAACCTGCACCATCTCCTGGCACAAGGAGCAGTTTGAGCGGCTTTGCGCAGCCCTTTCCGGCTATACCAAGCGGTGTACCATCAGCTTTGTGGACCTGTACTACAAACTGAACCGGGTGCGGGATACCCAGCTCCTGCGGGAAATTTATCCCGAGGAGCAGGACATCCTTGCCGCCGCCTTTGCCGAAAGCGGGAAAAAGCACGGTATCTCCCTATGCACCTGCTGTGAGGAGCGGGATCTCTCCGCCTTTGGCATCCCCCATGGGGCCTGTGTGGATAAAGAGCTGGTCGAACAGCTCTGCGGCGCGGTGCTGGAGGTAAAGCGGGATAAAAACCAGCGCACCAACTGCCTTTGCTCCCAAAGTATTGACTTAGGGGCCTATAACACCTGCGCCAACGGGTGCCTTTACTGCTACGCCAGCTACAGCCTGCGCTCCCTGGGGCTGAATATGGAACTGCACCGGCCGGATGGCGAGCTGCTGGTAGGCACAGTAGGGGAAAAGGACAAGGTAAAGGAGCTGGATGCCCGTTCCAATCTGGTACAGCAAATTACGTTGTTTTAATTTAGGGCGTGGGACGTCAGTGCCCCACGACGTCCCGCGCAAAAAACGAAAAAAGGAGCATACGGCATGGAAATCCGCGAGATGACCGCAGCAGATATCCCCGTCGTTCTGCCTATGTATCTATCTTATTATAATCAAGGAGAAGAAGTGTGCTGCTGGACCGAAAAAACGGCGGGCAGTCGAATGTATCAGGTGCTTTCTACTCAGGACGCCTACGCCCTGCTTTTGGAGGAAAACGGAAAAGCGCTGGGCTTTGCCATGGGCTATTTTAAGCAGTACGCGGATATTGTAGGCTATACCCTGGAGGAAATCCTTATCATCCGGGAGCGCCAGAACCAGGGCCTGGGCAGCTTTTTGCTGCGGGAGCTGGAGCGTCGGGTAAAAGAGAAAGGAGCCGCCTGCATAGAGCTGCAGGCGGTAAGCAGCCCGCTGCATGAGCATTATTACGGGAAATCCGGCTATCATAATGCGAAAAATTTTGTGATGAAGGTAAAATGGTTCTAAAACCATTATTTTATTGAAAAAGCACCCCCAGAAAGGACTGACAACCGATGAATCAAGTAAGCCAGATAATTTTGGAAAACAGAGAGCCGGTGCCGGTGTTCCGCTTTACCACCCTGGTGGTAGGCACCGGGGCCGCCGGCTATAACGCTGCCGACACCCTCTACAATTTAGGCCATACCGATATCGCCATGGTAACCGAGGGCATCAACATGGGCACCTCCCGCAATACCGGCTCGGATAAGCAAACCTACTACAAGCTTACCCTGGCGGGGGATACCGGGGACTCGGTGGAGGAGATGGCCAAAACCCTGTTTGCCGGCGGCTGTATGCACGGGGACATCGCCCTGGCCGAGGCCGCCCTCTCCGCCTCCTGCTTTTTTAAGCTGGTAAACATCGGTGTGCAGTTCCCCTACAACCGCTACGGCGAGTATGTGGGATATAAAACCGATCACGACCCCCGCCAGCGCGCCACCTCCTGCGGGCCCCTTACCTCCCGCTATATGACTCAGCAGCTGGAAAAGCAGGTAAAGGCAAAGGGCATACCTGTTTTTGATCACTGCCGTATCGTCAAGCTGCTTACCAACGGTATGGGGGAAAACAAGCAGGTTATCGGCGCTGTAGGACTAAACAGCGCAAATGGGTCCGCGGCAGTATTTTCCTTCACCAACCTGGTATACGCCACCGGGGGCCCCTCCGGATTGTACCATGCCTCGGTTTACCCCCAAAGCCAAACCTGCGCCACCGGTGCGGCGTTGGAGGCAGGGGCCCAGGGGATCAATCTTACCGAATCCCAGTACGGCATCGCCTCCATCAAATTCCGGTGGAACCTTTCGGGCACCTATCAGCAGGTAATCCCTACCTACATTTCCACCGCTCAGGACGGCAGCGACCCCCAAGAGTTTCTGGACGAATATTTTGCCACCCCGGAGGAAATGGTCACCGCCATCTTCCTAAAAGGCTACCAGTGGCCCTTTGACCCCCGCAAGCTTCAAAAAGGCGGCTCGTCTATTATAGACCTGGCCGTTTACCGGGAAATCCAGCAGCGCGGCCGCCGGGTGTTTTTGGATTTCAGAAGAAATCCCGCCCAAGCCGGGGACACAAGCGGGCTGTTTCGTCCCCGGCTTGTTGGTGAGGCAAAACAGTACCTGGAAAACTCCGGCGCACTGCAGCCAACCCCCATTGAGCGCCTTTGTCACATGAACCTGCCTGCCTATGAGCTTTATAAAAACAACGGTATTAACCTAAAAGAGGAGCTGCTGGAAATTGCCGTGTGCGCCCAGCACAATAACGGTGGCCTGGCCGGTAACTGCTGGTGGGAAAGCAGCCTCAGGGGCTTGTTCCCGGTAGGGGAGGTAAACGGCACCTTTGGGGTGTATCGTCCGGGGGGCTCCGCCCTTAATTCCACCCAGACAGGCAGCACCCGGGCGGCCCAATACATAGCTGCCAACCGGAATGACGAGCCCATGGACTGCGATATGTTCACCGTGCTGGCTCAGGATGCCATAGAGGAGGTACTGGCCTTTGGAGAGGCCATCTCTCGCCGGGGGAAAGAGAAGCAGTCCCCCTACCGCCTGCGGGAACGGTACCAGAAGCGGATGGACAGCTGCGGCGCGTTCATCCGGTCTCCAAAGCAGGTGGAGCAGGCCATCACCCAGGTGCGGGAGGATTTGAAAAACCTCCTCCAGGAAACAGAAGCCCGTTCCCCCAAGGAGGTGGTTGCCGCCTGGATCAATCGGGATATTCTCATTACCCAGCTTACTTATCTTTCCGCCATTGAGGAGTATATTGCCCAAGGGGGCAAAAGCCGCGGCTCCTATCTCATCGGCAGCCCGGATTTCTCTGACTGTGCAGGCCATGGGGTACCTGTGGAGCTTGCGGGGGAGGATTTCGCCCAAAAGGCATGCCGGGTAACCTACCATCCGGAAAGCCTCAGCTGCTCCTTCCAGTGGGAGCCTCTGCGGCCTATCCCTACCCGGGAGGACTGGTTTGAAACGGTGTACAATCAGTTCCGGCAGAACAAAAAATTACCGTAGTGCAACGGAGGTAATTTTTTTGGCGATGCCCATAGGGCCGCCATTGAAATAGCCGCCCCGATCTTCCTTATTTCTCCTGAAAAGCCATCGGAGAGGGCTTTTTGGCCATGTGCGCAGCACGGCCGAAGCCTAAAATGCGCAGTTACTAGGAAAAAATGTTTCACGTGAAACAATTGTTCTTTTACAACAAGGAACCCCTGCATCAGCAGGCAACTTTTAGCAATAACAATAGGC
>CATJLA010000106.1 GCA_949741215.1 uncultured Oscillospiraceae bacterium
AACGCGGAACTATTCCCGACCATGAAGTCCATTGAGAAATAAAACGTAATATAGCAGATCAAGCAAGAGAAAGCCGCTGCCAAAATGTATACAGAGAAAATTTTGGCAGGAAGGCGATACACTTGAAGCTTCAAAATACAGGACAGGCATTTCACAGAATTTGTGAATGTCTGTCCTGTATTTGTTTATTGATCAAATAAGCTTTTCATATTGCTTAAAATAAAATTTCTGATTCATTCTCATTATAGTTAGCCTTTAACCCTGGTTTGAAAAGCCGTATATTTTTCAAGACTATCATTCAAGCCCACAGACTTCACTCCTGCAGTCCAGTCAAAAGCACCTTACGGTTGTAGCCTATACCTTGCGGTGTTATAGAGGTTCTTTTTATCGTGCCAGATTGACAATCATAGAATTTTATTGTAAGATAAAAATAAGTTAGCTATTCCTAACTAAAAGTGGAGGAAATGAAATGACAATAGAATTAATAGAAGGTATTATGCTCCCTTTTTTGGGGACGACTATGGGCGCGGCCTGTGTATTTGTGATGCGTGGGGTGCTTCATACAGCGGTTCAACGGGCTTTAACTGGTTTTGCGGCTGGGGTTATGGTGGCGGCATCCGTCTGGAGCCTCCTAATCCCCGCAATGGAGCAGGCATCCGGTATGGGGCACTGGGCCTTTTTTCCTGCGGTGATCGGGTTTTGGCTGGGCATTTTGTTCCTGTTGCTACTGGACAGAGCCATTCCGCATTTACACCAAAACAGCGACGAACCGGAGGGACCTCATATCCAGCTGAGACGAACTACTATGCTGGTGTTGGCCGTCACACTCCACAACATTCCGGAAGGCATGGCAGTGGGGGTGGTTTTGGCAGGATGGATGACTGGAAATGAAACAATTACCGTCACCGGTGCATTGGCTTTGTCTATTGGTATTGCCATTCAAAATTTCCCGGAGGGAGCTATCATCTCCATGCCGCTCCGGGCAGAAGGCATAGGGAAAGGAAAAGCGTTTCTCTACGGTACCCTTTCCGGCGTGGTGGAACCGCTGGCCGCTGCACTGACTGTTTGGGCTGCCGGCTTTATCGTTCCGGCTCTGCCCTATCTGCTCAGCTTTGCGGCAGGGGCCATGATCTATGTGGTGATAGAGGAGCTGATTCCGGAGGCGTCCGCCGGGGAGCATTCCAATATTGGTACGCTGTTTTTTGCGGCGGGATTTACTGTAATGATGGCGTTGGATGTGGCGCTGGGATAACTGTAATCAAAATTATAGGATGAATTTGAGAGCAGAAGCACACTGATTTTGAAAAAATGCGAGCCTGCTGCGGGCTGAACGGAGGAAACGGCAAATGAAGGTATTGATTTATGGTGCCGGGGTTATTGGCAGCTATCTGACCCATGTGCTGTGTGCCGCAGGAAACGATGTGACACTGCTGGCCCGGGGCAATTGGAGGGAGACGCTGGAGAAAAACGGCCTTAGGATCGTCCACCACCTGCAAAGAAAAACAACGCACGATCAACCCCGTATAATCGGAGCATTGGGCAGAGAGCATTATGATCTTGTTTTTGCAGTCATGCAGTATGGACAGATGTGGAAGATCCTGGATGATCTGGTTCAGATAGATGCCCCCCTTGTGGTATTAGTTGGCAACAACATGGATGCCAAGGAAATGGAAAGATACATACAAGCCCATGCTACCATCCCTAAGACGGTGTTGTTCGGGTTTCAGGGAACCGGTGGACGCAGAGAGGATGGCAAGGTAATCTGTGTCCGATTCGGCGAGGGTTCCATGTCCTTGGGAGGAGTTTTGTCAGAAGCGCCTGAAAGTGCCAGAACGGTGGTTTCAAAGGCATTCCAGGGAACAAAATACCGCCTGACCTGGGTTCACAACATGGACGCCTGGTATAAGTGCCATCTGGTGTTTATCCTGCCGGTATGCTATTTGTCCTATGCTTTGGACTGCAATTTGACTCGGGCCAGGGGATTTCAGATTAAGCAGGTGCTGGCTGCGGCTGAGGAGGGGTATAAGCTGCTCGACGCTTTGAGCTTCCCTATTCTTCCGGAGGACACGCTGGACAAACTGCATGGGGTAAAGGGCGGAGTATCCCTCATTACAATGTGGATTATGGCTAAGACTGCCATTGGGCGGCTGGCTGCCACTGACCACTGCCGTCATGCCGTGGCGGAGATGGAAGCGCTGGATAAAGCATTTGTTGGCCTGCGGGAACAAAAGCCGGATTTGCCTATGCCCAACTGGAACGCACTGCGCTCCTCCATGCCGGATTGGAGCACATTAAGAATGCAATACAGACAGCTTAACTAAATTTCATGGTTTCCGGTCTTGAGACAATACTGCTATGAGCAGCGGTATTGTGACGTAAACCATTTTTAGAACCTTTCTTAAAAAATAGACTCCCCATTTTTTCGAATTTCTGCCCCGGCAAGGGAGAAGAAGCTCAAAAAATGGGGAGTATTTCTCTCTACAACAATTTCCTTGCCCGCCGAACCACAAACTGCCCGCATAGCCCTGTACAGGCTCCCGCACAAATACCGGAAATAATCAGTACTGGCAGGTAGGATAAAACAGCCGGTGTGCCGGTCACAAAAACAGCCGCAGACATCTGGCCTGCATTATGAGCAATAGCCCCGACTATACTGCACACCCAAATCTGCTTTTCGGTGACGATTCTGCGCATGGCCAGCATCACAACAAAACACAGCAGCCCGCCTGATAAGCTGTACAACAGTGCAATCATCCGGCCGGAAAATATTCCGCCCAAGAGGATGCGTGCCAATAAAATACAGGCAGCGTCTCCTGGACCCAGAAGGAATACAGCAAAGATCGTCACAATATTTGCCAGCCCCAGCTTAACTCCCGGAATCGGAACAATAGGAGGAATTTGCAGCTCCACCATAAAAATAGTTAGGGAAATGGCTGTCAATAATGCGTTCAATGATATTCTTTTTGCGCTCATGTCTGCCTCCTATCCCGCCATTCCATCAAAGGCATGATCTTCGAATTGTATTACCAGCCGGTGGGGCAGGCACACAATCGTCTGACCAGTACTCCAACCCATATGCACGCAGATTTGGTCCGGGCAGTCAGCGGAGACCATGCAGATACATCCGGCTTCAATGCGGACGATGTTGGTTCCGTCTGTATCCACAATCGGAAATTCGTAAGGTTCGGTTACTTGAGCCAAATCGACGGAGTGAACGCATACGCCATTGTGATAAATATAGACAACTGTGCCAGCCTGATTTGCATCCAGCAACCAACATCCCAAACATATTACAAGAACCGCTCCAAACAGAATGATCCACACTTTAGTCTTTATCACGATACAGCACCGTCACTTTTGCATCTTTGTAACTGTCCAAAGGCGAAAACGTATTTTTTAACCCATCGGTAATCACAATGCCGTTGGAGGTGATAAAGATGGCATCAAAATTACCGCCGGCTTTCCAAAACTCTGCGGCCTGGTCCGGCCCCATCACAAATAGCGCGGTGGAAAGTCCATCACAGACTACACCCTCGTCACCTACCACAGTTACAGAGAGCAGCCCGTTATCTGCGGGATAACCGGTGGCCGGATTGATGATATGGTGATATGTTTTGCCATCCGCTTCAAAAAAGCGCTGATATCCTCCGGAGGTGATCACCGCTTTGCCGGTTACCTCTACCACGCCGGCATAGCCCTCACCGGAGGGATCCCGAACCGCCACTCGCCAAGACGAGCCGTCCGGCTTTGCACCCAGGGTATGGACATTGCCGCCCAAGTTCAACAAGGCGCTTTTTACGCCGTTTTGCCGGAATATCTCCAAAATCCGATCTCCTGCCCAGCCCTTTGCCACGCTGCCCAGGTCAATTTCCATACCTGGGGACAAGACTGCCACTCCCTGATTTACCGCAACGTTTTGATAATCCACCACGGCCAGCAGCTTGGCCAGCTCGCCTGCCTCCGGCAGCTGATATTCGCCTGTAGTAAACCCCCAGGTTCGTACTACCGGATAAATGGAGATATCCAACGCGCCTCCGGTCCTCTCGCATAAGGCCAAGGCTTGAGTAAGCAGCTTCTCTGTGTCTGCGCTTACCTCTCCGCTTCCGGTACGGTTTAATGCAGCAATCTCGCTGTCTTCGTCCGTGACAGAAAGACGGTGTTCCATATCCAAAACCAGCTCTTTAGCCCGGTCCAAAAGCTGCCGGTCGCCATAAACAGTAAGTTCCATAACGGTATCCATGGCAAATAAAGTGGCGGAGTGAGGCTCTGCTGTCTGTTTGCAGCCGGTCAAAAACAGTATGGCCACGCATAAGGTGCATAAAATCAGCAGTTGTTTCATCTCAGCCACTCGCTTGCTCTAAGGCGGCATCCACCGCATCCAAGATACCACCGGAGGAATAGGTTGCGCCGCTGACTGTGTCCACCTGAGTGCTGTTGGCAGATAAAATATCGTCAATAACAGTCAGCGCATCGCTGAAATAGGGCTCGTCATCCCGGGCGGAATAAATGGAAATATCCACGATTTGCCCGTTTTCAATGGTTACACCTACCTCAATTTTAGCGTTCATACCCATAGCACTGCCAACATACACTCCGTCCTGATAGCCTGCGGAACCCGTTTTTTCGGGTGTCTGCATTCCACTGGATTCTTGAGGGAACCCGGCTTCGCTGGATTCAGGCAAAGAACCGGCGAAAGAATCCTCGGCGGGTTCGGAGACTTTTGAAGCTTGCGCTACCGTCCCCATGCAGAACACCACGCCTGCACTTGCCAACCCACAGCACAGAGCTGCCCAAACCTGCTTTCGGGCCAGTTGAGTGGACTTTTTTTGTTTTGCCGCCGCCTTGCTCGTCCGACAGAACAGATAGCTTAGGAATACCGTGCCATAAACAAGCACCGTCAGCTGACAGGCAGTATCTCCCTGCAGTGCGCCCGGAACCGTTAAAAGCAGGATATGGCAGGCCAGCAGCCCGTAAAACCCATAGGCATATCGCTGAAGATGTTTCCAGCTTTTGGGGGCCATTTTCTTCCGCACACACTGGAAGGAAGTAACAAACAGCGGCAGCATAATGGCCAACATCAGCACAGAACAAATTGCCGCCAGCATCTGATAGAAGGGCAGGCTTGCGGGGGCGGTAAATAGCCGGACGAAGTAAACCTTTCCGTAAGCGGCATTGTGACCAAGGGTGAGAATGGATGCAATAATGGACAACTGCCCTCGGATAGGCATCAGCTTTTTGATTGGTATTGAACCGTTGGGAAAGGCGCCTGTAAACATAACAATGACAAACAGTGCTCCCGCTAGTCCTCCTCGGGCTAATATTGGCCAGACGTATTGCGCAAACCCTGTTGGCAAGGCCACTCCGCTCCAGGTAACTGACGCCGCTATTAAAGCGAGTACTGCAGCCCCTATATAAAAGGGCACAGGGTGAGCACGCAAAACCTTATCCCCCAGCAGGACAAACAGAACCGTTATTCCCAATGAAAGCAAAAATATCATTAGTTTTTCTCCTAAAATGTTTCACGTGAAACAATTGTTCTTTTACGGTAAAAGAATCGCTGCGAAACCAGCAGATGACTCCGCAGCAATTCTTCACAAAACGGTTCAGCCTTAATGGCCGCCATGGCCGGAATCGCTTTCCTCACTGCTGGTGAGCTGAGTCAGCTCGCTGATCAGGGAACCGGCCTCGGAAGAAGAGGCAGCCTCATTGGCCAGCAGTTCCTCCGCCTCTCCCATGTGCTCTTGGAGCATAGCGTTCTCCGGCTCTGCCGCAAGTTTTTCATTGGCCGCCGCAAGCAGGGCTTCCAAAGCTGCCCTTTGTTCGGCGGAGATAGGCAGTGATACTGTCACATCCGCATAGGTGTCGGAGGAAATGATTGCACTATAAATACCGCCTGCGTCCAAACCTGCTATGACAGAAACGTCCAGGGTATAATCAGCTGTACCATCAATAAGGGCAGTTTCCAGCAGGGTGGTAACTTCCCGGCTCCGGCCGCTGCCCAGAGTATAGGTGACGGTCAGCTTGCCGTTTTCAAAATCGCTGAAATCGCTGGTAGAAAGGGTTAGCGCGTCATAATTTTCAGAAACCGCAGCTGTAATGCCGGTTTCGTAAAGGGGCTTGATGTAGATTCCCTCAAACTCATAGACGTAAGTGGAATCCGGCATAATATAGATGATTTTTGTCACGGTTTCGCCCACCAGCTTGCCTAGCTCAGGCAGGTTGTCAAAGCCGGTGATGTGGGTGTTGTGCGTATTGTCTGCCGGTATGTTGAAGGAAACCTCATAGGGCTGCACCCAAATACTTTGCAGGTGTTCCATGCCTACCTTCAGGCCGCTGTCAGTCTCCAGAATGATCCCCTGAATGCCGGCGCCAATATCAAATCCTTCGTCCTCCCTCGTGTTGCGCAGGTGCACCGTTTCACCATCCGTCACGTTGATCTGATAGTCTCCCCATGTGCTGCCGGTGACCAGTTCGGCTGTTGCGTCAGAAACTGTGTCAGCAATGTTAAACTGGGTGGCGGAGTAGACAGGATGTCCGTCCTCCATGGAGACAGTTTTGTATTGGATTGGGGCCTCGCCTTCGGTAATAACGAAGGTACCATTTGCGGCCTGGTAGGTTTCTACATATTCGGCCGGAACGGCGATATTCACATTCTTTACGCCGGTAATATGGTAACCGCCAGCGTTGGTGGTCTCATCCACAAAGTCGGTAGCCATGTTGGACATAATCTCATACTTGGAAGTGGTAGCGGAGGTTACTGCATCAAAGCTTTCGGTGCTGGAAACGTCGCCGGAAAAGAATTCGGCATAGGTCAGGGTAGCAGTGCCGAAGACCAGCTCCTGCTCGTCCTCAGGGGACGAAGATTCATTGCCGGAGGAACTGTTGGACGACTCATTGGGTGCAGAGCTATTCTGGCTGGGTGTATCACAGGCTGTCAGGGTTAGTGCCAGAATCAGTGTTAATGCTGATATGGATAACTTTTTCATTTATGTACCTCTTTCATTTGATTTGTCTGCGGCCAGCCGGGAATACCGCGGTTACCTGGCGACTACGCAGTTAGTAATGACTAACTTCCATGCCAGTATACTCACATTTCCATGATTTGTCAAGTGCTTTTTCTTACTGATGAAAAAGTTTTCTAATCTGTCACACTGCAAAAATACTAAGCGAAAATCGTCTGATTGAGCGGGACAAAAAGGAAAACCGCCTTTACCCAAAATGGCAGAGGCGGTTATTTTTATTCTTTCAAATGACATAAGTGCAAGGGGTTTTCTGCGGGTTTTGTTTTATTCCTACTGCGGATTTTTATGATTCTTTGCCGTCAGGATTCGGTTTCTATGGGATTTACCTTATTGTTTGTAAGCAGGTTTTTTATAAATTTACATTGGTTTTCAAAATCTTTCTGTAAATCCGCTTTGCCTTGACGGTTAAAGCTCTGTTCCGGGCGGTAGGCGAGATATAATCCCTCCGGAAGAGATTCAGAAAGCCATTCGTCCTCCTGGAAAGCAGCGATATCTTTCAGATAAAGCCGAGTGGGGTTTTCTAGAACAGTATCGCCCAGTTCGTCCTGCAAAATTTCCTGGATATTTCCCATATCTTCATCTGCGCCTACCATTTTAGCGGTATATTCGTCCAGAATGAAGAAAATCCGCTTTTTGCTCTGAAATTCGCCGCCCAACCGAGTCTGCATAGCCATAAACATCTGGGGGTCGCTATCCTGTACGCCTGGAGTAAAGGAGACATCCGCTACGTCCACATAAACCTGGCCATCTCCGTTATAATCCTCAGCGTACTGCTGCATCAGCTGGCTGAGATGATCCCAGCCTTCGTCGGAAAGCACCAGTTGGCCGGAAATGATCAGGGAGGCATCTGGCTCAGTACGGAAAAATATTTCCCGGCACAGGGAAACCGCGCAGACCAGCAGGAAAATTGCGCCGATTGTCTGCCAGCGGTAATACTCCCAAAATTGCCCCCACCGCTGCCCTTTGGGAACGTCCTTCAGCTTCATGTATTTATCCATGATATTCCTCCGCTCATCAGGTTTTATTTTTTTATGATAACCGTTCCATTTGAATAAATTATGACAAAAGGGGAAATCTTTTTTCAATTTCCGCAAAAAGCCGCCGCAAAGCCTGTTTTGCGGCGGCTTTTTCTTTTTATACGGGGACGTAAGCGCCATTGTGCAGCCCAATTACCCCAGGGCAGTTCCGGCAGGCTCTTCCGTTTTTATGCTTCCGGGCCGGGGTAATCATTTTTGCTGGAGGGATGCCGTTCCCGCAGCAGATAGTACAGCAGGGAATAGCATGCCGGCAGCAAAGCAATTCCCAGCAAAACCGGCAGTTCCCATCCATGCCATTGGAATATAGCGCCCAAAATGACCACAACGCCTCCCAGCATCCAGAGGTACCCTGCAAAGTGATGGGTGCTTTTCCAGTTTTGTACACTGGCTAAGGTCCAGGGCAGGCGGATGCCGATGGTATGGGAGGGCAGGCATTTGGGCAGATAGTTACCCACAACAATCAGCAGCAGGCCAATGATGCTGCCGAATATCATACTGGCCGGCAAAGTTATCCCAACGGCCGACGTCAGAATAAACAGCTGGACGATACAGCCTAACAGAACGACAAACCAACAGGCCAGGTTTTTCATCAGGGGAAAGCGGTCGATATTGCCTTTTTTCGGGTCGGAGGCGAAGGAAATGCGGAGAATTACATCTACTACCAGGAAAAACGCCGGAATGCCCCATGCCGCAAAATTCCGGGAACCATAGCCATCCGGTTGATTTTGGAAGTTCCAGCGGATCACCACCTGCTCCGGCAGACGGGAGTAGAACAAAGCGGAGATCACAAAAGGCAGTATTGCGCCAATCCAGAAAAGAACGCTCCATATTTTGCGGGAAGATTTTGTATTGTGATTCATAAGGTTATTCCTCCTTTGAAAAGCTCTTCAGCCAGCTGAGCACTTCCTCAAATACCGATAGATTTAGGCTGTAATAAATGTACTTGCCCTGTTTTTGATCCAAAATTAGGCCGGCCTGCCGTAATATTGCCAGATGGTGGGATATGGTAGCCCCAGTGCTGGGGAACTGCCCCCCAATCTCCCCGGCGGAAAGTGGCCCCTTTTTCAGCAGGTTCAAAATTTCTCGTCGGGTAGGGTCTGAAAGGGCCCGAAAGGTTTCTGCAAAACCCATAGCCAGTGCTCCCTCCTTTTGATAAACGTCTAAATGTTCCCTGTTATTATAGTAACACCGCCCCGAAAGGATGTCAAGAGATATTTTGATAAATTTCTAAATGTTTTTGTAGGGACGTAACTGCAGGCTTGAGAATGCAGGGCAGCAGTTACGTCCCCCAAAAAGGGAAAGAACATACAAAAGTTTTACCATGATAAAGAGGGTTACTGGGATATTATACAAAATTCTTGAAAATGCCTGCTTCTGCGGCAAAAATTGTGAGAAACTACTGGACAGACAGCGTTCCTTCGGATATAATAGTGACAATAAAAACATGACAACCTTTAAGTGAGTCCAGAGAGGCTGACAAGGCGGTCGCATTCAGGTGAAAAAGCCCGGGTCGTTTTGCCGGGCAGTGAGGCTGTGCGGAATAGAGCTTGCTTTGTCAGACTTTTTTGCGGAAGTTTGAGAGCAGGCTTTTCTTTTTTGGACTGGAGAGGAGGCGGGCAGCTTGCTGCAGGAAAAAGCGGAAATCCTGGATGGAGGAGCCATGAACCGGGCGATTATGCGGATTGCCTATGAGATTTTGGAGCGCAACCGAGGTGCGGAAAACCTGTGCATTCTGGGAATACAGAGCCGGGGAGTGTATCTGGCCAGGCGGATTTCCAGAAAAATCGGGGAGATAGAGGGCAGTGTGGTGGAAACCGGAGAGCTGGATATTACCCCCTATCGGGATGACCTGAAGGGGAAAGAGCGTCCGCCGGAAAAAAGCCATATTCCTTTTCCGGTGGAAAACCGGCAGGTGGTGCTGGTGGATGACGTCATTTTTACCGGCAGAACCGTACGCGCCGCTATTGACGCCGTACTGCGCCGGGGCAGGCCGCAGAACATCCAGCTGGCTGCGCTGATTGACCGGGGCCACCGGGAGCTGCCTATCCGGCCGGATTTTATTGGGAAAAACTTGCCTACCTCCCGGGAAGAAGTAGTGCGGGTAATGGTGGCAGAGCTGGATGGTGTGGACAGAGTGACTATATGTGCGGAAGGGCTTTAGTGGTGCCCTTCCGCAGGTAAGAGGGAATAGTGAAGAGTGAAGAGGGTAGGTACGCTCTTGCAGAGCGATTGAAAAAATACTGCGTATTTTGCTGGAATAAGGGGCTTTGGGGTATCTTTAGAGAGTTGGAGATGGAATGATGGAGAATAATAGTTTGAGGATTACAAATTTGCATATTATTGATCCTTCCCAGCATCTGGATGAGGATGGGGAAATTTTGATTCTGGATGGGAAGATTGCCAGAATCGGGGAGCCGGGGGAGCTGCCGGAGGGCGTTCCGGTTATGGACGGCATGGGGTTATGCGCCGCTCCTGGCCTGGTGGATATTCACGTCCATTTGCGGGACCCTGGGCTTACTTATAAAGAAGATATTTTTACCGGGACGAAAGCGGCGGCTGCCGGCGGGGGAACCTCGGTGATGTGCATGCCCAATACCAAGCCGGTGATTGACAGCGCAGAAACCGTCGCTTACATTTTGGAAAAGGCGAAAGGGGCCTCGGCCCGGGTGTACCCGGTGGCTGCCATTACCCAAGGTATGACTGGGCAGCAGCTTTCTGACTTTGCTGCTTTGCGGGCAGCCGGAGCCGCAGCGGTAAGCGATGATGGACGCCCGGTAGAAAATGCCGCCCTGATGAAAAAGGCTATGGAGCTTTGCGCCGGCCTCGGCCTGCCGGTGGCCAGCCATTGTGAGGATTTACATATTATCGGCAAGGGGATTATGAACGAGGGCGCTGTTTCCCGCAAGCTGGGTGTGCCAGGGATGGACCGCAGCTCTGAGGACAGCGTTACCGCCCGGGAAATTGCCCTGGCAGCGGCAACAGGCGCGCGTGTCCATATCTGTCATGTAAGTACCCGGGGCGCAGTGGCGTTTTTAAGGGACGCCAAGGCCAGAAATATCCCGGTAACAGCGGAAACCGCCCCCCACTACTTTATGCTTACCGAACAGCTGCTGAAAAAACGGGACGCCAACTGCCGCATGAATCCTCCCCTGAGGGAGGAGGCTGACCGCCTGGCAATTTTAGAGGCGGTGCGGGACGGGGTGATCGACGTAATTGCCACCGACCATGCCCCCCACTCTCCGGAGGAAAAAAGCGGCTTTGAAACTGCTCCCAACGGAGTGGTAGGGCTGGAGACCTCCTTTGCCGCTTGTGTCACCGGGCTGGTAGAACCGGGGATGCTCACCCTGTATGAGCTGATAGAGCGGATGTCCACCAAACCGGCAGAGCTGATGAAGCTGCCCGGCGGCACCTTAAAGCTTGGCGCGGCGGCGGATCTGTTCCTTTTTGCCCCTGACGAGCGGTGGGTGGTGGAACCAGAGAAGTTCTTCTCCAAAGGAAAAAACACCCCCTTTGCCGGGATGACCCTGACAGGGCGGGTAAAATACACGTTTTTAGGCGGAAAATTGGTTTATCAGGATAAGTAAAAGGAAAATGTACAGAAAAAAGAAGGGAGCGAGACAAAGCGATGTCTATGGACAGGCTGATAGAAGGCATTGTAAAAACCCAAAACCCTACAGTGGTGGGATTGGACCCAAAGCTCAGCTATATCCCGGAGTATTTAAGGCAGCAGGCCTTTGCAGAGCACGGGGAAACCTTAGAGGGGGCCGCCGCCGCGTTTTTGGCCTTTAACCTGGGGATTATCGACGCAATTTATGACGTGGTGCCTGCCGTAAAGCCTCAGGCCGCCTATTATGAGGCTTTAGGCTGGCCAGGGGTGCGGGCGCTGTGTGAAACCATTGCCTATGCCCGGAAAAAGGGCATGTTCGTAATTACCGACGGCAAACGCAACGACATCGGCTCCACCATGGAGGCTTATGCCCAGGCCCATTTGGGGACGACAGTGGTAGCGGGCAGTTCTTATACCCCCTTTGGGGCGGACTGCCTTACTGTAAACGGCTATCTGGGTACAGACGGTATCACCCCTCTGCTGCCCCTGTGCAGAGAAGGGGACAAGGGCATTTTTGTCCTGGTAAAAACCTCTAACCCCAGCTCCGGCGAGCTGCAGGACAAGCTGATTGAAGGCCAGCCGGTGTACCTCCATATGGGACGTAACTGCGAGCGTTGGGGCCAGGAGGCTATGGGAAAATACGGCTACTCCTCTGTAGGGGCAGTGGTAGGGGCTACCTACCCTGACCAGCTGATGCAGCTGCGGAAGGCGCTGCCTCACACCTTCTTTTTAGTACCCGGGTATGGGGCCCAGGGCGGCGGCGCCAGGGATGTTGCCGGCGGCTTTGATGAGAGAGGGCTGGGAGCGGTGATTAACTCCTCCCGGGGGATTATATGCGCCTGGCAAAAGGGCGGCTGGAAGCCGGAGCAATATGCCCAGGCCGCCCGTGAGGAGGCTTTGAGGATGCAGCGGGACATTACCTCTCTGCTGCCGAAAATATGCCTGTAAATCAGGTTGATAAAGGGATAAAACAGGGCGTTTTTGGTCTGTTTTTCGTCCATTTTGAACTTTTTTGATACATTTTTGAAGAGATTTTAGGGCTTGTAAAAGCAGGCCTTAAGGCGAAACCGTCACGAAAGGGGCAACAAATAATGGAACAAGCGCAGAAAAAGGCCTGGCTTTTGCTGGAGGACGGCACCTTGCTGGAGGGCCTTTCCGCAGGGGCGGAGGGAGAAGCCGTTGGCGAGGTAGTATTTAACACTCAGGTGGTGGGCTATCAGCAGCTTTTAACCGATCCCTGCTATTACGGCCAGCTGGTGGTGCAAACCTTCCCGCTGATTGGCAACTATGGGGTGAACGAGGAGGATAATGCCTCCGAGAACTGTTGGGTGAAGGGATATATCATCCGGGAGTGGTGTGAGCAGCCCTCTAACTTCCGCAGTAAGGGGGGCATTTGGGACTACCTGGAGCAAAACCAGGTGGTGGGCATTTGTGATATTGATACCCGGGCGCTTACCCGCCGGCTGCGTATCCACGGCACCATGAACGGCCTGATTACTACTGCCGACCCCCGCCCGGATATGGCGGAGCAGCTGGAAAGGCTGAAGGGCTATCAGGTAAAGGGCGCTGTGGCGGAGTGCTGTTCCAAGGAGAAAAAGGTGTTTACCCCTGAGACTGTAAAGCGCAGTGCTGTCCTGTATGACTTTGGGTATACAAAGGAGCTGCTGCAGGCTCTTTTGGACAGGGGCTGCAAGGTTACGGTGGTGCCCGGCAGCCTGCCTGCCGCTGAGGTGCTGGCGGAAAATCCGGATTGCGTAATTCTCTCCCCCGGCGGAGGCAACCCGGCGGACTGTGCTTCTTTGGCGGCGGAGATCAGAAAGCTGGCGGAGGCAAAGCTGCCTGTTTTGGGCTTAGGGCTGGGGCACCAGCTGCTGGCCATGGCTCACGGCTGTAAAACCGAGAAGATGAACCACGGGCACCGGGGCTCTAACCAGCCGGTAACGGACCTGCGCACCGGAAAAACTTTTATTACCGCCCAAAACCATGGGTATGCAGTTACGTCCCAAAGCGTGGACGAGGGTGTGGCGGAGATTACCCATGTGAACGCCAACGACCATAGCTGCGAGGGGCTTGTGTACAAGGATTTTCCCGGAGTTTCCTACCAGTTTGCTCCGGATACGGCGGAAGGCTCGCTGGTAACGGAGAATTTGTACACCGGTTTTTTTGAGATGGCGGACGCCGTTAAAAAGTAAGCTTTTGGGACGGGACAGCAGATTTGACGCCGGCGGGCTTTTTGGCAGACCGGCGCTTGAGATATAGGAGGAAGAAGATTATGGCGCTTCGCAGCGATTTGAAAAAGGTGCTGGTAATTGGCTCCGGCCCTATTGTAATTGGCCAGGCCGCCGAGTTTGACTACGCCGGTACCCAGGCCTGCCGGGCTTTGAAGGAGGAAGGGCTGGAGGTTGTGCTGATCAACTCTAACCCTGCCACCATTATGACCGACAAGGCCATGGCGGATAAAATTTATATTGAGCCGTTGACCCTGGATGTGGTAAAACGGGTAATCGAGATGGAACGGCCGGACGGGGTGCTTTCCACTTTAGGAGGGCAGACAGGGCTTACCCTCTCCATGCAGCTGGCACGAGAGGGATTTTTGGACAAAATGAATGTAAAGCTGCTGGGCGCAAATCCGCAGACCATTGATAAGGCGGAGGACCGGCAGATGTTTAAGGATATGCTGGATGAAATCCATGAGCCGGTAATCCCCTCCAAGGTGGTGGAAAGCCTGGAGGACGCCATTGAGTTTGCGGCGACCATGGATTATCAGGTGATTATCCGGCCGGCCTTTACTTTGGGGGGTACCGGCGGAGGCATCTGCCATAACAGGGAGGGGCTGGTTGAAATTGCCCGCACCGGTTTGCAGCTTTCTCCGATCCATCAGGTGCTGGTGGAACGGTGCATCTCCGGCTGGAAGGAGATTGAATTTGAGGTGATCCGGGATTCCAAGGGCAACCTGATTACCGTTTGTTCCATGGAAAATGTGGACCCTGTGGGCGTGCATACCGGCGATTCTATTGTGGTGGCCCCGGCGGTTACTCTTTCTCCCGCTGAGTTTGGAATGCTGAGAAATGCCGCGCTGAACATCGTGCAGGCATTGGGGGTAGAGGGTGGCTGTAACGTCCAGTTTGCGCTGGAGCCTAACAGCATGGAATACGCCGTGATTGAGGTAAATCCCCGGGTTTCCCGGTCGTCGGCACTGGCTTCCAAGGCTACAGGCTATCCTATTGCCAAGGTGGCTTCTAAAATTGCGATTGGCTTTACTTTGGACGAGATCGTCAACGCAGTTACCGGCACCACCTACGCCTGCTTTGAGCCTACAGTGGATTACTTGGTGGTAAAGTTCCCCAAATGGCCTTTTGACAAGTTTGTATATGCCAAGCGCACCTTAGGTACCCAGATGAAGGCCACCGGCGAGGTAATGTCCATCGGTTCCTCCTTTGAGCAGGCGATAATGAAAGCGGTGCGTTCGATTGAGCTGGGGCTGGATACCATGAGCCTGCCGGAATTTGCGAATCTTTCCGACAGGGAAGTGGAGGAGCGGTTGGATAATTGTGACGACCAGCGGATTTTTATGGTGTTTGAGGCAATCAAGAGGGGCATTTCAGTGGACAAGATTTTTGAGTGCACCAAAGTGGATCGCTGGTTCTTAAACAAGCTGGGCAATCTGTGGCGGATGGAGCAAACCTTGACGCAGGAGACTTTGACGCCGGAGCTGTACCTCCGCGCCAAGAAGCTTGGTTTTTTGGATAAGACCATAGAACGGCTGTCACGTCAAAAAATTGGCGGGATGAAGCGGTATGCCTCCTACAAAATGGTGGATACCTGCGCCGCGGAGGTGGAGGCACAGACTCCTTATTTCTACTCCACCTTTGATGAGGAGAACGAAGCGGAGCTGTTTTTGGAGAAAAATAATTCCGGCAAAAAGAAGATTTTGGTGTTCGGCTCCGGACCAATCCGCATTGGGCAGGGCATTGAGTTTGACTACTGCTCGGTGCACTGCGTATGGGCGCTGAAACAGGAGGGATATGAGGCCATTATCGTCAATAACAATCCCGAGACGGTTTCTACCGACTTTGATACCTCCGACCGGTTGTATTTTGACCCGCTGACCCCGGAGGATGTGCAGTCTGTTCTGGAATCGGAAAAGCCTTGGGGTGTGGTGGTGCAGTTTGGCGGACAGACTGCCATCAAGCTGACCAAGTACCTGAAATCCATCGGGGCGAATATTTTGGGCACCCCGGCGGAAAGTATTGACGCCGCAGAGGACCGGGAGCTGTTTGACGAGCTGCTGGAGCGGTGCAATATTCCCCGGCCCAAGGGGGAAACGGTGTTTACCACCGAAGAAGCCAAGGCTGCCGCAGGCCGTTTGGGCTACCCGGTGCTGCTGAGGCCCTCCTATGTGCTGGGCGGGCAGAATATGATTATTGCCTACTCCGAAAGCGACGTCCAGGAATATATGGACATTATTACCAGCCATGAGCTGGAAAACCCGGTGCTGATTGACAAATACCTGATGGGCACCGAGGTAGAGGTTGACGCCATTTGTGACGGGCAGGATTACCTGATCCCCGGCATTATGGAGCACATTGAGCGGGCAGGCGTCCACTCGGGCGACTCTATTTCGGTATACCCAGCCCAAACCCTTTCTCCTAAAATCCGGGAGACCATCATCCGCTATACCGGGATGCTTGCCAAGGAGCTGGGGGTGATCGGGCTTGTAAACATCCAGTATGTGGTGTATAATAACGAGGTTTATGTGATTGAGGTAAACCCTCGTTCCTCCCGCACAGTGCCCTACATCAGCAAGGTGACGAATGTGCCTATGGTGGATCTGGCAACCAAAATTATGCTGGGTGCAAAACTGAAGGATTTGGGCTTTGGCACAGGACTGTACCCGGAAGGGGAGTATGTTGCGGTTAAGGTGCCGGTATTCAGCTTCCAGAAGCTTCATGACGTGGACATCCACCTGGGGCCGGAAATGAAATCCACCGGCGAGGTGCTGGGCATTGGCAAAACCTTTGAGGCTGCGCTTTATAAGGGCCTGATTGCCGCAGGCTATGAGCTGGATAAGGTAGGCCCTGCCGTGCTGATTACCGTAAAGGACTCGGATAAGCAGGAGATTATCCCCATTGCGGAGAAGTTTGAAAAGGTGGGGTATGATATTTACGCCACTTCCGGCACTGCTTCGGTACTGAACCAGAACATGGTTGCCGCCAATACGGTACGGAAAATCGAGGACCCTGCCCCCAATATCCTGGATTTGTTTGACAGTGGCAAGGTGGACTTTGTGATTTCTACCAGCGAAACCGGGCGGAAGCCGGCAATCCATTCGGTAAAAATGCGGCGCAAGGCTATTGAACGCTCCATTGCCTGCCTGACCTCTCTGGATACGGCAAACGCTTTGGTAAACTGCCTGTTGCTGGATAAGACGATGAACGACTTTGAATTGATTGACATTACACAGATTTAAGTTCTGTGGAATAAAAGCGAAAGTACTTTCAGCAGAACCGCCAGTTTCTTAAGAGAAGATGGCAGTTCTTTCCTGCAAAATATCGAAAAAGGGCAAAAAAGGGGAATTATGCTTGTTTTTTAGGGTGCAGTGCGTGTATAATATAAAAAATAAGGCTGCCCTGAGCACTTACGTCCTGAAAGGTGCTGCGGGCAGAGAGCCAGGCTTTTAGGGAGGGCAAAGAGTTATGACGGCAAAACTGAAAAGTACAGACTTTTTCAAAGAAGAGGATCGGATTGCGCCCCTTGGAATTATCGCCACCCAGGGTGCGGCTGAGCTGGGGGAGAAGATCAATGCGCACCTGCTCCAGTGGGCAAAGGATGCCCAGATGGACATTGAGAGCTTTTTGATCCCGGCGGAATGCCCCCGGTTTTCCTCGGGAGACGGCAAAGGTCTGATTAAGTCCACTGTTCGGGGAGATGACCTGTTTTTCCTGGTGGATGTGGGCAACTACAGTTGTACCTACAACATGTTCGGGCGGCAGAACGCCATGTCCCCCGATGACCATTACCAGGATTTGAAGCGGTTGATCCAGGCGGCCGGCGGCAAGGCCCATCGGATTACCGTGATTATGCCGATCCTTTACGGCGGACGTCAGCACCGGCGCAGCTACCGGGAATCGTTGGACTGCGCGGTGGTGCTCCAGGAGCTGCAGGCTCTGGGAGTTTCCAACATCATTACCTTTGACGCCCATGACCCCCGGGTACAGAACGCTATCCCTCTGATGGGCTTTGACAATGTGATTCCTACCTATCAGGTACTGAAAGCCATGTTCAAGCGGGTGCCTGACTTCCACTGCGACAAGGATCATCTGATGATTGTAAGCCCTGATGAAGGCGCTTTGCAGCGGAATATGCTCTATGCCTCGGTTTTGGAGGTGCCTATGGGAATGTTTTACAAGCGCCGGGATTATTCCCGCATTGTAAACGGGCGCAACCCCATTGTTGCCCATGAGTATCTGGGAGAGTCGGTTGAGGGGAAGGATATCTTTATTGCCGATGATATTATTTCCTCCGGTGAGTCGATGCTGGATATCGCCTATGAGCTGAAAAAGCGCAAGGCTAACCGGATTTTTGCCTATGCCACCTATGCCCTGTTTACCAACGGCCTGGAGGAGTTTGACAAAGCTTATAATGACGGAGTGATTTCCGGTGTGCTGGGCACTAATTTGACCTACCGCTCCCCAGAGCTGTTAAAG
>CATJLA010000107.1 GCA_949741215.1 uncultured Oscillospiraceae bacterium
AGCTGAAATAATGTGAAAAGCAATAGGAAGTCCCCTTACAGGACGATTTGAAAAAATACCGCATATTTTGCCCTAAAACCCCTGGATTTGACAGAAATCCGGGGGTTTTTTGCGCCGTTTTGGGCAGACTAAAAGTATTCTGCAGCAAAAAAGCAAAATCATCAAAAATGGGGGAATCTGAGATTGTACGGTGTAATTGATATCGGCTCCAACACCATACGGCTGGTTATCTATAAGGCGGAGGCAGGCAGAATAAAGCCTCTCCTGAACAAAAAGTTCCCGGCAGGTTTGGCAGGCTATGTGGATAAACAGAACAGAATGCAGGCCGCCGGCATCCAAAAGGCAGTGGAAGCCCTGCAGGCCTTTCAGGAAATTCTTGGCCTGATGCGCCTGCGGGAGGTTTTTCCCTTTGCTACCGCCTCTCTGCGGAACATTGAGAATACAAAGGAGGCCCTGGCGGCTATTCGGACGCAGTGCGGCCTGGAGGTGCAGGTGCTTTCCGGTGAGCAGGAAGCCCTGTTTGATTACTACGGAGCGGTGCAAAGCATGAGGCTGGAAAACGGCTTGCTTACCGATGTAGGCGGCGGAAGTACAGAACTGGTGTTTTTTCAAAAAGGGGAGCTGCAAACGGCAGACTCCCTGCCGATTGGCTCGTTAAACCTGTATAACCGGTTTGTAAAAGGGATTACCCCCACCTTCCAGGAGCTTGCCAAAATGGAAAAAGAGGCGGAAAAGCGCCTGCAAAAGCAATACCCCGCCGGCAAGCCGTGGAACAAAGCCGCTATGGGCGGTAGTTTAGGGACAGAACTGCCGCCGGATGCCCCTGCCCCGGAGAAAGGCGAGCAGAAAAAGCGGATGCTTTGCACGGTAGGCGGTTCTGCCCGGGCAATCCTTAAGGTTTTGCGGGAGCTGGGGGCGGTGCCGAAGAACGAAGAAAGGTACGACGTCCCGGAGCTGGAAAGGCTTGTTGGGCTTTGGGAAAAACAGCCGGAAAAGCTGACCAGGCAGCTGATAAAAACAGTGCCGGACCGGCTGCATACCTTTTGGCCGGGGCTGGCGGTGATTAAAACCGCGGCGGAGTGGTACGGGGCCCAACAGATTGCCGTAAGCCCTTATGGCGTGCGGGAGGGGTATCTGTATTATCAGCTGGAGAAAAGGGGCGAGCTTTATGGGGAATAAACCGGCCCGGAAAAACCGGGTTACCCAAAGCCGGGAGCTTTCCCAGCTGCAGTTTCAGGCCCGGGTTCTGGGGCTGGCGGGGGAACAGGCGGTTCCTTTGCTAGAAAGACTTCGGTTTTTGGCTGTTTTTTCCAGCAATTTAGACGAGTTTTTTGCGGTGCGGGCAGGTAAGCTGTTCCGGAAGCGGCGCCAAAAGCCACACACAAAGGATAAGCTTTCCGGCCTGACCCCGGAGCAGCATCTGGACGCTGCTTACCGGCAGGCCCATGGCCTGTATCAAAGGCAGGCAGTGCTTTTTGCCGGGATTGAGAGGGAGCTTAGGGGCTGGGGGATATGCAGGGTAGAATACCAACAGCTTTTTCCAGAGGAACGGCGGCAGGTAAGGCAGTTTTTTCAGAAAAAAGTACTGCCGCTGCTGTTTGGCGGAGAGAAGCAGCAGCCCACACCGCCGGAAAAGGAGATCTACCTGGGGGTGCGGCTGCGGATAGAGGAAAAGATCGGCTTTGGTTTTTTGCCCCTGCCCGCCAATTTGCCGGAGGTTTTGTTTTTGCAGGGCTTTCGGGCAGGGCAGCAGCTTCGGTACCTTTTGCCTGAAAGCCTGTTTGCCCCTCTGATTGCGGAAGTTTTTTCCGGCTGTGAGGTTTTAGGGCAGGTGTTTTTTGCAGTTACCCGGGACGAAAGCGCCGCCCGCAATGCACTGCACAGCAGAGAGGCGGGACGTCGCGAGAAAAAGGAGGAGGCTTTTGGGGGACATACCGCAGCGATGCGTCTGGAGCTTTGGGGGGAGGCTGACAGCAGCTTTTTGCCAGCGCTGAAAGGGTGGTTTGGGGTTAAGGAGCGTCAAATTTTTACAACCGGGGCGCCCCTGCGGTTTGGATATGTGGGGGAGCTGGAAAAGCGGCTTTCCAAAGCTTTGCGCAGGGGGTTGTGTTATCCGGCATACCGGGGGAGGGCCTGGGGGGAATTTAGCAGGGAGCTGCCGGTAACCGAGCAGGTGCTGGAGGAGGATGCTCTGCTGGCTTACCCCTATGAGAGCATGGAGCCTTTTTTGCGTCTGCTTTGGGAGGCGGCGGAGGATCCGGAGGTAGCTGCCATTAAGATAACAATCTACCGGCTGGGCAAGCGCTCCCGCCTGGTGGATGCCCTTTGCCGCGCCGCCGGGATGGGCAAGCAGGTAACAGTGCTGGTGGAACTGCGGGCCCGGTTTGAGGAGCAGACGAATCTGGAATGGAGCCGGAAGCTGCAGGAGGCCGGCTGCAAAGTGCTTCATGGGCCGGAAAAATATAAGGTGCACTGTAAGCTTTGCTTGATTATCCGGCAGGATGGGTTTATTACTCAGATAGGTACCGGCAATTATAACGAGCAAACGGCAAAAAACTACACCGATCTTTCCCTGATCACGGCGGACAGGGAAATTGGGCTGGACGCGGCGGAGTTTTTTCATCGTATGGAAACCGGGGAGAAGGCCCGGGAATACAAATGCCTGCTTTTGTCCCCAAAGATGCTGAAAAAAACGTTGATGGCCCGGATTGAAGAGGAGATTGCCAAGGGTGCGGCGGGAAGAATCTTCCTGAAGCTGAATGCTTTGACCGACCCGGAGATGATCAAAAAGCTGCGGGAGGCCTCCTGCGCCGGCGTGCGGGTGCGGATGGTGATCCGGGGCAGCTGCTGCCTGCTGCCGGGGGTGAAGGGGGAAACAGAGAAGATTCAGGTTACCGGTATTGTGGGGCATTTTTTGGAGCACTCCCGGATTTACTGCTTTGGGGAGGGAGAGGGGGAAAGGATGTACCTTTCCTCCGCCGATTGGATGCCCCGGAATTTGAAGCGCAGGATAGAGGCGGCCTGCCCGGTTTATGCACACCATATAAAGGAAAAGCTCCGCCGGCTGATAGACGCGGCGGAGCGGGATAACAGGCCGGAGGGCCTTCTTTTGCCCAACGGAGAGTATGGAAAACGGGAGGAACTGCCCTTGCTGGATAGTCAGCAGCTGTTGCTGAGCCGGATAAAGGCATGGGACAAAAAGGAAAGAAGGGTTTCAGTAAAAAAATTACCGTAGTGCCTCACCGGTTTGCAGTTACGTCCGGAAGCTTATATAAACAACCGGGCAATTTGATAAACCGCCAGCCCGGTAAGATAGGCAGCCCCGGTTTGATATGCCGCGGTAAACAGCGCGGCGCGCCAGCTGCCCAGCTCCCGCTTAGAGGCGGCAAAGGCTGCCACACAGGGCATATACAGCACGGTGAACACCAAAAACGCAAAGCTGCTGGCCGGAGTGAACATGGCGGCCAGCGCGGCGGAAAGCTGGGCGTCCCCCGCAGCGCCGGTAAGGATGGAAAGGGTGCTTACTACAGCCTCCTTGGCGGTAATGCCTGTGATCAGGGCGGAGGTTGCCCGCCAGTCGGAAAAGCCAAGGGGGACAAACAGCGGCGCCAGCACCGAGCCAATAGACGCCAAAATGCTTTGGGAGCTATCCTCCACCATGGTAAAGCCCCAGCTGAAGCTCTGCAAAAACCAGATCACAATCGTCGCGACAAAAATGACAGTGAAGGCTTTGCGAATAAAATCCTTGGCCTTTTCCCACATCAAAAGCCCTACCGTTTTGGGGGAAGGGATCCGGTAAGCCGGCAGCTCCATTACAAAAGGCACCGGCTTGCCCTGGAACACTGTGTTTTTTAACAGCAGCCCCGAAAGGATTGCCACTGCTACCCCAATCAGGTAAATGCCCATCATCACAATGCCGCCGGAGCGGGGGAAGAAGGCGGCGGTAATCATGCCATAAATGGGCAGCTTGGCGCTGCAGGACATAAAGGGAGTAAGCAAAATCGTCATCTTTCTGTCCCGCTCGCTGGAAAGGGTGCGGGTGGACATAATGGCGGGCACGCTGCAGCCAAATCCAATTAACATGGGGACGAAACTGCGGCCCGAAAGCCCCAGCCTGCGCAGAGGCTTATCCATCACAAAGGCAACCCGCGCCATATAGCCGCTGTCCTCCAGCAGAGAGAGGAAGAAGAACAGCAGTACAATCAAAGGCAGGAAGGAAAGCACGCTGCCTACCCCGGCAAATACGCCGTCAATCACCAGCGAGCGCAAAGCGGGGCTGACGGAAGCGCTCTCCATAAGCCCGGAAACCCAGTGGGAAAAAGCGCCGATGCCCATTTCGGTCCACTCCTGCAGCGGCCCCCCCAGCACCGAGAAGGTAAGCCAGAAGATTACCAGCATAATCCCCAAAAAAATGGGAATCCCCCAAACCCGGTGGGTAAGCACCCGGTCAATTTTTTCCGAGCGGATCTGCTCCCGGGATTCCTGGTGCTTTACCACACAGTCACGGCACACCTGCTCAATAAACTGGTAGCGCATATCGGCCAGGGCGGCTTCCCTGTCAGTTCCCAAAGCCTGCTCCATATCCTCCACCACATGGCTTACAATATGACGTTGGTTTTCGGTGATGTGCAGCGCCTCCATCGTAGGCTGATCCCCTTCCACCAGCTTAGTGGCGGCAAAACGGGTAGGGTAGCCTGCCTTGGCGGCCTGGTCCTCAATCAAATGGGAAATGGCGTGGATCGCCTTATGTACCTCGCCGGAGCAGAAGTCCATTTTCTCCGGCAGCTGCTTCTCCTTTGCTACCCGGACAGCAGTGCGGGCCAGTTCCGCAACGCCCTCGTTTTTGCTGGCGGAAATAGGCACCACCGGTACGCCCAAAGCCCTGGAAAGCCCTGAAATATCAATAGAGTTACCGCTGGCACGCACCTCGTCCATCATATTAAGCGCAAGCACCATGGGTATGCGCAGCGTCATTAACTGGAGAGAAAGGTAGAGATTTCGCTCAATATTGGTGGCGTCTATAATATTGATGATGGCGTCCGGGTGCTCTTGGAGCAAAAAGTCCCGGGTAACCACCTCCTCAGCTGTGTAAGGGGAAAGAGAGTAGATGCCGGGCAGATCCACCAAGGAAGCCTCCGGATGGCGCAGCAGGGCGCCCTCCTTTTTCTCCACCGTAACCCCAGGGAAGTTGCCTACATGCTGGTTACTGCCGGTAAGCTGGTTAAACAGGGTGGTTTTGCCGCAGTTTTGGTTGCCTGCCAGAGCAAGAAGACAGCTGTTCATGTTACAAGCACCTCTTTTTCTCCTCCGCTTTTTCCGGCTGGGCAGGCAGAGGCTCCATTACAATAGGGGCGGCGTCCTCCTGCCGGATCGTCAACGAATAGCCCCGGAGAAACAGCTCTACCGGGTCCCCCATAGGGGCCACCTTTCTTACAGTTACTTTGGTGTTGGGGGTAAGCCCCATATCCAGCAGACGCCGGCGCAAAGCGCCCTCTCCGCCCACCTGAAGGATAACCCCACTGTTGCCGGGGATGATTTTATCAAGGGTAACGGCTGGCATACAAAATCCATTCCTTTCTAAGGCAAAGCATGTCCGGCTAATGGTGTAACCGGAACAAGGCACAAAGTTAGTTCATGCTTAGAGATTATTGTAGTACAAGGGGGGTATTCTGTCAATCCTGTTTCGCAGGGACGTCCCACAGGCTTTGTGGTGCAAGGGCTTGTGGGACGTCCCGATAAAAACAAAAAACAGAGCTTGAATTTCCCCTGTTTTCATTAAAATTTTAGTATAATTTGCGGTTTTAGCGGATTACCTCCTTTTATCTTTGGGAAATCTCAAAATTTCTCTTGAAATCTCGTAAAATCACTGCTATAATATACTCGCGCCGGAAATCCGGCAGCAGCCTGAAATACAGCGCGGGGCCGCCCGCAGGCGGGATGTCCCTGAAAAAGAAAAGGAGGAAATGTTGTGAGCCCGGACCCTTATAGTTGCGATGTACCCTTATGCAGCTGCAATCATTTCCCCCATAGGCGAATTTTATAAGCAAAAGCAGGAAAATACCTCCTGTTTTGTTTCTCTTACGCTTGTGGGGAGAACAAAACAGGAGGTTATTTTTTATGCTGAACTATTATAAAACGATAAACACCCGGCTAACCGCTTTGGAGCAGCCGGAGGAAAACTGCTGGATCTGCGCTGTTGCCCCTACGGAGGAGGAGATCGCCTTTTTGGTGCAGCAGATGGGCCTGGAGGAGGATTTCGTCCGGGCAGCGCTGGATGAGGAGGAATCCTCCCGGGTGGAGGCGGAAAACGGCCAAACCCTGATTATTGTGGATACCCCCTTCTCCGAGCAGCAGGATGAGGATAATACAGTGGTCTATTCCACCGTGCCTATGGGCATTATTTTAGCGCCCAAGCAGGTGGTTACCGTTTGCCTGCAGGAAAACCCGGTGCTCAGCGACTGCTTGGGCGGCAAGGTGCGGGACCTGCAGACAGGGATGCGCACCCGGTTCTTTCTTACCCTGCTGCTGCGCAATGCTACCCGGTTTTTGCAGTTTCTCAAACAGATCGACAAAATTTCTTCCTATACGGAAAAGCAGCTCCACCGCTCCATGCGCAACAAGGAGCTGATTCAGCTGCTGGGGCTGGAAAAATCCCTGGTGTTCTTTTCCACCTCCCTGAAGTCTAACGAGATCACCCTGGAGAAAATCCTGCGGGGCAAGTTTGTAAAAATGTATGAGGAGGACCAGGATCTGCTGGAGGATGTAATTATTGAGGTAAAGCAGGCCATTGAGATGTGTAATATCTACTCCGGCATCCTCTCCGGCACAATGGACGCCTTTGCGTCGGTCATCTCCAACAATCTGAATATCGTTATGAAGGTGCTCACCACCATCACCATTGTTATGACAGTGCCTACCATGGTGTTCAGCTTTTACGGCATGAACGTAACCGGCCTGCCCTTAGCAAATTCCTGGTTCCCGCTAACGCTTTCGGTAGCGCTGGCCGTTACCCTCAGCCTGGTGCTGGTAAAAAAGGGGATGTTCCACTAACCCGCTATCTTTGGGACGTCGCGCCTGCCTGTGTGCTCCGCTTTTTTAGGGCAGGGCGGCAGGTTTCAGGCTTCCGCGACGTCCCTGAAAATAAAAACTGCTGCAGATAAGGGGGAAGAAAAATGCCTTTTTCCATAGGAGATGCCGTTATCGTAATTCTGTTGGCGCTGGCTGTGGGGCTGGCAGTGTTTTTTATCCGCAGGGGGAAGAAATCCGGCGGGTGCAGCGGCTGCGGGGGCAATTGTGCCGGCTGCCCGGGCAGCTGCGGTACAGCCCAAAACAGCCCGGAGAACAAGGAGGAAAGCACCCGTTATATAATCCCCGGGGAACAGGGCGCCTCTCCGGCCCAAAGCGGAGGCTTTGTAAAGCCCTATGGGGATATTGCTCCGCCGGAGGACAGTGGGGACAGATGAAAACAATTCGTTAATTTCCGGCTGAAACAGTTGTACTTTTCCCTTTGACGTATTATAATGTAAATAATGTCCATACTAACTTGAAGGAGGTGGTACCGTTGAAGAAAAGTACTTTGATTTCGTTAATTTCTCTGGGAGTGGCCTTGATAGGCGCCCTGATTGCCCTGACTGTATGGTTCTCTCACAAAAAGTGCGTTTCCTGCAGCGATTTTGAGGATGAAATGATGCCCGAATTTAACCTGAATCCGGATGTGGATCTGGATATTGACTTTCATGCGCCGGAAAGCTCTGACTCCGACTATGACGGCGATCTTCCCGAGGACGGCTCCGAGGCCCTCTGATCAAAATCCCACAGCTTCTCTCCAAACACACAAAAAACCAGGTCTGCCCCTGCTTGTGCTGGGATAGACCTGGTTTTTTATGCTGTATGGTTTTTTGCCGCCCCAAATCAACCGCCAAAACGCAAAAGGGCAGTCACGTCCCCCCAAAAAGGAAAGGTGCGGGGGCTTAGCCCTTGGTTTCCTTCAGCAGCCAGGCAAATCCGTTGGGCCAAAGGTCTACTCCTGCAAGGCCGGAAGAATAGCCGGTGCCGTACATCAGCTCGGTATAGCTGCCTTCCCGGTAAATATCAGCATGGGCAAACTCCCCGCTGAAGTTATACAGACAGATCAGCTCCCGCTGCCCCACCCGCCGGCTGATGGCCAGAATGTGGGAATTTCCGCTTTGTTCCACCTGCACCTGGGCGTCCTGGTTAAAGCAGGGCTCCTCCGCCCGCAGCTTCTCCAGCCTCCTAAGGCCGTTAAACAGACGGGCCTGGGGGCTATCCGGCTGCAGCCGCTGCTGGGCAAGCTCCCAGTTAAAATCTCCTCGGTGGATATAGCGGCTGTCCTCCCGCTTCTCCGGGTTTTGCAGATAGGTCCAGTCGTTAAACTGGCCCACCTCGTCGCCGCTGTAAATAACCGGAATACCACTTTGGGAGAGCATCCAGGCATGAAGCGTTAAATCACAGGCAATGGCTCGGTCAATCTTTTGGGCATCCTGTTGCTGCACCGCCCGTTCCAGCCCGCAAAGGGAGGCGGTTGTGCCGCAAAGCCGGGCGTCCCCCAGGCGGGGGTCGTTGTTATACAGCTCGCCTAAACTCTCGCTGCCGGGCCATTTGCCGGTAAAATAGTCGTTCAGATACTTTTTATGAGCAACCTCCTCCATGGCAAACTGCTGTTTCAGCCAGGGGTAATCCAGCCCCCAGCCGATATCGTCATGGCAGCGCAGGTAGTTCAGGAACAAAAAGTCCTTAGGCAGTGCGCACACCGTTTCCATCTGACGGCGCAGCAGCGATACGTCTCCGGTGGCCAGGGTATGCCAGGTAGTAGCCATGGTAGTTACGTTATACAGCATATGGCATTCCGGGTGCTCCGGCGTACCAAAGTAGGGAGCTACTTTGGCGGGTTCCATCACAACCTCCCCCAGCAACAGTACCCCAGGGCACACAATTTCGCAGACAATCCGCAGCATCCGGGCCAAAGTGTGTACCTGAGGCAGGTTGCGGCAGGAGGTTCCCAGCTCCTTCCAAATATAGGGGATCGCGTCCAGCCGTACCACGTCAACCCCCCGGTTGGCCAAAAACAGCAAATTTTCTGTCATGTCGTTAAACACTACAGGGTTGGCATAGTTCAAATCCCACTGATAAGGATAAAAGTTGGTCATAACAATCTGACCTTCCGGAAGCTGGGTAAAGCTGCCCGGCGCCGTGGTAGGGAACACCTGAGGCACGGTTTTTTCAAACTCCCGGGGAATCTCCCAGCTGTCATAGAAGAAATACCGTTCCCGGTAGCCCGGTTCCCCCGCCCGGGCCTTTTTTGCCCACGGATGCTCCTCGCTGGTGTGGTTCATCACAAAATCCATGCAAACGCTGATCCCGGCTTTCCGGCAGGCATCGGTAAGCTGCTCCAGGTCCTCCATGGTTCCCAGCTCCGGCTGCACCGTGCGGAAGTCCGATACCGCATACCCGCCGTCACTGCGTCCCTTGGGGCTTTCCAGCAGGGGCATTAAGTGCAGGTAATTTACACCGCATTCCTTTAAGTAGTCAAGCTTCCCGGTTACCCCCTGCAAATTGCCGGCAAAGGCGTTTACATAAAGCATCATGCCCAAAAGCTCCCGGCTGCGGTACCAGTTCGGATTTTCCTCCCGCTTGGCGTCCTGCAGCTGCAAAGCCCGCTTGCGTTGCTTCCAGCACTGGCGGAGCATCTGTAAAAAGTAGTCAAATGCCTGGGTGTCGTTCTGATAAAGCCCAAGATAAAGTCCCCGCAGCTCGTCATAATACCGTTTTAGCCGCTGCTCAAAGCGGTTTCCCTTTTGGGACGTCGCCTTACCGGCAGGCTTTTTTGCTTTTTTTCCGGCTGTTTTCATAGTAAGGCCTCCTCCACTTCTTTCAAGGTAGGCATAGCGGGAATCGCCCCGCTTCTGGAGCAGGTAATCGCCGCCGCTTTACAGGCAAAAGCAAGAATCTCCCGCAGCTCCTCCTGGGTAAGGCCCTCCAAAGGCTTCTCCCCCCTGGCGCACAGTCTACTGAGCACCGCGCCAAAAAAGGTATCCCCGGCGCCGTTGGTATCAGCTACCTTCACCTTTATTCCGGGTACCGTAAAGCATTGCCCCTGCCAGCGGCAAAAGCTGCCCTTGCTGCCCAGGGTAATCAGCACCAAGGCAATTCCCTTTTCTTCCAGAATCCTGCTGCCCTCCTCCAAATCTACAGTGCCGGTAAGCAGCGGCAGCTCTTCCTCCGAAAGCTTGATGATATTCACCAGCGGCAAAGGAATCCGCATCCACTCCACCGCGCTTTCCTCATCCGGCCAAAGGGCAGAGCGGTAGTTGGGGTCATAGCTTACCAAAACCCCGTTCCGGCGGGCGGCATAAGCGGCAAAAATGGTGGCGCAGCGGGCAATCCCCTCGGTCAGGGTAACGGAGCCAAAGTGGAGTATCCTGCTGTTCTGCACCGCTTTTTCCGAAACCTCCTCCGGCAAAAGCTGTTGGTCCGCCCCCCGCAAAAAGGAAAAACTCCGTTCCCCGCTTTCGTCCACCGAGACGATTGCCATAGTGGTAGGCTTGCTGCCGGTGCGCAGCCCCTTGCAGGCCACCTTGTTTTCCTCCAGCACCCGGGTTAAATAGCTGCCAAAGGAATCCGCCCCCACCTTGCCCATAAAAGCGGTGTTTGCCCCTAATCGGGAGGCTGCTACCGCCACATTGGCAGGCGCTCCGCCGGGGTTGGCCGCAAACTGAGGCACTCCGTTCTGGCTAAACCCGGTTTGGGTCAGGTCGATCAAAATTTCGCCGATCGCTGTAATGTCTGTCATAATCCAATTCCTCCCGTTTTATTTTGTCGCCTTGTTCCGGCCTTATTCTTTTTTGGGACGTCGCGCCCGCCGGCGCCTCAGGCAACGCCCGGCACGGCAGCCAGGCGGGAACGTCCCCAATAAAAGCAAAAGAGGGGAACTCAGCTGCTCTCCCGAACCACTAAGGAGGCGGAAAGCTCCAGATTCAGGGCTACAGCCTGCTCCGGGCACTCAATCCGCTCCACCAGGCGGGCCACAGCCTCCTCCGCCATTCGGTCAACCGGCTGGGAAACACTGGTAAGGGCCGGATTCAAATAACCTGCCATATAAGTATTGTCAAACCCCACCACCCCGGCATCTTCAGGAACCGAAATCCCAAGCTCCCGCAAAATCCGCAGCACCCGCAGGGCACAAACGTCGTTGTTGGCAAAAATGCCGGGCTTGGGTCCGGGGATATCCAGATAGCTTTGCAGCTCCCGCTTCAACCGGCAGTCCTCCCGCTCCTCCATGCAGGTGATACGGCAATTTGCACCTCTGTCCAAAAGACCCTGCCGAAAGCCCAGGTATTTCATATCCATGTTCCGCCCGATAAACAAAAACCGGCCGCAGCCCCGTTCCAGCAAATGCTTTGCCACCTGGCCGGAGGCGTCCTCGTGATTGAGATACACCGAATCCAACCCTTCCACCCGCCGGGTAACCGAAACCAAAGGGACATCCAGCCGCCCGGCGCATTCCGGCCAGTAGGAGCTGCCCTGCAAAATCGGCACAACCAGCACGCCGTCCACCCGGTACTGGCGCAGAATATCCAAATACCGCTGTTCCTTCTCGGCGTCATAGCCGCTGTTAAACAGAATGATACTGTACCCTCGTTTTCGGGCCGCCAGCTCAATTTGTTTGGCAAGCTCGGCAAAAAAGCTGTTGGAAATATCGGTAAGCAGTACGCCCAGCAGCATAGTACCCCTGCCGTGCAGGCTTTTCGCCAGTGCGTTAAACTGATAATGATGCTCTTTTGCACAGGCCAGCACCCGCCTGCGGATTTCCGGATCCACCCTGGGGTTACCGTTAAGTACCCGAGAAACCGTAGGCTGAGAAACATGGGTCAGTTTTGCAATTTCACTCATTGTAATCATAGGCAGCACCTTTATTCCGGCTTGAGAATACGTATTCTTACAAAACAATCATAGCATATTGAAAAAAGGGGTGCAATTCTTATTTTCAACAAAAGTTTCGCACCTTGTGGGAAAAGCTTTGTGCGTTTTCGCAAATTTGCTAATTTTTCCGGGACGTCGCGGATTTTAGCCGTGCAGAAAACACTCTCCAAGCTGTCCTAATTTCTTTCGCATCTTCATACACTTTTTAAAAAGCCGCTGTGGGGGAAAGAGGAGTTGTATGGGGCGCAGCCGTAAAAAAAATCTTGTAATCAGTGCAATGGTGCTTACCGTTACTGCCCTGCTGCTGCGGGGCGCCGGAATGCTCTTCCGGGTGTATCTCTCTCGGGAAATCGGTGCGGAAGGCATGGGCATCCATCAGCTTTCCAGCTCGGTATATCTGTTGTTTGTCAACCTGTCCTCTGCCGGAATCGCCATGGGGGTAACCCGCCTGGTTGCCGAGGAGCTGGCCAAAGGCACCGCCGCCTCTGTCAAGCGGATGGTCCGCCGCTGCTGCGCCCTGGCGTTAATCCTTGGCGTTACCATGATGTCTATCCAGTTTTTCGGGGCAAATCTCATAGCCCGCCTATGGCTCCGGGACGAACGTGCAGCCCTTTCTCTGCAGGTTCTCGCTCCCAGCCTGCCGGTAATCGCCCTCTCCTGCTGCTACAAGGGTTATTTCACCGCCCAGGAACGGGTAACCGGCATCTCTGCCTCCCAAATAGCAGAGCAGCTGTTCCGGATGGCAGTAACCTTCTGGCTGCTGCCCAAGGCCCTGCCCTTAGGCCTTGCCAAAGCCTGTGCCGCCATCACCCTGGCCACTACCGGCTCCGAGATTTTCTCCTGCCTGCTTCTGGCTGCCATGTACCGGCGGGATAAACGACGTCTGCAAACCATGCCGAACGGAGCGCGCCCCTGGTTTGGCCGGGTGATCCCCCGTCTGCTGGCAGTTTCCAGCCCCATAGCCATCCGTTCCTGCTTCCGCTCGGCCCTCAGCAGCATTGAAAACGCCATGATTCCTGCGGGCTTAAAGCGCAGCGGCTCCTCCGGAACCGACGCTCTTGCCCAGTATGGCCGTCTCAAGGGTATGACTCTCCCGATCCTATTCTTCCCATCCTCGCTGTTGGCCAGCTTTTCCACCCTGCTGGTATCCAAGCTGGCACGCTCCCGGGGGGAGGGCTGCCCCGCCACCCAGGAGCGTCAAACCATTTCCCGAGTCATCCGCCTTACCCTGATTTTCTCCATTTACATAGCAGGAAGCTTCTGGCTTTTTGCCGGGGAGCTGGGGCAAGCCATTTACCGGGAGCCCCAAATTGGGCACATGCTGCGTATCTTAGCGCCTTTGGTCCCCTTTATGTACCTGGAAAGCATGGTGGACGGTATGCTCACCGCCCTGGACCAGCAGGTAAGCATTATGACCTATAATATGGTAGACAGCCTGCTACGGGTGGCATTGGTGTTCTTTTTACTGCCTTCCTTCGGGATGGACGGTTTTTTTGTGGTGATGTATATCAGCAATCTGTTTACCTCGATGCTTTCGGCAAGAAAGCTGTTTTCCGTAACAAAGCTGCCGGTAAAGTGGGGCAGCTGGGTAATCGCGCCGCTGTTTTCCATAGGGGCGTCAGGGGCGGCGCTGTGGTTGGTTCTTCCCAGGATGCTGGGGGCATTGGAGGGCGTCGCCTGGCTGCCATCCCTGCCGGTGCTGCGGTGTATTGCGGGCCTGCCGCTGGCAGGGATATTTTACCTGATATTCCTGTTCCTAACCGGCAGCTTAACCCGGGAGGACTTCCGCTGGGCCATAGCAGGCTTTTTGCCCAAGCGCAAACACAAGCCCCAATGACGTCGCACACCCCCCATTGCAAAAGCCCCAAATCAAACCACGCGGAGCGAGCAATGCGTACCCGCACACCCTTTTCCGAAATCCCCCAAAAGAAGGCCAGGAAGCCACCCGCAGCAGAACCGTCCAAAACGAAAAAGCATGCCGCAAACACCTCCTGCGACATGCTTTTTATTTTGTTTGCTTAATGCTTCGGATGATTCTTCACCTGCAAAATCGCCTTTACCAAAGCGGCAGAAACATCCTTGGAATCACACTCCTCCAAAAGACGGGGCAGCGTTTCCGGGTCCGCCACCACATAGCGGGGAGAAAGCATATTCAGCGCCAAAGCGGCTACATTCTGGCGGCATTTGTCACACCGGCAGCAGTTGAACTTGGAAAAGGCTTCGTCCAACCGGTCGATCACCTGCCGCTCCATCAAATTCACCAGCACCAGCTCCTTTACCGGCCGCAGCTGCACCGCCGGCGCCACAGCCTGGCTCAGCTTTTGCCGCAGCAGTGAAAACTCGCTGGAAACCTCCGGCTCCGCTTCCGGAACGGGGGCCTGCTCCTCCGGCTCTTCTTCCGGCTCCGGTTCCGCTCCGGAGGGCATAATCAAGTTAAAAATATACTCTTTGTCAAAATCTTTTTTGGACTTGGCTGCCATTTATAATACCCCCCGTCCAATCAGTTCATCCACCAGGGCGCCGTAATCCCCAACCGCCTTGTTTCTGGGTGCGTAGGCAAAAGCGTCCTCCCGGTGGATCTGAGCGTTGGTCACCTCGTTGCTGCGTCGGATGGTGGATTGCAGCAAAGGAATGCCCAGCCGGCCCGCCAAATCCCGGGCGGTTTCCTGAATCACCTTGCTGGCATTCTCCCGGGCGGCAAAGTGGGTAATCAAAATTCCCGCCGCCTGAATTTTAGGGTTGCTCTTTTTCCGCACCTCCTCCAAAGTTCCGTTCAGCTGAATTAAACCCTGCAGGCTGTAAATATCCGGCTTTACAGGCATTAAAACAGTATCCGCCGCGGTAAAGGCGTTTACAGTTAAAATACCCAGCGCCGGGGGTGAGTCTATCAGAATATTGTCATATAAATTCAGCACAGGGCGCAGGCAGTTACGCAGCAAAAACTCACGCCCTCTGCCGGTAAATTCCAGCTCAATGCCGCTGAGCAGCATGTTGGAGGGGATCACGTCACACAGGCGGGTATGCTGGATGGTTTGCACAGTAAGCAGCTCCCCCTTTAAGGCGTGATAGATGGAATTCTGCATTTCCACTCGGTTATCCGCCTGCAGGCTGAAAGAAAGGTCTCCCTGGGGGTCAAAATCCACGCAGAGAACCCTACGTCCCCTTTTGCGCAGCCCCATAGCCAGAATATTGGTGGTAGTGGTTTTGCCCACACCGCCCTTTTGGTTGGAGACACAGAGAATCTTAGCCATCGGCCATCTCCCTTTCTTTATGGAATGCTATCAAAGGCCGTTATTTTAGGCAGGGCGGAGCCTGTCTCAAGCCTGACAGCCAAAACAAAGGCACAAAAGATATTAAAACTAAGTATACAAAAAAAACGGCAGTAATACAAGGGGCAAAATCTAAACATTCTGTTGCCGCCCGGCTTTTTTCAGGACGTCGCGGATGCCTGTGGTGCAAAAGCCTTTCTGGCGGCTCTGCCTGCGGGGGCAGGGGGGATGGGCTTAGGCACAGGGCGCAAAAATAAAAATGTTTCACGTGAAACATTTGTTTCTGTATTAGGGGGCTGCTGCAGGCCTTGGGGGATGCCCCTGCACAATATACTCTGCGCGACGTCCCAAAAGCTGCCAAAATGCAGGGGAAATGAGAGAAAATTTTGTTTTTTACGAAAAAAAGATTGATTCTTGCTGCATTTACCGATACAATAAAAATTGTGTGCGGTTCCCTTTTTTATAGGGAACATGGGAATCATTAGCCTGTTAGGAGGAGCATATTATGGATAGAATGGTAGGAACAGTTTCCCGGGGGATTCGGGCGCCGATTATTCGCCAGGGGGACGACTTGGCCGCGATTGTGGTGGATTCGGTTTTAACCGCCGCCAAAAGCGAGGGCTTTGAGATTCGGGACCGGGATGTGGTGGCCGTTACCGAAGCGGTGGTGGCCAGGGCTCAGGGCAACTATGCCTCAGTTACCCAGATTGCCAAGGACGTCAAACAAAAATTTGGGGACGACACGGTAGGGGTGATTTTCCCTATTTTAAGCCGCAACCGGTTTGCTATCTGCTTAAAGGGCATTGCCATGGGCTGCAAAAAAATGGTGCTGATGCTCAGCTACCCCTCCGACGAGGTGGGCAACCATCTGATTGACCTGGATTTGATGGACGAGAAAGGCGTAAACCCCTGGACGGATGTGCTTACCGAGCAACAGTACCGGGATTTGTTTGGCTATCAGCCCCATTACTTTACCGGCGTGGATTATGTGGAATACTATAAAAACCTGATTCAGGAGGCCGGCGCGGAGGTAGAGATCATTTTTGCCAACAGCCCCAAGGCAATTCTGAACTATACCACCAGCGTACTGGCCTGCGATATCCACACCCGTCAGCGCACCAAGAGGATTTTAACAAAGGCCGGCGGCCAAAAGGTGTATACCCTGGACGATATTATGACAAATAGTATAGACGGAAGCGGATACAACAATAAGTATGGCCTTTTGGGTTCCAATAAGGCTACTGAGGAGACGGTAAAGCTGTTTCCCATCCATTGTGAGGAGATGGTGGAGCAGATTCACCAAAGCCTGCTGGAAAAGACCGGGAAAAATGTGGAAGTGATGATCTATGGCGACGGCGCCTTTAAGGACCCGGTAGGCAAGATTTGGGAGCTGGCGGACCCGGTGGTTTCTCCCGCTTATACAGCCGGGCTGGAGGGTACCCCCAACGAGGTAAAGCTGAAATATCTGGCGGATAATGATTTTGCCCAGCTTTCCGGCGAGCAGCTGCGTACTGCCATCAAGGAGTACATCCACCAGAAGGATGAAAAGGCCGCTTCCTTGAAGGGCACCATGGTTACACAGGGGACAACTCCCCGCCGTTTGACCGACCTGATCGGCTCTTTGGCTGACCTTACCTCCGGCAGCGGCGACAAGGGCACGCCTATTATCTACATCCAGGGCTATTTCGACAATTACACAAAGTAAGGAATAGGTAAAAGTGAATAGTGAATAGTGGAGGTACGCCCTTGCAGGGCGATTGAAATTGGCTTTTTCGGATGGGGTGGATTTTGAGGGGGTTTGTTTTTCTGTCAGAGGATTTTGGCGTTTATTGCGTTTTCGGTTTTTGTTTCTTTTTTTTGACGAACTGCTTTTTGATGGTCGTTTGTTGAATTTTTGCAGCCGGCAGAATTACTTTTTGGCTTTCGATTTTGCGTTTGTTTTGTTGCTGCTGTGGCCTAAAAAGAAAAGGAGGAATATTTTTATGAAACTGCAGTGCGCCCCTTTGGGCTGGAACAGCTGGGACTGCTATGGCGCCGCCGTTACCGAAGAAACCGTGCGGGAAAACGCCCGCTTTATGGCGGACCACCTAAAGCCCTTTGGCTGGGAATATATTGTGGTGGATATCCAATGGTATGAGCCTACCGCGCAAAGCCATGTGTATCATCCCTTTGCCCCCCTTTGCATGGACGAATTCTCCCGGTTGGTACCGGCGGAAAACCGCTTTCCCTCCGCGGCGGGGGGCAGGGGCTTTGCTCCTTTGGCGGAGTATGTTCATTCCTTGGGGCTTAAGTTCGGTATCCATATTATGAGGGGGATTCCACGGCAGGCGGTGCAGCAGAATACCAGGCTGCTTGGCACTGATAAAACTGCCCGGGAAATTGCTAAAACTGACAGCATTTGTCACTGGAATACCGATATGTATGGGGTGGACCCTGATAAGGATGGCGCAAAAGCCTATTATGACAGCATCTTTGCCCTGTATGCCTCCTGGGGTGTGGATTTTATTAAGTGTGACGATATCGCCCGGGAAATGCCCCATGAACAACAGGAGCTTTGCCTGCTGAGCAGCTGCCTGAAAAATTGCGGCAGAGAGATGGTGCTCAGCCTTTCCCCCGGACCGGCCCCCCTGGAAAAGGCGGAGCTGTTTAAGCAGGTTGCCCACATGTGGCGCATTACCGACGACTTTTGGGATAAATGGGAGGCCCTGTACCAGATGTTCGAGCGGGCGGAAAAATGGTGTACTCATGCGGGGGCGGGGTGCTTCCCCGATGCGGATATGCTGCCCATCGGGCCAATTCGTCAGACCGACAGCGTAAAGGAGACGACCCGCTTTACTCCGGAAGAGCAGGTGACGATGCTTACCCTGTGGAGCATCTTCCGCTCTCCCTTGATGATCGGCGGGGAGATGACCAGGTTTGATCCTTTTACGATGAGCTTGATTACCAACCCGGATATTCTGGCTATGCATAGAAATGCCCGGCACTCCCATCAGGTTTGGCGAAAGGAGATTGCCGGGGAGGAGCATGCGCTTTGGACTGCCGTGAGCGCAGAAGGCGGGCAGTATGCGGCTCTGTTTAACTTGGGGGAGAAGGAAAGCCGGGTAGAGCTTCCTCTGGAGGATTTGGAGATAGAAGGACCGGGGCTGGCAAAAGAGCTTTGGAGCGGCAATGAGCAGGCTGTGGACGCTGTACTTACCATTCCGCTGCAAAAGCATGGAGCCAGGGCCTTTTTGCTGCAGAAGCTGCGGTAGCTTTCTGCAATAGAAATCCTTTGGAGGGATAACGGGATGCATATCAGAGTTGCGGATATTAAGGATATTGAGCAGCTAAGGCGTTTGTATCTTGAACACCTATAAATGAAGGTTGAATGTCATTCGCATTGGTAGTATACTTGGCTCGTGACGAATCGACAAATTACAGTTTATCTGTCAAATCCTCTTAAAACTCTGATATATCAAGGCTTTCAGCTGATTGAATGTTCAAACCTTATGTAATTTCCCTTGTTTTTGCCCTTGCAGGCTGAAACAAGGGAAACTTTTTACTCCCCGCAGACCACCTTATCCAGCAGCCGTGCGGAGGTACGCTTGGCCTCCCTCGTGGCGTGGGCGTAAATGTTCATCGTGGTACTGACGTCGGCGTG
>CATJLA010000108.1 GCA_949741215.1 uncultured Oscillospiraceae bacterium
CATTCCGGCAAGGGCACTGCTGTGGGCCTCAAAGCGGTGGGGGTTCCGCTCCCCGTCCCGCCGGATATAGGGCCCCTGGGGGTTTTGGGGGTCCGGCCACCAGTAAGGCCCCTCGCTGAAATAATCATGAGCATCCCCGCTTGCCGCCGGAGAAGGGGTAAAGGTCACACTATACGGCCCGGACATCGCCTGCTTCTCGCCTTTGGCGAGAAGGGCCTCCTTCAGCGCCCCGCCCTCAGGGGAGGCCAGCAGCTTTTCCAATTCCGCCGCCCGTCCCGGGGATAAAAAGATTCGTTCCATAAAAATCAGCTCCTTTTGAAAAAATTCGGCATCGCCTGCCGGTTCCTTCTCAAAAACAGAAATGAAAACATAGGGCCTCACCCACCGGCAGAAAAAGCCCCAAACAGCAGGAAAAACCGGCGTGTTTGGGGCTGCATTCTGCTTTTATTCTACCGAAACCAGGAAGTAATAAACCGGCTGATTTCCCTCAATCAGCACCAGCTCAATGCTGGAAGGCAGACGAGCCCGCAGAGCAGATTCCACCTTTTTGGCCTGCTCGGCAGAGATCTCCTCGCCGTAAATCAGGGTGATAAAGGAACTTTCCTTGTTGGCTTTTATCAGGTTTTTCACCAGCCGGATACAAGCCTTGGTCAAATCCCGCTCCGTAAAGGTAAGACGGCCGTTTTCCATCCCCAGCAGGTCTCCCCGCTTGATCTTGTAGCCATCATACTCCGAATCCCGGGCGGCAAAGGTAATCTGCCCGGAGCCAACCCGCTCCATAGCCTTATTCATGGCAAGGATATTATCATCCCGCCCGGCCTCCGGCTCAAAAGCCAGCATGGCAGAAAGCCCTTGAGGAATGGTACGGCTCTGCAGCACCCGAACAGTACGGTCCGCCAGACGGATGGTCTGCTCCGCCGCCATGATAATATTCTTGTTATTGGGCAGCACAAACACCGTTTTGGCCGGTACTGACTGGATTGCCCTGAGAATATCGTCAGTAGAGGGATTCATGGTCTGGCCGCCGCTTACAATTTTCTGTACGCCCAAGTCATAAAACAGCTTTTGTCCCCCGTCTCCGGCAGCAACAGCCACAAATCCGTACTCCATCTCCGGGTTAACCGGCGCATAGGGGAACTCATCTGCAGGGACGTCCTGCGTCCGGGCAGCATCCTGCACCTTTTTCTGCTGGGCGGCATGCTGTTCCCGCATGTTTTCAATCTTCATATTGGTTAAGGAACCGAACTTCAGCGCCTCCTGCAGCGCTTTGCCGGGATTATCGGTATGCACATGGCATTTGATAATCTCCTCATCCTCCACCACAACCACACAGTCGCCGATTGACTCCAGATAGCCCCGCAGCTTCATGGAATCAGGCGTATCCTCCTGCTTGTTTACCAAAAATTCGGTGCAATAGGTAAAGTTGATCACTTCGTCATAAGCGCCGGCCGCGTTTACAAACTCGTCCTCCAGCTGGCTGCGGCTCTGGCGGATAACCTCCTCCTTCAAGGGTACAATCCCATTGCCGGCAAACACCTGTCCCATGCCCTCAAAGATAATCAACAGCCCCTTGCCGCCGGCATCCACCACACCTGCCTTTTTCAGGACAGGCAGCAGCTCCGGAGTCTGTTCCAACGCATCAGCCGCCGCACGAATAATAACTTCCCACAGGCTCCACAGGTCCGTCTCCGGATTCTCGTCCAAAAACACCTCGCCCTTTTCGGCAGCTAATCGGGCAACGGTTAAAATCGTGCCCTCGGTAGGCTTCATTACCGCCTTATAAGCCGCCTCCACGCCTAAGCCCAAGGCGGCGCACATCTCTTGAGGGGTAGGGCTGTTTTTTCCGGCCAAGCCCTTGGAAAAGCCCCGGAACAGCAGAGACAAAATCACCCCGGAGTTTCCCCTCGCTCCCCGCAGCAAGGCAGCGGCAGTAATGCTGGCGGCTTCCGGCACGGTGATATTCTCCCCGGCCTTTTCCAGCTCCCGCTTGGCGGCGCCTATAGTCATAGACATATTGGTGCCGGTATCCCCATCCGGCACAGGAAAAACATTCAAAGCGTCAACCAGCTTTACCTGATTGGCTATGTTGTTGGCTGCTGAAATCACAGCGTCTCGCAGCAAAATTCCATTCATTACGAAATACTCTCCTCTTTTTGCTCACTCAGGCAGAACTGCCCGGAAAATGCCTTCTGAAAAAACGGTGAGATTATTTACAGAATGCCAGATATCTTGCAAAATGTCAAGAAGTTTCTCCGGTCTTGCCCCATGCCAATGCCTATTTTCCAGGGACGTCCCGGGCAGACGGGTCTGTGCGCTCCCAGACAAGCTGCATAGGTATTATATAGTATAACATAAATTTTCTAAAAAGTATTTACGAATTTTGAATATTCCTGAAAAAGTTCTGCTTTTAGGGCTTATTTCTGTTTCATTTTCTAAAATCTATGCCATTGCGGCTTTTTTCGGTCTAACAAAACAGGCTTACACCAAATTTTCTCTTACGCACCCTTACCGGGGTTACAATGCCTCCCCCAAACAAATCTTCAGCAGCTGCTCCGGCGTATCCACAAAATAATCCGCCCCTGCCAGCATATCCCTCTCCCGAAATCCCCAGGTCACCGCTGCACAGGGCACCTTGGCGTTCCCGGCAGTAGCCACATCCACCTCTGAATCTCCCACATACAGGCATGATCCCGTCAGCTGCTCCATCATCTGCCATAAATGCTCCGGCGCGGGCTTCCGGGGCAGGCCGTCCCGTTCTCCCTCCGCCATGGTCAGCAGCTCCCCAAAAAGAATTTTACACAAGGCCTTTACCGCAAAATCCGGTTTATTCGAGAGCACCGCCGTTCTCACTCCTGCCGTTTTCAAAGCGGCCAACAGCTCCATAATCCCGGGATAAACCTTCGCCTTGCCGGGCAAAATCCCCCTATAAATCTCCTGAAACCGCGCCACGCAGCGGCTGACCAGCTCCTCCTGCCCCTGCACGGCTTCCGGCAAAGCATTTTGAATCAAATACCTTGCCCCATTGCCCAAAAAGCTCTGGATTTCCTCCTGCCTCCGCTGTGGAAAGCCCTGTTCCCGCAGCGTTTGGTTCGTGCTGTCGGTCAGGTCCTCCAAAGTATCCAGCAGGGTGCCGTCCAGATCAAAGATTACCGTTTGATATACCATTTACAATCATCCTTTCGATAAAAAGGGTATTTTCATTTGTGTGAATTTTTGCTATACTGAAAGCAGAAAAAACCTTCCCCAAAGCTCTGCAAGGCCAAGCGGTGCTTCGTCCCCCAAAGCTGTTAGGACGGTACTGCCCTTTGCGGCCCAGGCGCTTTGAGGAAAAGCCGTGTGGAAAGAAGGAGAACTTATGGAACCAAAAATTTGCTGGCAGCCGGTGCAGCCCCACCAGGTAGAAGCCCTTTGCCGGCTGGCAGCGGGCATTTGGCGGGAGCATTACGGCCAGCTTTTAGGAGAGCGTCAGATCAGCTATATGCTGGAGAAATTCCAGTCCCCTCAGGCGGTAAAGGAACAGCTTGCCGCCGGAAATTACCGCTATTACTTTGTGCAGGCAGAGGAAACCGCCGCCGGTTATGTGGGTATCCGGCTGGAGCCGGAGCAGAACAGCCTGTTTTTAAGCAAGCTGTACCTAAAAAAGGAGTATCGGGGGCAAAAGCTCGCCTCCAAAACCCTGGGCTTTTTGGAGCAGCTATGCCGGGAGCAGGGCCTCACCCGTATCTGGCTTACGGTAAACCGGGAGAATACAGGCTCCATAGCCGCCTATAAGGCCATGGGCTTTACGGTATTTCAGGAGGACTGCACCGATATCGGCGAAGGCTTCGTCATGGATGATTTTTGGATGGAAAAAAGGCTGTAACCCGCCTCAGCACTGTGAAAAGGCTTCCCTGCCGTTTGGAACAGGGAAGCCTTTTTGTTACAGATTCGCTTTAATTTTTGCAATAATCTCAGCGTAGCCCTCTTCTGTAAGATACTTGGGAGGCTCCACATTCATCTCAAAGGTGCCGCCAAAGGTATGCCCGCCCTCCTGCTTAGGCACCAGATGGCAGTGGAGGTGAGGCAGCTTGTCGCTGTACATGCCATAGTTCATCTTTCTGGGGTTCACCGCTTTGGCAATGGCCTCGGCCGCCACCCGGATGTCCTTGGCAAAAGCGTTGGCATCCTCGTCGCTCAGCTCATAAAACTCATTGACATGATCCTTGGCATATGCCACAATGCACCGTCCGTAGTAAGTTTGCTCCCGAAAAAGATACAGCTTGGAAACGCCCATGTCACAAATATAAAGCATCAGGCTGTCCAGCTTTTCGTTTTCCGAGCAGTACATGCAGTTAGGGTCTTTCATCGCACATCCTCCTAAATACCCGCATAGGGCTTTCTTTTTGCCCTCATTATAGCAAGTTTTCACCCAAGATGCAACAGCCCCAACGCATTTTTCTTCAGGACAAGGCAGCAAACTGACCGCCTGCAGCCCTGTCCCCAAGCCTTGCAAACATGTTTATTGCTCCTCTTTGTCAACGGTTAATCTGGAAAGCAGCGTTACCACCAGCATAATTGCAATAATCACACCAAAAATGCCAAGCATCCCCAGCCCCATAATCTCAAAGGACTGCATTAAAGCTTCCATATTCATAAACAAAACGCTCCTTTTCTTATTTCAGCAGCATAGGCACCAGCTTCAGGATCATGCCGCCGGCCACCACCGAGGCAATCTGTCCCGAAACATTCGCTCCAATCGCATGCATCAGGATATGATTCTGGTTATCCTCCTTCAGCGCCATTTTCTGCACCACCCGGGCAGACATGGGGAAGGCCGAAATGCCCGCCGCACCGATCATGGGATTCACCTTGTTTTTCATAAACAGGTTCAGCAGCTTGGCAAACAGCACGCCGGCAACGGTGTCAAACACAAAGGCAATCAAGCCCAAAGCCATAATCAGCAGGGTTTGCCAGGTAACAAACTGCTCTGCCCGCATGCTGAAGGAAATGGTAATCCCCAGCAGCAAAGTAACCAGGTTGGCAAGGGTACCTTGAGCCGTTTCGGAAAGCCGCTCCAAACAGCCGCATTCCCGCAGCAGGTTGCCAAACATCAAAAAGCCTACCAGAGAAACGGAAGCCGGGGCGACAAAGCCGGCGATCATCGTCACCAGCACCGGGAACAGGATCCTGGTGGTTTTGGAAACGGATTTGGGATTGTAGGGCATCCGGATCATCCGTTCCTTTTTAGTGGTAACCAGCTTAATCGCCGCAGGCTGGATAATCGGCACCAACGCCATATAGGAGTAGGCGGCCACCGCAATCGGGCCGATATAATTGGATTTAAGCACCTGAGAAACCAGGATAGAGGTAGGACCGTCCGCCGCGCCGATAATGCCGATAGAAGCAGCGTCTCTCAGATCAAAGCCAAACAGTACCGCCATGGTAATGGTAAAGAAGATACCAAACTGAGCGGCGGCGCCGAACAAAAACATCTTGGGATTGGAAAGCAGCGGGCCGAAGTCAATCATAGCGCCGATGCCGATAAACAAAAGGAGAGGCAACGCTTCTGAGGCTTCAATTCCCACCTCAAACAGCCACTGAATAATGCCCTGGGATTCCCCAACGCCTTCTATTGTTTGGGTAAGCACGCCGGAATCGGGCAGATTTACCAGAATAGAGCCAAAGCCCATAGGCAGCAGCAAAGCGGGCTCAAAGTCCTTTTTAATAGCGAGGTAGATTAAAATGCCGCCGATCACATACATCAAGCAGCTTTTCCAAAATAAGGGGTCACTAAAAAAATCCATGGGTATTCCTCCTTCAATTATTTGCCCAAGGGCCCAACACAATAATAAAAGACCTATGTTCTTATTCTCCATAAGAACATAGGTCTTGTCATTTCAAGCTAAACCAGTTTCCCTGCCGAAACAGGCATTCCGGCAAAAAACAGTGCTGTTGACTTAGCTCCAGAGAACATCTCTGCTGACTACTCCCCTAAGGCAAAATCCTCTTTATACCATATTATAACAAGAAAGCCGGGAATGTCAACCATTTTTTCCTTTTTCCAACGACGTCCCGCAAGCCCTAACCTCCCACCCTAACAAAACCTCACCCAAAGGCAGAAAAAAGCAAAAAAGCAGTCCCGTCGCCCCAAAAAAGATTTCACAAATAACCTCCCCCAACCCCCCAAAAATATACCTCCTCGCCATCAAAATCCGTCCCGCAGGGACACCACCCCTCTTCACTATTCACTATTCCTTTTTACTTATATTGTATAGTCATATTATCGATGATGAAAAGGCTGTAGAAAAGAAGTGTTTTGCAGATATATCTGCCGGAAAACGGCGCGGCTTGCAAAGGCACGGCAGCAAGAAAGGAGGACTCATCGATGTCAAAAAAAATTTACGGATATATCCGGGTATCCACTGTGGACCAGAATGAGGACAGGCAGTGGATCGCCATGAAGGAACAGGCGGTCCCCCACAAGAATGTGTACATAGACAAGCAATCCGGCAGGGATTTTAATCGGCCCCAATATAAGGTGCTGGTAAAAAAGCTGCGTCCCGGCGACCTGCTTTATGTGCTAAGTATTGACAGACTGGGCAGAAATTATGAGGAAATTCAAAAACAATGGAGGCTTTTGACAAAGGAGATCGGCGTGGATATTTGTGTGCTGGACATGCCGCTTTTGGATACTCGGAACGGCAAGGATTTAATGGGGACTTTTATCGCGGACCTGGTACTGCAGATTCTCTCTTTTGTGGCACAAAGCGAGCGGGAGAACATCCGCACCAGGCAAGCCCAGGGCATTGCCGCAGCCAAAGCCAGAGGGGTGCGGTTCGGACGTCCGCCCAAGCCGCTGCCGGAAAATTATCACAGCGTGTATCAGCGATGGAAGGACGGGACGATTACAGGAAGCGCCGCCGCAAAGGAGTGTGGAATCCCGCTTTCTACCTTTCGGTATTGGAGTGAAAAATAGGCTTGGAGTATTTTTGCCGGCTTTACCGGTGCATTAACTTCCGATGGTGCTTTACACTGACAGCGGGCATTTTGAGCCTGGGCGCTGCCCGGTGTAAGGCCACCGGTAAAACTAATTCCTTTCCCGTTCTGCTGCTTTGGGGACATCTGCCGGGCCGGCGCTTCCGGCCCGGCTTGATTTGGGGCTGGCTCTTAATGGAAGAACAATTGTTTCACGTGAAACAATTTCTATCGTTCTTACCTTTCCTGCGGTTATCTGGTCCGCAATAGGATTTGGCCAAAAAAATTGCGGAAATACTGGAGCACACCTGCAAATTTATGGGCTTGCAGTTCCGTCCCGAAAGAAAAAACGGTTGATTTGCACCAACAAAAAACTGCTGCGAGGCTGAAATCCTGCAGCAGTTTTTATTTTGGGGATGGTACAGCGCTATGAACAGGTTTTTGGTATTTGGGAAGCATCAAAAAAGTATGCAGGCCCGCACGACGTCCCAAAAGGAGAAAACAGACTGCTTTATTTGCCCAGAATAAAAGCGGTAAGCTCCATAGGCCCTACAATTTTGCCGTCCTTATACACCCGCATATTGCCGCTGGCAATCTCGTTAATGAGAATAACCTCATTTCCATGGTAGCCAAATTCAAACTTGATGTCATACAAGTCCAGGCCCTTTTTCTTCAGGTCGTCAGCCACAATTCGGGTAATATCCAAGGTCTGCTGCTTCATGCTGACATACATTTCCTCGCTCATAATTCCAAGGGCGGCCAGAGCGTCAGGGGTAATCAGCGGGTCGCCCTTGGCGTCGTCCTTCAGGGTAGTTTCCACATAGCCGCCGGGCAGTTCGGCGCTGTCCTCAATATAAGCTCCGTAACGGCGGATAAAGCTGCCGGTTGCCTTTAAGCGGCAGATAACCTCCAGCCCTTTGCCAAATACCTTGGCTGGCAGCACCTCCATGGTAGCGTCCTTAAGGTTTGCGCTGATGTAATGGGTTTTTACGCCCGACTTTTTCAGTATCTCAAAAAAATGGATGGAAGTTTCCAAATTCGCCTTGCCAATGCCCTCAATGGTCAGGCCCACAGAGTTTTCACCAGGGTCAAACACGCCATCCTTGCCGGTACAGTCATCCTTGAACTTTAACAGCACGTTGCCGTTTTCCAACGAAAATACGTCCTTGGTTTTACCCTCATAAATCTTTTTCATAGTCCCAAATCCTTTCCATCCTAAAAAGTAAAAGCCTACTGTATATTTTTATCATAAATTACCGGTATACGCAAGCTCTTTTCCCCTGTTGAAGGGGATTTTCGGCAAAATCATATAAAAAGCACCTTATTTAGGGAAGATATTAGGCTTTTTGGGCATAGGTTTCCTCCGAATCAGGATGCTTTCTGGTTCCGTTGCTTTTTGCCGGATTTCCCAGGGCGTCTGTGCGGGCTGGGTTCTCCGCGAAAGCCGCCTCATACTCGGTTCCGGCCGGCAGTTCCGTCAGGATGGCATCGAAGTGATCCCCCTTGCCGTCTCCGTCGCCAAACAGGATGTTCTCTCCATAGGTCTTGTCCAGGTCATCAAAAGCCCCCAGATTCTTGGACGCAGGCTTCAGCGCACAGACAAAATCGGCGATACTGGTGACAGTTACGGTGTTCGTTTCGCTGTTGTAAGCGACCCATTCCGCCTCCTTGTTCAGCGCGTCAATATAATCCTGAACTGTCTCATAGGTTCCGGACAGGGTGATGCCGCCTGTGGTTTCCACCCGGTCAATGCCGTCGATATTATGGAAATCAACGCCGCCCCCACCGGCAAAATCAGGCAGTTCGCCACCCGGGCCATCGCGTCCGGCACCGTCTCTGCCGCCGTTTCCTTTGAAATCAGGCATTCCTTCCGGCAGCTCACCGTCAGGAAACTCTCCCATCATTCCACCGCCGAAGCCGCCTTTTCCGCCGCCGGCTACCGTGTAGGGGAAGTCTGTATCCTCCAAAAAGTGGTTCAGAGAGGTTTCAACAACAGTTTTCAGATAATCGTAATAGATGCCCACTTCGTCCCCTTATAAAAACAAAACCGGGGCAAAATTCCCCGGTTTCGCTTTCTTCACGCATCCGTTTAATGATGTCCGCCACAGCCATGCTCCCCGCAGCTGTGCCCACCGCAGCTATGCCCCTCCCTATGCCCGTGGTGATGATGCTCACACACCACATCGGGCTGAAAGCGCAAAGTGCCGGCCAGCAGCTCTGTCACACTGGCGTCCGCCTCTCCGGTAACGCCGGGATAAAGAGCAATCCCCGCCTCGGCCAAAGCTGCACGCGCGCCGCCGCCAATACCGCCGCAGATCAAAGTATCCACTCCCAGGCCCTTCAAAAAGCCTGCCAGCGCACCATGGCCCGTGCCCTGAGCACTCACCACTGTCTGAGACGTCACCGCCTGCCCCTCTGCCTCATAAATCTTAAAATTCTCACAGTGCCCAAAATGCTGGAACACCTGCCCATTCTCATATGTTACCGCAATTTTCACGGACGTCATCCTCCCTTTTGTTCTTTCAACTCGCTTCAAAAGCCTCATAACAGTTTTTACCCTTCTATCATCAAAACCTCCAGCTCACCTTCAGCAACTTCTTCCCTGTTCACCTTCAAACGGCTTCTGGCTTCATCCAGCTTGTTGTCCAGCTGCTCCAAATGCCGGTACAGTGCGGCGCTGGTCTGCTCTGAGGCCTCCCGCAGGCTTTCAATCTCCTTATGGAACTCCATCAGCCCCTGTTCAATCTCCTCCGAGGTCTTTGCAGACTGCCGGAGAATCTCCTGGGACCTGGCGCTGGCTTCATCAATAATCTGCTTAGCCGTGTGCTTCGCTTCAATCAAGGACTGCCCCATCTCCAGCGAAAGCTCGTCATACCGCTTGGCCTTGTACTCCATGCTCTCTACCCGAAACTGCAGCTGCCGTCCCCGCTCCGCCTGGATTCTCGCCTCCCGCTCCTGCTCCTCTGCCCTGCGGGCGGTTTTCTGGGTACTTTGCCGAATCTGGTTCAGCTCCTCTGTCAGCGCTTCCACCTGGCGGCGGGCCTCTGCCAGCTGCTCCTCCATCTCCCCGGCCCGGTTTCTAATCTCCTGATAATCCGTCTCCTTCTGCTCCATCAGCTGGTGCAAATTGTTCTGCTCCTGCTGATTTTTCTCCTGCTGCCGTGCAATATAGCTGAGCACTGCCCGCCGGTCGAATCCAAACAAAGCCTTTTTGAACACAATGTTTTCCATAAATTTACTCCTTTATTTTCCGCCAAAGCACTGCCCTGCCCATGGCTTATCTGACGTCGTAATCCTTCGGGCTCAACTCAATAGCCCCAAAAGCTTGCGCCTTCTCTCCCAAATCCCCCGTTTTTCCGGGGGCCAAAATCTCCCAGCACTGCAAAAACCCCTCCCACCGGGCAAGGCTCATGCCAACGCTCTGCGCCACCCGCTGGGAGGCAAAATTTTTATGTCCAATCTTCGCCAAAACCGCTAAAACCTCCGGCTGCTGCAGTGTCCGGCAAACCAAAGCGGCTACTCCCTCCCGGGCAAAGCCTCTGCCCCGGTAGGGCTCGTCCAAGCCGTAACCAATCTCCACCCTCCCCGCCTGATCAGGAGGGCCCTTAAACAAAATCCCGCCAATCCTGCGGTTTTCCTCTTTCAAAACCATTTCCCAAAGACGAAACCACCGACCCTCTTTTCCCGCGCTTTTCCCTGCGGCAATATACCGCCGGAAAAACCCCTCCGGGTGCTCCTCCCTGTGGGAAACAAGCAGCCCCAGCTTTTTTTCCAAGGCCGCCCCGCCTCCGGGCATGCAAAGCAGCTCCATCTCCTCAAAGGAAAGCCGGTAAAGCCACAGACGCTCCGTTTCTGTCACGTCCCCAAGCAAAGCCGCCCCGCTGATAAAAGCCTTTTCCATTACCAGTCAACTCGTACCTTAAACACGGCTTTTTTCACCTGTCTGTCACAGCCGGGCGGGCAGATCGAAGGCCTATGCCCATCCTGAGGGAAAAACGCCATAAACTCCCCGGCATGCAGGATATGTACCACCCCGGCCCCGGTGTAAAGACGAATATCCCGCTCCGGATCATACTCTCCGGCCGGCTGCAGGCTGCTCCGATTGGCATACCCCATCCCCTCGGCGCCCCGCAGCACGCACTGGATGTCCGCATAATTCCCATGAGTTTCCCACGGAATCTCCCTTTCAGCCTTTGTTTCAATCTCCTGAATCATCACAAACACCTGATCCCCGTCAATGGGGTACCGCCCCGCCTCCATTTCCTCCAGATTGTGAGAAAGGGCAAAGTCCGCCGCTTTTGCAAAATTCCCGCTGATCCCCCGATACTGCGCAAGGTTTTCTATCTTATCAACTATCATCCTTTAATCCCTCTTTTCTTTTGCCGGCATTGCCTTCCAGGACGCCGCGCCTGCCTTTATCCGGCGCAGCAGTGCCGTTTTATTGTCATTATAATATACTTTCCGGCCGAATACAAGGGAAAAACGTCGGTTGCCACATTCTGACACTGTCAAAAATAAAACCAATTTCCTGTACAAAACTCCTATCCGCAAAAAAGCGCCGCAAATCATTTTACGGCGCAAATTGCTTATTCCTTTATTTCCTCAAAGCACGTTCGGAGCAGCTCGCAGGACTTGTGCATTCTCTCTCTTTCCTCTTCTGTCAGGCTTAAGGTCAATACCTCCCTAATCCCCTTCCGGTTGACGATACAGGGCACCCCGGCGTATACCTCTCTCTCGCCATACTCCCCGTTGAGCATGGAGGAAACCGTAAGCACACTGTTTTCATTGCCAAAAATAGCCCTGGTAATCCGTACCATAGCCATGCCAATGCCATAATAGGTCGCCTTTTTTGCCCGAATGATCTTCTGAGCCGCATCCCGCACCTCCAGGCCAATTTCCCCCAGCCGCTCCTTCGGATACTGCTGCGGGAACTGCCTGCAAAGCTCCAGTACCGGCTTGGTGGCAATCATCGCCTGGGACCACGGCACAAACTCGCTGTCCCCATGCTCCCCCATTACATAGGCGTGGGCGTTGCGGGGGTCGATGTCAAAAAGCTCTCCCAGCTGGTAGCGCAGACGAGCCGTGTCCAACGCAGTGCCGGTACCCAGCACCCGGCTGGGCGGAAACCCGGAAATCGCCTGTGTTACCCGAGTCATCACATCCACCGGGTTGGTGGCTACCAAAAAAATCCCTCCAAAGCCGGAACCAACCACCTGCCCCACCACCAAGCGGAACACCTCCCTGTTCCGCTGCAGCAGCTCCAGGCGGGATTCCCCCGGCTTCTGGGCCACTCCCGCGCAAATCACTGCCAAATCCGCATCCCGGCAGTCAGAGTAGTCCCCCGCATAAATCCGCATGGAACCAGGCGCAAAGGCAAGGCCATGGTTCAGGTCCATTGCCTCTCCCTCCGCCTTCTGCCGGTCCAGGTCAATCAGCACAAGCTCGTCGCACCCGCCCTGATTCAGCAGGGCATACGCATAGCTCATCCCCACCAAACCGGTGCCTATCAGCGCCACCTTCCGGTTATCCTTTGCTTTTTCCAAAAATTTTGTTTCCAAACGCAGATCCTTCCTTTCCCCTTTGTTTGCCTTTAGTTTGCGGAATAGAAAGGAAATTATAACAAAAGCCCCCAAAATTTCCGGACGTAAGCGCAAGCTGACAGCCTGCGGCCCTGCTCAAAAAAAGCCCGGGAACATCAAACTGCTGTCACGTCCCCAAAAACAGCGCTACTTTTGCAGCACAACGGTTTGGGTGGCAACCTTTTCCTGAAAGGCCCGGTCGTGCTCCACAAACAGCAGGGTGGGGGCGTATTCTAAAATCAGCTCCTCCAGCTGAATGCGGGAAAGCAGATCAATATAGTTCAGCGGTTCGTCCCACAAAAACAGGTGGGCAGGGGTTGCCAGACTGCGGGCCAGCAGCACCTTCTTTTTCTGCCCCTCGCTGAAGGTAGAAAGCTCCCTCTCCAGCTGGGCGCGGCTTACATCCAGCTTGCGCAAAATCGCCTTGACCAGGCTTTCCTCCAGCCCTTCCCTCTGGCACAGCTCCCGGATCGTCCCGGTTAAAAAAGAGCTGTCCTGGGCTACCTGGGAGATGATCAGGCCGCTGCCCGCCTGCAGGCTTCCCTCATGCTCCAGCTCCCCCAAAATGGCTTTGAACAGGCTGGTTTTCCCGCTGCCGTTGCCGCCCTTCAGCAGCACCCGGTCTCCCCGCCTTACGGTAAGGCTCACCGGCCGGAACAAGGGCTTTCCTCCCGGGTACGCCACCGTGACGTCCCGCAGCTCCAGAACTCGTTCCTTGGGGTAAGGCAGCAGCTGCAGCCCCAAAGGGTCGTGCTTTTCCAGATCCTTCAGCAATCCGGTTTTCTCCTCAATAGCCCGCTCCTGCCGCTGCTCAATGGCCTTGGAGCGCTTCATCATCTTGGCGGCCTTGTGCCCTATGGCGCCCCTGTCAAAGGTATGCCCGCCTATTTTGGTGGCCTCAATTTTATCGGACCAACCCGCCTTTTCCCGCGCTGCAGCTTCCAGCCGCCGGATCTCCTTTTTCAGCCGCTGGTTTTTCTCCCATTCAAAGACGTCCTGCCGGTCCTTATTCTCCTGCCAGCTGGAGTAGTTCCCCCTCTGCACCTCGATGGTCTTCCGGTTTACCGAGAGCACATGGTCCACAATTTCGTCCACAAAGCGTCTGTCATGGCTTACCAGAATAAACCCGGACTTCTGCCTTAAATAAGCCGCCAAGGTTTTCCGGCCCTCCTCGTCCAGGTGGTTTGTGGGCTCGTCAATCAGCAAAAAGCTGTTTTTCTTCAAAAAAAGGGCGGCCAGCATCAGCTTGGTGCGCTCCCCCTGACTTAAGGTTCCAAGGGGGCGCTCCAGCACCTCCGGCTGTACCCCAAGCCGGCCCAGTTCCCGTTCCATCAGCTCTTGCAGCCGGTATCCCTCATGAGCCTGGTACAAGCTCAGCAGCTCACCATACCGCTCCAGGCTTTGGGGGGTGTTTTCCTCCAAAAGCCGGTCCATCTCCTGCTCCCATCGGTGGAAGGGGGCAATCACCTCCCGCAGCGCCAAAAAGGACTGCCGCTGGGGCTCCACGGAATAGGGAAAGTACTCAAACTCCACCGAGGCGGTTATGCTGCCGGAATACTGGTAGGGCGGCGCTCCCCTTGCCGCCAAAAGCCGCAGCAGGGTGGTTTTTCCTCTGCCGTTTCGTCCAATAAAGCCCAGCTTCCATTGGGTATCCAGCTGAAAGCAGGCATCCTGGAACACCGGCTCATATGCACCCTCGTAACAAAAGGTCAAGCGGTCTATTAAAATCTGTGACATCGCGCATTTCCCCTTTCTCAAGCCTCAAAATTGGGCTCACAAACAAAAACAGGCTGCAGGAAAGCATCTTTCCCCAGCCTGTAGCCTGCCCAAAAACAGAGGCTTCTTCCCATTCAGGGATGAATACCCGATTTCCGGCTATACTAATGCTGAAAGCTGCACATCTTCCCTGCAAACCTCCCTCAGGCACAGCAACACAGCGATGTCCCAACAACACCGCTTTTCCTGCGCAAAAGGGATTTTCTTGCTTTTTACCGGGAAGATTTCTTCATCTTTTCAGCTCCAGTCTATGCAAATTTCTCTTGTAGGGGACGCCGAAACCCGTGGCCTGCCACAAGGCGCCGAGCCCTCTGTAAGATTACAGCTATTATACCATTTCGGCAGATATTCTGTCAAGGGGTTTCCAGCGCTTGGGTAATCGGAACAAGCAGGCTTGCCTGAGGGCATGGAAAAATAAACCGGCACTCACGTCCCGCCTAAATCGAGAACAAATGTTTCACGCGAAACATTTTTGCTGCCTGGGCGGATTGTTTACCCTGTAAAAAAATAAGTTCCGTTTAGGTGTTGTATTTTCCAGAATTTTCCGGTATAATAAGGACATTACTGAAAAATCACCGGTTGACGTCATAAAAGCGGGAAATTTGAAAACCCCGCTGTTTTTTTGCCCTCCCTGCTGCACAAAGCCTTTTATACGACGTCTTATGGACATTTTTAGAAAAGAGGAACCGAATGAGCGTACTATTTTCCCAGTTGGAGCTCCCTGCCCCTTTGGCCCGGGCTGTGGAGGCCATGGGCTTTACCGAAGCCACTGAAATTCAGGCCAAGGCTATTCCGCCCTTACGCCGCGGGCTGGACGTGATTGGCCGCTCCCAGACCGGAACCGGCAAAACGTTGGCTTTTGGCATCCCGGCGGTGGAGCTGATTGACCCCCGTTTGAAAGCTGTACAGGTGCTGGTGCTCTGCCCTACCCGGGAGCTTGCCCTGCAGGCCTGTGCGGAAATCCGCAAGCTTTCCCGGTTTAAGCGGGGCATCCGGGCTACTGAGATTTACGGCGGCGCCCCTATGCAGCGCCAGCTTGCCTTTTTGCGGGAAGGCGCAAATGTAGTGGTAGGCACGCCCGGACGGATTATGGACCATATGCGCCGGGGCTCTTTGGATTTAAGCCGGGTGAAATTTGCAGTGCTGGATGAGGCTGACGAAATGCTGAGCATGGGCTTTAAGGAGGATATTGAAACCATCCTCCGCCAAACCCCGGCAGAACGGCAGACAGCCTTGTTCTCCGCCACGATGCCTCCGCCTATTTTAGCGCTGACAAAGCAGTTTCAGCGCGCCCCGGAGCTGATTGAAATTGATAAAAAACAGCCCTCGGTCAAAGCCATCCGTCAGCTGTATTATGACGTCCCCTCCAGTAAAAAGCGGGACGCACTGCATCTTATATTGCTCCACCACGCCCCAAAGCTTGCCATGATTTTTTGCAATACCAAGCGGATGACAGAAGAAGTCAGCCTGTTTCTCAAAAGCCGGGGGTTCCTTGCCGAGGGCTTGCACGGAGATATGCGGCAGCCCCAGCGTACCCAGGTTCTCAGCGCTTTCCGGCACGGCAGAATCAACCTGCTGGTGGCAACCGATGTAGCTGCCCGGGGCATTGATGTGGAAAATATCGATTTTGTAATCAACTATGACCTGCCTCAAAATCCGGAGTATTATATCCATCGGATTGGCAGAACCGGCCGGGCGGGCAAAACCGGCACCGCTATTACCCTCTGCTCCGGCAGAAGCCAGGTTCATGAGCTGCAGCAGATTGCCCGGGCGGCCAAATCCCAGCTGGAGCCCCAAAAGCTCCCGGCTTCCAAAGAGTTTGCCCAAAAGCAGCAGCAGGAGCTGATGAACCGGCTGGAGGCAAAGCTCTCTCAAAGCCGGAATTTCAGCTGTATGCCTCAAATCGAGGCTTTGATCCAAAAGGGCTTTTCCCCGGAACAAATTGCCGCTCTGCTGCTGGAAATCCAGCTTGGCAGCATGGATTTTGCCCTCCCTGCGCCGGAGCTTCCCGCTCCCGCTTCGTCCCAGGAGCCTGCCATGAAAAAGGTACTGCTTACCGCAGGGCGGCAAAGCGGCGTTGCCCCCAACCATGTGATGGGAGCGGTTACCGAGTTCACCCAGCTTTCCGGCAGGGAGATCGGCAAAATTGAAATTTACGATCAGTTTACCCTGGTAAGTGTGCCTGCCGGCTATTTGCCCCAGCTGCTTTCCGAGATGAGGCAGTTCAAAATCTGCGGCACCCCGGCAGAGGCCCGGGAATATACCGGGCAGCCTCTCCCCTCCCTGCAGCCTAAAGCGCTCCACAGGGCCGCCGCAAAGCCGGCCGCGGAGAATAAACCCCGAAGCCGCCGGAAAAACCGCGGCAGTGCCGTCCCTGGGGATAACCCCCACCACCCTGTGCCGCCGGTGCGGGAGCAGTACAGCATCCGGCAAAACGCCTTTGATTTTTAGCCTGCTTCCCCTCCCCTTTCTTCTTCAGGGACGTCGCGCCTTTTTTGTGCTTCAGGTTCTGAAAAAGCCTTATAACAGCCCAAAACCGCCTTTTACACTGTGCAATACAGGTGCAAAAGGCGGTTTTTGTTTTTTCGGAGCGCGTGTTGACAGAGGCTGCCCCGCTTTTGGATCGGTTTTTAGCTGCAGGCTCTTTGGGGCGTTATTCAGGCTTCTGCTCTAAAATTTCCGGAGTGGAAAGAACGCCTTCCTCTGCCAGACGGTAATCATAGCACCAGCAGTCCCCGGTGGTGCGCCAGCTGTTTGGGCCGATCCACCGTTCCTTCAAGTCTGCTAAATGTACCGGTCCAAACCCGTTGCGGCGATGCCCGTACAGGGTGAGATGGAAAACATGCTCTCCCGCGGCAAGCCCCGGCAGTGTAAGGGTGTAGGGCGGGTAGATGACCGGCAGCTCCTCGCCGTCATCTACCCGGAGAGTTTGCAGCGCTCCCCGATACTGCCCGGAACGGAACTGCACGGCGCCTCCCTCTGTGTGCACCGGAAGATGGTAGGTAATGTTCCCACCGTAAAAAGGCAGCCCCTGGGCGGTGATGTCCCCAAAGGAAAGCAGCTTTCGGGCGGGAATCAGCCGGGTGTGACGTCCGTTTGCCTCTACGCCGAAATTGCCCAGCAGGTAGGCCCACTCCAGGTTGGCCCGGGCTCCAAAGGGGATTTCCGCCTCCAGAAGATTCTCTCCGGGGTGCAGGGGCGGCAGCGCCACCGTTTGGATGGATTTATCGGTATACCAGCCGGTGATTTTATTCTCCACAGGCGCTCCGTTCAGCCACAGGCGCACCTTTTCGGCGTCCTCAATGGCAAGGGAGCTGCCCTCAAAGCTTTGGGCGGCGTTTATGCTCCACCGAAGCCGAACCGTGTGGGTAAGAGGCTCGTCAGGAATCACCCAAGGCTGTGCCACCGCTTTTTTCCGCTGAGGCAGGCCCAATTGGGCGCGGCAGTTGTCATCCAGACGAAGAATCTCCTCCTCAGGCTGCCAGGCTCCGCCATCCAGAGAGTACTCCGCCATATCCAGCAGCAGAGCGTTGGGCTCGCTGAGAGTATAGGGGACCTCTTTAGGCAGCGGCTTGGGCACGCCGTTTGGCTTCTCCCACGCTGCGCCGGAATGCGGAGAGGCGCTTACGTCCCCGGAAACGGGCTGCAGCCATAAAAGCAGGCTGTCGTAGTCATACAGGCGGTGGGTGATCTCGGTTTTGCCCTCCTGCACGGTATAAGGGATAGGGGCAGTTTCCCCGGTAAGGGTGTTGTACAGGGTAGGCTCCCAACAGCCGTCCAGGCGGATCCGCAGCTCCTGAAAACGGGAAATGTCCTTATTGTAGGGCTCGGTTCCGTGGGCGATAAACAGCCAGCGGCCGGCGGTATCCTGCCGCAGCTGGCAAAGCAGGTTGCCGGTAAGGGAGCCGGCTTGATCCCGCAGCTCCACCAGGCGGGCAGGCTCCGCGGCGGTAAGCACCGCGCCCCGGGTAAAGGGCACCTGCAGGCTCATCTCCGCAAGCTTTTGGGGACGTAAGCTGGGCTTTGCGTCCTCATACACCGGGGCAGGGCCTGCAAAGATCAAGCGCCCGCCGGAGCGGACAAAATCCTCCAGCCGGTCCAAAGTAGTTGCCCGCAAAGTTTCGCACCCCGGGACGATCACGACGTCGTATGCCATTGCGCCTACAGGGAGGGGGGCTCCTCCCTGCTTACAAAGCTCCGGCAAAAGGCTTTCGCTGATGAAATCGAAGTCAATGCCGCCAAAAAGCAGCCATTTGGTGATATTTTGGAAATTTTCATCCAGCTCCTCCCGGATCAGGGCGGTTTGCTCCATAGGGCCCCAGTGGAGCCAGTAGCTTTCGATAGGGTGAATTACCCCCACCTTTACCACCGGTTTGCCCCGGGTAAGGGCGGTGTTCAGGCGGGCAAAGTGGTCTTCTACCCGGCTGTACTGCCGCCACCAGGGGGATTGGTAGCTGATAGAGGCCGGGTAATCCCGTTTGGCCTCCCCCGCCATGGAAACCCAGGAAAGATGGGGCACCCGCACCGTTACCCCTAAGGCCGCCTGCCAGTCGCCATGGAGTTTATGGCCGCGGAAGTCAAAATCCCAGTTGGTTACGCCATACAGCTCGCTGAGCATCCCCTCCCGCCCAAACTGATGAACAGCGGACTGCGCCTGCTTGGCGGTGGTGTACTCAAAGCCGGCGCAAAGCATATCGATACCCGGCAGCTCAAAGCCGCAGTAGCTGCGCATGGCCTCCCCCAGCGCTGCCGTCTGGCTTTTTAAGGTGGGTTCTTCCATCATGTGGCCGGTGAGGGCCAGGTGGTGCTCCCGGCACCAGCCGCCGCAGTTATCCGCAAAGGCCTGGGTAAAGCGCTCACAGATATGGTCGTGATAATGGTACCGTATCAGGGACGGGGGCGCATTCTTTTTATCCCACACCAGCTCCGGCACCCCTGCAAGAAGGTCTTCCCCATAGGCTTGCTCAAAGGTTTGGGGAAGATCGTCAGACCAGGGGAGGATCAGATCCGTTTGATCGGTGGCAAAAAGCAGGGCGGACTTGTGGGTAAACTGAGGCTCATCGGTAAAAATGGCGGGAATTGTTTGGTCAAATTCCCCGGAAACAGTGCGGTTGTAGCTTTCGTAGGTAATTTCTATAAACCGGTCCATGGCTTTTTTGTCCAAGGTGTTCACATAGGTTTGGTTGTTGTACCAGGGATCCGGGTCAGGCAGCTCTAAATAAGCGTACCACTTAGCGCCTTTTGCCGGGGCATCGGCCGGGATGGCGCTGTAGGCCTGCAGAAAACCGTCGGCATCCAGCTGGATATCATAGCAGGCCAGCAATTTTCCCTTACCGGAGGGCTTGGGGGTAAAGCGCAAAAACCGCGCCCGGTACTGCTCGTCCTTAGTAACCAAACCGCCCGCCGCGCCGGAGGGCCAGCGGTCCTCGTCGTAAAGCCAGGCAAGCATTTGCTCGCTTTTGGCTTTTTGGACGCAGGCGCGGACTAAGGCCATATACTCGTCACTGAGATAGGAGGTCGCCATGCCGGTGCGTACATGGAGATGCGCACCGCCAAAGCCCATCTGCTTCAGCACCTCCAGCTGCCATTCCAGCTCTTTTTGCTCCAGCTTGCAGTTCCATGCCCAGAAGGGCGCGCCTCGGTACTCGGCGGTAGGGGTTTGAAAAAGCTTTAAGTCCAGCTTAGGCTGTTGGTTCTTTTTGTAAAGCATGGTAATTCCCCTCTTTTACAAAATAAAAGGCTTGGGTGCCTTTTCCTATAAAACTGGTTGCTTTTTTGGCTTCAGCCGCGCTATCGCACATGGCCAAAAATTACCTACGGTAATTTTTCAATAGCCGCCTTGGCCGACATCGCCTCCTTCATCCCCTCATAAATCCTATCGGAGAACTTACGGCTTCTATCGTAGGAGTAAAGGCCGTTCTGCTCCTGCTCCACATCGGTAAGTTGCGTATAGCACAGGGCGCAGATGTTGGGATTTTCCAGCAAAACCGCCGCTAAACCGGCAAACCGGCGGAGCACCTCGTCCTCACTTTCCGGCCGGACGCCGTAGCCCCAGTTGTTGCTGCTTTCCGGATTGGGGTTCCACCAGGTGCCGCCGTACTCGCTGACAAAATAGGGCTGCCCTGCATACTTCTGCCGTTTTGGGAAGGTCTCATAAGGCTCGCCGCCTTCTGCCATAGGGGCAAACTTCGCCCGGAAAGCTTCCGGGTCCTGGTCGTACTGGTGAATATCATAAATATCGGTGATTACATGGAAGTTGCCGCTGGTATCAATCACCGGGCGGGTAGGGTCAAGAGCTTTGGTTGTTAAATAGGTAAGACGAAGCACCTCATCGTTTTGCCGGGCAGCGGTTTTGGGGTCATCCCAGGTTTCGTTAAAGGGACACCAGCCCACAATAGCGGGATGATTAAAGTCCCGCTCCAGCTCCTCCAGCCACTCGGGCAGGAAGTTTGCCAGCCCGGCCTCGGTGGTGATATTCAAGCCCCAGCTGCCCATCTCGCCCCAAACAAGGTAGCCAAGCTGATCCGCCCAGTAAAGGTAGCGCTCCTCAAACACCTTTTGATGCAGCCGCGCCCCGTTAAAGCCAAGCTCCATAGAAAGCTCGATGTCACGCCGCAGCGCTTCGTCTGTAGGGGCAGTGTAAATACCGTCAGGGTAATAGCCTTGATCCAGAATCAGCCGCTGGAACACCGGGCGTCCGTTCAGGCGCATTACCTTGCCATCCCATTGCAGAGAGCGCATCCCAAAGTATCCAAACACCTGGTCGGCTGTACCGTCGCCATTTTGCAGGGTTAGGGTGAGATCATACAGGGCAGGGGTGTTGACGTCCCAAAGGTGCAGCTCGTCCAAAGGCAGCTCCATAGTAACGCTTTGGGCCCCGCGGCGCGTTACTTTGCCTACAGGCCGGCCCTCAAAGCCGGCGGCGGCGGTAAGGGTAAGGCCCTCGGTACAGCCGTTTAGGGCAACCTGCAGGGAAACGATTCCATCCTCCGGCTGAGGATAGACCTTGTAGGACCGGATGTAGGTTTCCGGCAAAAATTCAAGCCAAACTGTCTGCCAGATGCCGGTGGTACGGGTGTAGTCGCAGCCGGAGGAGGCGTATTTATCCGCTTGTTTTCCCTTGGGCTGCAGCCCGGAGCGCACATCGTCCTCGGCACATACCACAATGGTATTTTCACCAGGCTGCACCAGCTCGGTGACGTCCAGCCCAAAGGAGAGGTACCCACCCTTGTGGGAGCCGGCTTCGGCGCCGTTTACCCAAACGGTGCAGCGGTAATCCACAGCGCCAAAACGAAGCATTACCTTACCGGAAAGCTGCTCCGGAGTGAGGGTAACGGTTCTGCGGTACCACGCAGCGGGGATGAAATCAGTATACCCGATGCCGGAAAGGCGGCTTTCCGGGCAAAATGGCACGGTGATGGTTCTGGAAAAGGGCTGCTCCCAAAGGCGGCGGGCTTTTCCGCTTGCGCCAAAGTCAAACTCAAATTCCCAGCTGCCGTTCAGGTTCAGCCAGCTTTGTTCACTGCGGCGCAGCTGGGGGCGGGGGTATTCTGGGCGGGGGATAGACATACTGTCACGCTCCTTTTTATTTTGTAAGGGTTTGTTTGGTTTCACTATACAACAAGACGACTAATTTTACAAGAAAAAAGATAGAAACTACATAAAATTTTTTGCTTTTACCGGCGACGTCCAAAATGTGGGATGTCCCAAACAAAAAACCCGGCTTTGCAGAAAGCCAGGCCATAAAAGCGCATTATTTTCAGCTGCCTTTTGCCGTTTTCAGGGAAGAGATCAGCAGTTTTTTCAGTTCAATGCAACGGGCGAGCACCGTGTTGTCGTCATAATAGCCGCTTTCCAGCAGCAGTTCCAGCCAGTATTCGCTTTCGGAGCATTCTTTTAGGGCAATTTGCAGCTTAAAGACGAAATCCTGCCTGCTGCCGGCGTAAAAGGCCTCACGGATATTGGCGCCGATGCTGGTGCCGGAGCGGATAAGCTGGGTGGTAAGCACCGTTTCGTTGGTTCGGGTGCGTATCATATTGCAAATCCGAATCATCTCCAGCGCAAAGGCTTTGGATTTTTCCTGCAAAGGGCTGGCCATAGAAAGAGTCCTCCTCTCTGTAAAGCTGCTGGCGGGACGTAAGCGGGCTTTTGTTCCCGGGCTTATCATCGGGGTATCTGCCCTAAATTAATTTGCAAAAGAGCAGATAAAAAGCAAAAAGCCGAACATAACTGTTCGGCTTTTATGGAGCATAGGGGGATCGAACCCCTGACCTCCACACTGCCAGTGTGGCGCGCTCCCAGCTGCGCTAATGCCCCATACAGCAGCCTCTATTGAGACCGCTCCATTATAATAGCATACTCTTTTTAAAAACGCAAGGGGTTTTTTGAAAAAATTTGAAAAATTTTCGGAGAATATTCAAAAGCCTACGGCTGCCCTATGTTGTCAATTTGGAAGGAAGCCTCCCTCAAAGCCGCCGGATGCAATCGGCAGTGCCGTCATTGTAATTTTTAGACTTCGCTGCTGCTCCCTCCCCAAAACTGCTGCAAAAGAGCCGGAACCTCCCGGATAGAGGAAAGTACAGGCGCGCCGCACTGCTCCAGCTGCTGCCTGCTTTGATGGCCGGCGGCAATCAGCACCGGCCTGCAGCCCATTTGAACGGCTGTTTCATAATCGTGGGTGCTGTCTCCGATGAAAACAGTCTGTTCCGGCACAGCCAGGCCTTTTGCAAGCCAGGTAAGGCCCAGTTGGGTTTTGCTGCCGGCATAAATATCATCCCGCCCCAAAATCTCCTCAAAATACCCGGCTACACCGGAACGGGCGGTTTGTTCCAGCAATAAAGTTTTCTCACTGGCGGAAAGCAGCAGCTGTTTGCAGCCTGCCCCCTGCATGGCTTTCAGAATATCGGCAGCGCCTTCCATTAAAGAATAGGCGTGGTTTTGCTGACGGTACATGGCAAACCACTCGTTGGCAAGCTGCTGATAAGGGTGACGGGTAAAGTCAAATCCGGCAAGCCGGTAGTACTCTTCTATAGGAAAGCGGAAAATCTCCCGGTAGCGGGCAAAATCAATCTCTGCGGGGTACCCATGGCTTTCCAGCAGCCGGTTCATCAACACCACCCCTTCCTGGACGTCATCCAGCAGGGTGCCGTTCCAATCCCAGATGATCCAGTGAGTAATCATAAGGTGATCGCTCCTTTGTTCGTTTTTCTATATTATATAGGAAAAGAGCGGAGAAAGTCAATGCGGCAGCTCTTGCCAAGGGAACAAACCGCTGATATAATTAGGAAAGGAGCAAGGCGGATCAGTGTTTTTCGCTCACAGAGCAAACCGGAGGTTTAGCCGGCAAGCGCCCCTGTGAAGCACCGCCCATAAGAAAGGATAGCCTATGAAAAAACAGTTTTTGGAAACCGGGGAAATTGTAACCACACATGGAATAAAAGGTGAGGTTAAAGTTTACCCTTGGTGTGACAGCCCGGAGTTTTTACTGGATTTTGATCGTCTTTACTTGGATTCTGCCGGAAAAAAGCAGCTTACAGTAACCTCTGCCCGGCTGCAAAAGAATATGGTGCTGCTTACCTTTGAGGGTGTTGATTCTATTGAGGACGCCAAGCCCTTACGGGGCAAAACCCTTTATTTGAACCGGGATGACGTGCAGATGGAAGAGGGCGAGTACTTCGTCCAGGATTTAATGGGCCTGGAAGTGGTAAATGCCGACGATCTGCGCCCCTATGGTACGCTTACCCAGGTAAGCCAAACCGGCGCTAACGATGTCTATCACATCCTTTTTCCGAACCAGAAGGAATATTTGATTCCCGCCATTCCTCAGGTGGTTATCCGCACCGATTTGGAGGAGGGCAAAATGTATATCAGACCGTTAAAGGGGCTTTTTGACGATGAGAATTGATATAGCAACCCTTTTTCCGGAGGTCTGTGAGGCTTACACACAGGCCAGTATTATCGGCAGAGCGCAAAAGGCGGGCAAGATTACCATCTGCTGTCATCATATCCGGGACTACACCCTGGATAAGCACCGCCGGGTGGACGACACCCCCTACGGCGGCGGTAAAGGAATGCTGATGCAGGCCGACCCCATTTACCGCTGTTATGAGAGCGTAACCGAGCTGCTGCCCCAAAAGCCCCATGTGATCTACCTTTCTCCCCAGGGCAAAACTTTTACCCAGCAGCGGGCTGTTCAGCTTGCGGGACTGGAGCACATCTTTCTCATCTGCGGCCATTACGAGGGCGTGGACCAACGGGTTTTAGACGAAATTGTGGACGAGGAAATCTCCCTGGGCGATTTCGTCCTTACCGGTGGGGAGCTTGCCGCCTTAGCTGTAGCCGACGCCGTAGCCCGCCTGTGTGAGGGCGTTCTGGCAGAGGAGGTCTGTTTTACAGAGGAGAGCCACTACAACGGCCTGCTGGAATACCCCCAGTACACCCGCCCCCCTGTGTGGCACGGCAGAGCCATTCCGGAGCTGCTGGCCAGCGGGCACCATAAGAATATTGAAACCTGGAAGCGGCAAAAATCCCTGGAAGCCACCCGCCGTAAGCGCCCGGAGTTGCTGAAAACGGCAGCGCTCACCAAAGAGGACATCGCTTTTCTCCGCCAATTAGAGCAGCAAATCGCTGATGAACAGGCATTTCTGCAGGAGCTGGAGCAAAAAATGGCCGAAGATCAGTAGCTTCTTTTTTAGGGGACGGGACAGCGCTTTTGTTTTTGCCGCCTTCCGGGAAGCCTTTTTCAGGCCGGTAAACAGGAGCCATGCGCCTCGTCCTAAAAGCAAAAAGAGGCATGAAAAGCCTGAAAAACCGTTGGATTTCCGTTGATATCCCTAAAAATGAAAGTTCTCACTTGGTACACCTGCTTAGATTGTTGAAAACTTTATAGTAATCTTGTACAATCAAAAGGGGGTGAAAAGCCCCAATAACTATCCAACAAGCAGAACTTTGCCTTTTTCTGGCTCTGATTTTCAAAAATAGATTGACGAAATTTGAAAATGTGCTTATAATGCTTATCAAAGGGCGGTTTGTGCAGAAGGCGGCTGTGCCTGAGGCCGGCGCCCTGGTCATTTGGTTGGATGATTGATGAATTGAAAGTGGGAGAGTATGTAGTTATGTTTGTGAAAGAAGTTATGGTTCAAAATCAGGTTGGCTTACATGCCCGTCCGGCTACCTTCTTTATCCAAAAGGCGAATGAATTTAAGTCCTCGATTTGGGTGGAAAAGCAGGAGCGCAGAGTAAATGCCAAAAGCTTGCTGGGCGTTCTTTCCTTGGGGATTGTAGGCGGAACTACAATCCGGGTTATTGCTGACGGCTCTGATGAGCAGGCTGCGGTGGAAGGTTTAATTAAGCTGGTCGAGTCCGGCTTCACCGAGTAATTTTACCTATCATGACAAATGGCTGATTGCGCCGCTCCGGCAGTTAAAACCGGTGCGGCGCAGTTTTCTTTTTTCTTCCTGCGGCTCGGTTTCAGCCCCGCAGAATAAAAGCAACCACTTCGTCACAAAAAGGAGGCCGCCCTTATGCCCAATCCAAGACTGCCCTACCTGGTTGAAAAGGTAAAAAAGCTCCCCTACGAGCCAGGGGTTTATATTATGCGGGATAAATCCGGCACCGTTATCTATGTAGGCAAGGCCAAGGCTCTGCGCAACCGGGTAAGCAGCTATTTCCACAGCGTGGAAAAGCACCTGGAAAAGGTTTACAGCATGGTAATGAATGTTTATGACTTCGATTATATCGTTACCGACAGCGAGTTTGAGGCCCTGGTGCTGGAATGCAGTATGATCAAGCAATATAACCCCAAGTATAACATTCTGCTCAAGGATGATAAGGGTTACCACTATATCCGCATCTACCCGCCCAAATGGAGCCGTATCACCGCCGAAAAGCAGCGGGACGAAGCGGAAGCCCAATATATCGGCCCTTACATGAGCTCCTATGTGGTGCGGGAAACAGTGGACGAGGTGAACCGGGCATTCCAGCTGCCTACCTGCGGCAAGCAGTTCCCCCAGGATTTCCGCAAAGGCCGCCCCTGCCTGAACTTTCATATCAAGCAGTGTATGGGGGTATGCACCGGCAAAATTTCAGCGGAGGAGTACCAGGAGGTGCTGGACCAGGCACTGGACTTTATCAAAGGCGGCTCCAATGAAACCATGAAGCTTTTACAGCAGCGGATGGAGCAGGCTGCAGAGAACCTGGACTTTGAAAAAGCAGCCCGCTACCGGGATAGGATCCGGGCCATTGAGCGGATTCACGAGCACCAAAAGGTTATCTTCACCAAAGCGGACGACCTGGATGCCGTAGCCGCTGCCCAAAACGGGGATACTGTCTGTATCGTACTGTTGAAAATCCGGCAGCACCGCCTGGTGGATAAGCAGGAATTTATGATAGGCCAAAGCGAGAGCTTAGAGCAGGCCCGTCGGGAATTTTTGCTGCGGTACTACACCGGAGCGGGAGGCAGCGACGTCCCAAAAACCGTAGCCCTGGACGGCGACTGCCTGGAAATGGAGCTGATAGCCCGCTTTTTGCGGGAAAAGCTGGGCAAAAAGGTAGAGCTTACTGTCCCGGCTCGGGGGGACCTGAAAAAGCTGGTGGAAATGGCCCGGAACAACGCCTCCCAGCGGCTTTCTCACGAAACGGCCCACTCCGGACGGGAAATTGCCGCCCTGGATGAGCTTGCCCGCCTTCTTGGCCTGCCCCACCCGCCGGAGTATATTGAAGCCTACGATATCTCAAACATCGGCTCGGACACAGTGGTAGCCGGCATGGTAGTGTACGAAAATGCCCGCCCCTTAAAAAGCGCCTACCGCAAGTTTGCCATTCAAACGGTAGTGGGCACCGACGACTACGCCAGTATGCGGGAGGTTTTAACCCGCCGGTTTCGTCGCTACCATGAGGAGCAGGAGCTGGGTACCCCCTTTGCCCGGCTGCCGGATTTAATCCTGTTGGACGGCGGCGCAGGCCATTTGTCTGCGGCCCTGCCGGTGCTTGCGGAGGCCGGGGTCTCGGTGCCGGTGTTTGGCATGGTAAAGGATAACCGCCATAAAACCCGTGCCATCGCCGCTACCGGGGGCGAGATTGCCATTTCTTCTTACCGCTCGGCCTTCACGCTGGTTTCCGCCATTCAGGAGGAGGTTCACCGGTATTCCATCCAGTATTCCCGTTCCAAGCACCAAAAAAGCAGCTTTGAGCTTGCGCTGACGCAGGTGCCGGGCATTGGCCCGGGGCGTGCAAAGGCGTTGTACCGGAAGTTCAAAACCCGCAAGGCCATGGAGCAGGCCACCCTGGAGGAACTCTGCGCCGCTGAGGGCATGACCAAACCGGCGGCGGAACATCTCTACGAATTTCTGCATCAGCCGGAGGGTGAGGCTTGACAAGCTGCCGTTTTTATATGATAATAAGTAAAACAGCGCATCATAAAGCTGTTGGGACGTCGCGCATTTTAGCTGTGCAGGAGCTCCCATTCAGTTCCCCAAAAAACAAGAAGATAAGCAGGTGATTTTTTGAACGCTCTTATAAAACAAGCGAATGAACTGTTACAAAACCACGGCTTTTCGTATGCTTTTTGCGGCGGATGGGCGATCGATTTGTTTCTTTGGACAGAAACGCGGAAGCATGGCGATATTGACATTCTTGCCTATTGGCCGGAACGGGACACGATTATTCAGTATATGCAGTCCCTTGGGTTTCAGGTATATGAAATGCTTGGTGGCGGAAAGGTTCATCATATTACCGATATTCATCATCAGATAAAAGAAAAAAGAAATATTTTTTGCTGTACACAGGACTGTGAGATGGTGAGCTTATCAGCAACAGATGAAGCGGATATCTATTATCTCGATTTCAAGCACATCAGGCAGACAAAATTAAATTTTATTGAATTTTTGTTCAACAGCAAAGACGATACGGATTTGTTGTATGCACGCAACCCAGCTGTTAAATTGGCGCTGGCCGATGCTGTTTTATATAACGGCAGTTTGCCGTATCTGTCGCCGGAAATGTGCCTGCTTTATAAGTCTACAGATACCGAGAGAGAAGGCTATCAAAACGATTATGACAATGCCATAGCGAACATGAACCAACGGCAAAAAAGGTGGCTGGATAACGCTTTGGCAACCATGTATCCTGAAGGCCATAAATGGAGATTATAATGTTAAGTAAGGGGAATAGGGTATGTGCTTTGCATGTCAGCCTGTTGGCACAGCCTCTATTTTGCCTTGCCGAACGGATTATAAATATTTTTATAAACTTATAAAATAAGGAAATTGCTATGAAAGTAACCACAGGAACCGCAAGAGGACGAAATTTAGCCGCCCCCCAGGGGCTTTCTACCCGGCCTACCTCAGATATGCTGAAGCAGGCGCTTTTCAATATCATCCAGTTTGAGGTGGAAGGGTCTACCGTGCTGGATTTATTTGCGGGCTCCGGCCAGCTGGGAATTGAAGCATTAAGCCGCGGGGCAAAGCAAGCGGTTTTTGTGGATAAAAGCAGGGAGGCCCAGGAGATCATCCGGCAAAACCTGCTGCACACGGGGCTGCAGGCCTCCGCCCAGGTTGTGGCTATGGAGGCGTCAAGCTTTTTGGCCGGCACCAAGCTCCAATTTGACCTTGCCTTCTTAGACCCCCCTTACCAGCAAGACATCCTGCCCTCCCTGCTGCCTGTTGTAGCCGGGAAGATGAGCAGCTTCGGAGTCATCCTCTGCGAAACGGAAAAGGGTGAACTCCTGCCTGAAACTGCCGGGGATTTTGAGAAGAAAAAGGAATATCGCTACGGCAAAAGCCAACTGACGGTCTACCGCAAAAAGGACGAACCGGACCAACAGCCTGAATAGTAGCCGCAAAACTGCCCGGCCCAGGACGTCCCCGGAAAAGGTGGAAAAACAACCCGAAATAAGCCAAAACTATGGCAAAACAGAGCTAAACCAGCCCAAAATCAATCAAAAATCAGCTGGTTTTTGACGAAAAATCCGCCGCACCCTCGTTTCCATGTATAGAAGAAAGGATGAGCCAAACTGTGAGTATTGCAGTCTGTCCCGGCAGCTTTGACCCTATTACCAACGGGCACCTGGATATTATCCGCCGCGCCAGCAAGCTGTTTGAGCAGGTAATTGTGCTGGTGATCATAAATGTGGACAAAACCCCCACCTTTACTGACAATGAACGGGTGGAAATGGCCCAAAAAGCGGTTGCCGGCCTGCCAAACGTCACGGTGGACTGCTTTAACGGCCTGCTGGTGGATTATGTCCGTAAGGCAGGGGCCACGGCTATTATCAAGGGCCTGCGGATGGTAACCGACTTTGAGTACGAGTTCCAGATGGCATTGGTGAACAAAAAGCTGCTGCCTTATGCCGAAACGGTGTTTTTAACCGCCAACAACGAGCATCAGTATTTAAGCTCCAGCGTGGTGCGGCAGGTGGCCCGGTTTGGCGGGGATGTAAGCGGGTTTCTTCCCAAAGAGATTTACGGCCAGGTAATAGCGCGGCTCTGCCCGGAAAGGCAGGGGGCAAATGGGCTGCAGTGACGTCCCGCAGGCTTTGTTGTGCAAAAGCCTGGGGTGAAGCACCCTATGGATTGGAAAAACTGCCTGGCAAGGGGCTTAACCGCCTTTTTGACTGGGCTTTGAAATAGAGTTTTATTGTATGCGCTGGGGAAATTTAGGAGGTTTTTCAATGAACATCGAAGAAATTTTGGATACACTGGACGATATGCTGGATAAAGCCTGGAGCCTGCCTCTTTCTGGCGGCCGATGTGTAGTGGACGCAGACAAGGTGCGGGATTTGATCGACGATATCCGGTTGAATATGCCCTCGGAGATCAAGCAGGCCAAGGCGGTAGTGTCGGACAGGGGGGATATTATCACCACGGCCCGGCGGGAGGCGGAGGCCATTGTCCGCAAGGCGGAGGAACGGGCCCGCGCACTGATTGCTCAGGAGGAGGTTGTGCGTCAGGCACAGGAGCGAGCTGCTGAAATCATGGCCCAGGCGCAAACAAAGTCCCGGGAGATGCGCCAGGCGGCCTACGATTTTTCTGACAACATGCTTCGTCAAACGGAGGAGACGCTGGCACAGTCTCTTTCTCACGTTAAATCTACCCGGTCGGCGCTGCGGTCGGCAGGAACGCACCGGTAAAACAAATGCCAAATAAAACAGAGGAATGAAGCGATCTGCATGCTGCTTCGTTCCTCTGTTTTGCTTTTTGTAGGATTGCTTTGCCAAGGCTGCCTGGAATATTTCCCGGCAGCCTGTTGTTTTTCTGTTGGTTCTATTCGCTTCATCGGGATAGATGCTGCCGCTGCACTTAACACCTATTGACGAGGCGCACCGGTTCACTGCAGGTTTTGCGGATTGATCCTTCAGAAGTTTTGCTTCCCGGCTGGCCTTGAATTAGGCTGTATCACAATAAACCGGCACTTACGTCCCGAAAAAAAGGGCTACAGACGGGCTGCCCCGGTTTTTCTGGCAGCTTCCATCACCGCTGCTGCTACTGCCGGCGCAATTCTTGGGTCAAACGCTTTGGGCAGCACATATTCTGCGGAAAGCTCCTCTGGAGTGATCAGACCCGCAATGGCGTAAGCTGCCGCTATTTTCATCTCCTCGTTGATGGCTTTTGCCCGCACATCCAGCGCCCCACGGAACAAGCCCGGGAACACCAGCACATTATTCACCTGGTTTGGGTAGTCCGACCGGCCGGTGCCCACCACTTTGGCGCCTCCGGCTTTGGCCTCGTCCGGCAGAATTTCCGGCACCGGGTTGGCCATAGCGAACACAATAGCATCCTGATTCATGGTGCTTACCATCTCGGCAGTTACCAGGTTGGGGGCGGATACTCCAATAAACAGGTCGGCCCCAACCAAAGCGTCCTTCAGGGCGCCCTGCTTCCGCTTCAGGTTGGTGATCTTTGCCATTTCCTGCTGAGCGCCGGTGAGGCCCTCCATACCCTCGCAAATAATCCCGGACTTATCGCACATGGTTAGGTGCTTTAGTCCTACCTGCATTAACAGCCGGGCAATGGAAATGCCCGCAGAGCCTGCCCCGTTGATGACTGCACGGATCTCCGAAAGCTGCTTGCCCACCACCTTCAGGGCATTGAGCACTCCGGCCAGCACTACGATAGCGGTGCCGTGCTGATCGTCGTGAAAAACCGGGATATCCAGTTCCTCCTTCAGCCGGCGTTCGACCTCAAAGCACCGAGGGGCGGAGATGTCCTCCAGGTTAATGCCGCCGAAGGTAGGAGCCAAATACTTTACCGTTTTGATAATCTCCTCCGGGTCCTTGGTATCCAGGCAGATGGGGAAGGCATCCACCCCGGCAAAGGCCTTAAACAATACTGCTTTGCCCTCCATCACAGGCATGCCGGCCTCGGGGCCGATATCCCCCAAGCCCAGCACGGCAGTGCCATCGGTTACCACGGCAACCAGGTTCCACTTGCGGGTATACTCGTATACCTTGTCTTGGTCCCTGTGGATTTCCTTACAGGGCTCTGCCACACCGGGGGTATAGGCAACCGCCAGGTCGTGAGCGTCCTTTACGGGAACCGTGGGGGTAACTTCCAGCTTACCACGATGATTTTTGTGCAGCAAAAGAGATTCTTCTTTAACATCCATAGTTTACTTCCTCCTAAAATCAGGCTATATTTTCAACATTTACCAGTTGTCTTTGTCAAGGACAAGAGTGCCGCCCTATCATTCTCCACCTCCAAATAAGCCTCCTGCTATTTCGCCAACAGCAAGTCAACTCATTCCGGAGCAACATTCCAATCGCGCCGCCTTACCGGCGCGTACCAACCCTATTCACTATTCCCTCTTCCTTCTTCCCTGCGGAAGTGTTCCGAATACACTTCCGCCTATATGTTTTTGAATTGCAGCGGAGAGTATCCAGTATATTTTTTGAAGCACAGGCTAAAGTACTGAGGATTACTGTACCCTACCATCCGGGCAATTTCGTAAGCCTTCAGGTTGGTATTCCGCAGCAGCTCCTTGGATTTGTTCATCCGAGTTTCGGTAAGGTAATCGGTAAAATTGATATTCTTCTCCTTTTTGAAAATGGTACTGAAGTAAGAGGAGCTGATGTGCACCTTCTGCGCTACGTCCTGAAGGGAAAGATCCTCGTTGCCATAGTTTTCCTCAATGTAGGCGATAGCCTGGTCCACAATCTCCTTCTGCTGGCTGATTCGCTGCTCGTTAATGCCTCTGGCGATCTCATGCACCAGCTTTTCCAGCACCTGGAAGATGTCATCCAGAGTAGGCAGGCCCATAATGCTATTGGCAATGCTGTAAAACCGTTCCACCTTGTTTTCATAATCCGGCTGTGCCCAGTTTTCCGCCTCTTTGATCATCAGCACCGCAATTTCAATGCCTACCAGACGCATTTTCTCCAAGGTAACGTTTTTTTGTTCCAGCACACTGCATCGGATTTTCTCCAACGTAGTCAGAGTTTCCTCCACCATGCCCAGCTTTACTGACGCCACCAGCTCCTTCTCCAAATCGGAGATGTTAATGCTGTCCCGCCGGCCGGGCAGGTGAATATCCTGGATGGAAATAATCCGGTTTTTGCCCACAATATGCCGGTATCCCACTGCAGACTGCGCCTCGCTGTAGGACTTGGCGAGCCCCTTAAAGCCCTCCCGGATTCTGCCCACCCCTACCGTTACAGTGCTTTGAAAGTGATCCGCTGCCATCTGGCAAAGCTCATCGCCCCGGTGGTAGATGGTTTTTACAGCCTGCTCCTCGCCCCCTTCCGGCACGTTGACGATCAGCGCAAAGGCATCGCCCCCCAAATCGCAGGAAACCACCCGGAAATCCTTGCCAAACAGGCTTTCCGCCATATTCAGGGCGCCGCATTTCAGCAGCTCCTTTTCCATCACCTTGCTACCGTCCTGGCGGTTAAAGTAGTCGTCAACCTTGATATCCAGCACCACAAACCTGTCATCCTTTAAGGGGATTTCCAGAAAATTCAGCTCCGATTCAATCTCCTGCTCCGGAATTTTGGACCGCAACAGCCGGTAGATAAAGTTATGCCGCAGCACCGGCAGGCTTTCGGTAATCTGGCGGGCCAGCTTCTGCTCCGCCTCAATCTGGCGTTCCACTCGGCGCACCACTTTTCCCAAAATCTCCTTGTTCACCGGCTTGGAGAGGTATTTTTCCACCTTTAAGGTAATTGCCCGCTGGGCGTACTTAAACTCCTCATAGCCGGACATCATAATAAACTTGCAGCTAAACCCCCGGGTTTTGGCTTCTTTTACCATCTCCAGGCCGTCCATCTCCGGCATACGGATATCCGAGATTACAATATCCGGGTTTTCCCGCTCCATCAGCTCCAAGCCCTCCACACCGGTGGCAGCGGTACCAACAATTTCGCAGTCCAGCTCCTCCCACTTCATGTTCTGGAGCAGCCCTCGCCGGATGATGCTTTCGTCGTCAATAATTGCAACCTTATACATCCATTTTACTCCCTTTACAGCATTCCCTGTCTCCGGGTATTTTTATTTCCGCCCTTTTGGCGGTATACATTTTAATTATAGCACAATTCCCCGCCTGCAACAACTGTTTTCCCTGGCCGCCACCCGCCAAAATCACAGGACATGACAGCATCTCTATGATTCGGTGCACCCTGGAAGGCCTCCCCGGCGACCCATGCGCCTGCTTTGATCCTTCCGGAAAGCTTTTGGGCGACCCATGCGCTTATGTCGCCCGCCAACAAAGCAAAAACATACCCGCAAGCCCTTTTTCGGCCTTGGGAACAGGCGCTTGTCAGCGCCGGAAAATCGGCTGTTACGTCCCACAAAAAGAAAAACAGCGGTTTGAGATTGACTTTCCAACTTGTTGTGGATTATACTAAAAATACCTGATTTTAACGAAAGGAGTGCTACCGCAATGGACGTTTGTTTACTTGGCACCGGCGGTATGATGCCCTTGCCTGGCCGCTGGCTTACCTCCTGCTGGGTGGAGCATAACGGCAAGGCCTTACTGATCGACTGCGGAGAAGGCACCCAGATTGCC
>CATJLA010000109.1 GCA_949741215.1 uncultured Oscillospiraceae bacterium
ATGGCCTGGATAAAACTTATACCTACGAGGCCGCAACCTTCTATACGAATCCCTTGACAGAGGGAGACCTGCTTAGCGAGATTTACACAAAAAGCCCGGAGGCGTCTACCTCTAAAGGGATTGCACTTGGGGCTTCCAAGGACGACATACTGGCGGTGTATGGGCAGCCAGTGGAGGCAGACGAGTATGTGCTTGTCTACCGAGCAGAAGATGAACCTTCTGTTCCATCGCTCTGCTTTGAGCTGGAAAACGGCATGGTTTCCGCTGTCTTTCTCACCATAGACCCAGTGTAGGAGGGAGACTTGCCATGACTGTATTGAAACAGCTGAGAGTCTTTGCTCAAACAAGTCGTATTGCACTCATAAACCGTGAAGAAAAGCTGTCCTATCAGGAATTAGATGAACGTTCCGACGCTTTTGCAGCATGGTTGCTTTGTGCCTTTGGAGAAGATGACTCGCCGGTAGTAATCTGTGGGGATAAAGAGACGGATTTTCTCCCCTGTATTTTTGGAACGTTGAAATCCGGTCGGGCCTACGTCCCCATTGACTGCGTAGTGCCTCAGGAGCGGGCATCCCAAATTGTGGAGGATGTAAAGCCTAAGGTGATTGTAGATTTTACCGGACGGGAGTTCGTCTGCGGCATAACTGTGCTGACCCCAAATAAGCTGTCAGAAATTCTCACTGAACCAGCTGCCCCCCAAAGCAAGTGGGTGCAGAAAAACGCCCCAGCCTATATCCTTTTTACCTCCGGCAGCACCGGCAGACCTAAAGGGGTGCCTATTACTGCCGGCAATCTGGATGCTTTTTGTCAAGGGTTACTGCCCATTTACCCGGAAGAAGGCGTTGTTTTGCATCAAGTGTCCTACTCCTTCGACGTTTCCGGTTGTGCTGTTTACGCAGGCATCTGCCGGGGAATGACTTTGTTTACAGTTGACCATACCATGGCTGCCGATTTACAGAATTGTTTTTCGTCTTTCAGGAAATCGGAGTTGACATTGTGGGTGTCTACCCCATCCTTTGCAGAGCTGTGTGTCCAGTCGGAAAGCTTTGCGCAGGCAATGCTGCCCCATCTGCAGCAGTTTCTTTTTTGTGGCGAAGTGTTGTCCCACGGACTTTGTAAGGCTTTAACCCGACGATTTCCGTCGGCTAAGGTATACAATACCTATGGGCCTACCGAAGCCACCGTGCTGGTAACAGCCGCCCAAATTACCGAAGAAATGCAAAAGGATTCCCGAACCATTCCTATTGGAAAAGCCATCAGCGGCGTAACTTTGCGGCTGGAGAAAGACAGCCGGGAGGTTTCCGAGGAGGAACAGGAGGGAGAATTGCTGATTCTGGGCTCTACCGTGGGGCCGGGGTATTTCAGGCGACCTGACCTTACCGAAAAATCTTTTTTTACCGACGCTAAAACCGGCCTGCAGGGCTACCGCACCGGAGATTTGTGCTATCGAAAATACGATTTTTATTACTACTGCGGCTGAGCGGATAACCAGCTAAAGCTGAATGGCTACCGCATTGAAATCGAGGATGTGGAACAGAATCTGCAAAAAATCCCTAACGTTCAACGAGCGGCAGTGATTCCGATAAAGAACAAGGATGGCAAAATACAATATCTGGCGGCATTTCTCCTGCTGGAAAAACCGGATGGCCTTACACCGCTGAAGCGGGTACTGGCGCTGAAAAAGCAGGCGATAGCATATCTGCCTGCCTATATGATTCCCCGAAGGATCATTGCCGTGGATTCCTTTCCCCTCAATGTAAATGGAAAAATTGATAGGAAGGCCTTAGCGGCCCGCTTGGAGGAGGAAGCGCCATGACGCCTTACGCAAACCTGCTGTTTTTTTATCTGCTGGCCTTGCTCCTTCTTCCTGCCGTCGTTCTAGGGCTGATAGGAAAGCCGCTCCAGTACTATGGAATGTTTTTCAGCATAGCTATGCTCTGTATCGTTTTTGGAGAAGGAGGGCAGCTTCCAGCCTTGATCGTCTTTTACCTCTGGCAGACGGCGCTGCTTATTTTTTTTCGCAGAGTAAAGGGCAAACGTCCTGTCCTTTGGCTGACGATTGTTCTGGCGGTTGTTCCCTTGGCTCTGGTTAAAGCAGGAGAGGTATGGTCGGCCTTTGCCATTTTCCGGCTGTTAGGTGTCAGTTATATGACTTTCCGGGCAATAGAGGTGCTGTTAAACCTTCACGACGGGACAGTAAAGGAAGTCTCTTTGCTTCGCTGGAGTTATTTTCTGTGGTTTTTTCCTTCCATATCCTCCGGTCCTATTGACCGATACCACCGTTTTCAAAAGGATTTGGAAAAGGGAGTTCCCCAAAAGGAATACATCAATTTATTGCGCCATGGTGTTTGGAAGCTGATAGGAGGGGCGTTCTCGTCCATTGTTTTAGGCGGACTTATTTGGCAGTATTGGCTATCTCCCTTGCCGGAAAAAGGGCTTCTGCCAACGCTTTTCTATATGTATGGCTATACCTTTTTCCTTTTTTTCAACTTTGCCGGATCATCCAGCATGGCTATTGGAACAGGGTATATTTTGGGTATCCGAGTGCCGGAAAATTTCAGTCAGCCTTTTTTCAGCGTGGATATGAAAGACTGCTGGGCCAGGTGGCATATTTCCCTTTCCACTTGGCTTCGGGACTATGTCTATACCCGATTTGCTGTGCTCTCGTTAAAACGGAAGTGGTTTCAAAACCCGCGGACAGCGTCCTACATTGGGTATGTTTTAACCATGATAACTATGGGGCTTTGGCATGGTCTTGAACCCCGTTATTTTGTATATGGAGCATATCACAGCGCACTGATGTGCGTTAATGAGATCCTTGACCTGCATTGGAAGAACTTTCGAAAATGGAAAAGGCAGGGCTGGAGACAAGTCTGCTGCGTACTTGTCTCCTTTCATCTGTTTGCTTTTGGACTTTTGATTTTTTCTGGAAGATTGTTGTAAGGAGAGAAGCATATGGAACAGAAAATTTTACAGATCATCGCCGATCTCTGCGGAGCGGAGCCGAATGAGATTGAGCCGGAGCTGAACCTCTTTGACGAGGGCCTTTTGGACTCCTTTGCCGCCATTCAGCTGGTAATGGCATTGGAGGAGGCTTTTGGCATTTCCCTGGATATAGCGGCCTTGCCTCGGGAGCGTATTACTACCCCGGCAGCCATCGTCGCATTGATACGGGAGAAACAGGGATGAAAAAGGTGGCAAAAAGCGTCCTGATTCCCGCTGTGGCTATGCTTTTAGCGGCGGTCCTCCTTTTGTTGGCAGTTGATGCGGCAGTCACCAGAACAATGCCCGCCTGGCAGGATAGTACAGGAAATATGAATGATACCGAAAAAATCACCGGACGATATTTGGTGCAGCAATCTGCTGCCCAAAAGGACACCCTGCTGATTTTTGGCTCCAGCGAGCTGCGCACCACCGAAATTTCTACCCATCCAGCCAACTTTTTTGCCGGAAAACGGGCCGGCTTCCAGGTGGACATCATCGGGCGCGGTTCCTGCCAGTCGATCATCCATGCCCTCCAGATTGCCGCCTCCGGGGAGTCTCTCCGAGGCAAGAAGGTGGTACTCATTACTTCACCACAGTCCTATGTGCCGGAGGGCATCGCCCCTGATCTCTTTATGGCGAACTTTTCTGTCCAGGGCTATCTGGAATTGCTGGCGGACGACAGCCTTTCCGACGAAGTGAAGACCTATTTTTCCCGCCGGGTGGCAGAGCTGATAGAGGAATACGAAAACCTGCCGGAGCCTTCCCCGATGGATCCTGCCATAAAGGCGCTGGCATTCCACAAATCAACTCCTACCCTTTGGTCGTCAGTGAAAAATGCAGTGTTGTCTCCTTACTATCTCCTCAGTCGGTATTTGCTGGAGATGAAGGACAAAATTTCTGTCCGAAAAATTTTATCTGCAGGAGAGGATTTCCCTACCCCAGCGGAGTGGTCTGCCATCAATTGGGCAGAGGAGGAAGCCGCTGCACTGGCCGAAGGCTCGTCTATGAGCAATAACAATGACTTTGGAATACTGAACGACTATTACACTACCTACATCGGCTCCCGGCTGGAGCGGCAGAAGAACCGGGACAAAGCCCTCAGCTATTCCCAGTCCAAGGAATATGACGACCTTCGGATACTTTTTGCTGTCTGTCAGGAGAAAGGAATCGAGCCGCTGTTCATCCATGTGCCTCTTCATGGAGCCTGGAGCGACTATACCGGCTTCACCGCTGACCGCCGGGCAGAGTATTATCACAACGTCCGAGCGATTGCAGAGGAATACGGTGTTCAAACGTTGGATCTCACCGGCTATGAATACGACGAATACTTTATGTGTGACGTGATGCACCTGGGATGGAAGGGGTGGCTTGAGGTTGATAAAGCGCTTATCAACTATTATTACAAGGAGTAAGACCTGGATTTTTGAACACGCCCTGGCCAGATATAGCTGGTATCTGCTGGCAACACTGGGCCTGCTGGCCTTTTGGCTTCTTTCCCCGGAGGGAGAAATCTCTTTTGTCTACAGTGCGTTTTAGGCTGAAAAGGTTTTTCACTCCAGGTGATACTATAATAGGAAGAAGCCTAACAAATAAAACAAAAAAGATTTGCGTTGCAAACAAGTGTGTTTTATTCAAAAACAAATTGGCTGTCATGTCCTAATAAAATAGGCGAATAAGTTGGGGACGTAAGTGCATGTGTATTTTCTATGCGGACAATTCTATATTCCCCAAACTGGTGAAAATAGGTTGAAAAATGGTTGAAAAGAGAAAATAAGCTATCGCAATAAACCGAGCATAAAATTGTGCATTTTGTCTACATTTATTGCCTTAAAAAACAGCACAGAAAAAACGCAAAGGCTCCTTCTCAAGTTTGCAAATTTTAGGGAAGAATTCCAATTATTTGGCTTCAAAATTATGAAAAAATGAAATCTTTTTGATTACAAAATGCAAAATTACCCGAATTTCCGAAAAAAATCAAGGTGATTTCTCTTGACAAAAAAATCGGGGGGGGGTATAATTGGGCATATGATAAACAGGCCTGTTTTTGATTCGGCAAAAGTCGAACCAAACAAACTTTTAATTTGCTGTTTGTCAAATGAAATTAGGAGGTTTTATTGCATGAAGAAAATTCTGTGTTTTGTTCTTGCTGCAGTTCTGGTGCTTTGCTGTTTTGCCAGCTGTAACTCGGACAACCAGAGCAGTAGCCAGGGCGGCGATTCCAGCAGCCAGGCTGACAACTCCGGCTCCGGCTCTACCGGGGATGGAGAGAAAAACGAAAATAAGGTTATTATGGGTAACTCTACTGACCTTTCCGGCGACTTCCGCTGGCCTGGGTTTGGCTCCAGTTCTGCTGGTGCTTCTGACCAGGATATAGGCCGGTTGACTGTTGGTCATGCCACCATGGCTCCCAATCAGGGCGGTGCTTATGTGTGGGATGAAACCGTTGTTAAAGAGCATACCGAGGTTGAAGATGAAAACGGCAACCTGGTTATTACTATTGAAATTAACCCTGGCCTGAAGTTCAGCGACGGTACTGAGATTAAGGCTGAAAACTATCTGGCTTATCTCCTGGCATTCAGCACCAAGATTGCTCAGAATGCAGGACATAGTGCTCAGGTTGGCCAGTCCTATGTAGGCTTTAACACCTTTGCCGCCTATATGGGTGAGGATGTTGACTATGCTGCGCTGGCTGAGTATCGCGCTAAAGCCGCTGCCCTGACTGCGCTGCAGGAAGAGAATCCTGATGCTACTATGGAAGATGTAGTACTGGAAGAGGCAGTAGCTCCCATTACCGCAACAAAGGAGTTTTCCGGCATTCGTCTGCTGGGCGACTACAAGTTCTCCTTAACTATCAATGCAGCTGGCGGCTACTATCCTTACTATTTTGCCAACACCTATGGCGCTGTTTCTCCTTATCCCATGGCTCAGGTACTGGGTGAGGGCGTAGAACTGAAGGACGACGGCAACGGCTGTTACCTCTCTGAGTCTTGGTACGAAAAGGCTGCTGACTCCAACATTGAGGAAGATGCTGCTACCTTTACCAAAACCGATCACTTAACCAAAGCCCGTTATGACGTAAGCACCTATCCTTTCAGCGGTCCTTACGTGATTAAAGAGTGGGATTCCGGTACAAAGCAGGCTACTCTGGGAATCAACCCCGAGTATGCCGGCAACTTTGAGGGCGTTAAGCCTCAGATCAAGACTATCGTCTATATAAAGCTGACCTCGGAAACTCAGCTGGAAATGCTGAAGACTGGTGGCACCGATATTATTGGTGGCATCACCGGCGGTGAGGATACCAAGGATGTGCTGGATGCCATTGAGGCAAGCGACGGTATGCTGACCGAGACTCACTACCAGAGATCCGGCTATGGCAAGATTCAGTTCGACTGTGACTTTGGTCCTACCATGTTCCAGGAGGTTCGTCAGGCAGTTGCTTACCTGCTGAACCGCGCTGAGTTCTGCCAGACCTTTACCGGCGGCTATGGTGTAGTTGTTGATGGCCCCTACTCTCCTGACTTTGATATGTATAAGGCAGTTGAGGATGAGATTGAGCTGATTGCTTACGATTACTCTCCTGATAACGCTAAAAAAGTTCTGGAAGAAGGCGGCTGGATTTACAACTCCAAGGGCGAACCCTATGTTGAGGGCGCTGAGGGTGTTGACGCCGTTCGTTATAAGAAGCTGACTGCTGAGGAAGCTGCGGCTACCAACGGCGTAAATAAGACCTATTCTTCCGTTGCCAATGATGACGGTATCACCTACCAGACTGTTGAGATCAATGGCGAGTACTATATGCCTCTGGCAATCAACTGGTTTGGTTCTCAGCCTAACGATGTAACCGACCTGTTGACCACCACTCTTTCCAACAACGACGCTGTAAAGACTACCGGTATGGTTATTCGGGCTACTCAGGGTGACTTCACCAACCTGCGGGGCAACATTGACCGGAATCCTTCTATGGGATATATGGGCGTACCTGTTTACGGTATGTACAATCTGGCAACCGGTTGGCCCACCGCAGTTTATGATTATTCCTACAACTGGTCTTTGGATCCCAATTACTTCGTTTACTCCTCCAATAAGCTGTTCGACGAGTATGACAAGGCTTATCCTTACTACGATACTGTTGATGCCGAGGGTAACCCGACCCATACTAAGAAGACCTATGAAGAGGCTGTTGCTGCTTCCGGCGATAAGCTGGGTATGGACTACCTCTCCATGGCTATGGTTTATGACGCAACCACCACAGAGGAATACAACCATTGGTGGATGAAGTACATCGAAAGATGGAATGAGCTGATGCCTGACATCCCGCTGTACTCCAACTACTACTACGATGCTTATAACTCCAAAATCGAGAACTTTAAAACTTCTCCTTTCTGGGGTACTGCTCAGGCATTGGTTTACGCTAACGTCGCAAATGCTGCCGACTGATGTTGATGCTCTGTAACAAGTAGTTGATACGTTTGCTCGTATGGGGCAGCCACATTTTTGGCTGCCCCTACCTGCATTTTATGTCAAAGGCGGCAGGTATCTCATTTACAAAATCGGAAAAGGGGAGGAGAACATAAAAGATGGGCAAATATGTAGCGAAAAGACTTGGCTATATGCTCGTAGTAATGTTGATACTATCGCTTTTGATGTATCTTGTTTACGCAATGATTCCATTTGACCGGGCGCGGGCGGAAGCCGATAAATTCAGGGAGGCTTATAAGCAGAATCCACAGCAGTTAGAGCAGGTTTATCAAAATTTGCGCAAGGATTTGGGTACCGACCAAAATGTAATTACCCGTTATTTAGGCTGGGTTGGCGTTGTGCCAATAAACGGCCAGTATAAAGGGCTTCTGCAGGGCAATTTTGGCTATAGTTATGATTATAACAAGCCTGCCCAGGAGGTTCTTGTGGAACCAATGAGAAATACTATTTTTATCAATATTTTTGCGACGATACTGGCCCTGGGGGTAACTATACCGCTGGGAATTTTCTGTGCCGTCCACCGGGGCGGCAAACGGGATACTTTTATACAGGTGCTTACTATTGTAGGGTATAGTATCCCAATTTTTATTACGGCAATCTTGTTCATCTGGCTTTTTGCGGTGCAGCTAAGGTGGTTCCCGGTTTCGGGCATGAAAACGCCGGGTTCTGACTATAAGGGTATGCAAAAGTTTTTGGATGAAATGAAATATATGGCCCTGCCGCTAATTGTTATGACCTTCTCCTCCCTTGGTGGCATGACTCGTTATGTGCGTGCTTCTATGACGGAAGCGCTTTCAATGGATTGCATCCGCACTGCCCGGGCAAAGGGCCTGCGGGAAAAGGTTGTAGTGTACAGCCATGCCTGGAGAAATGCGCTGATTCCGGTTATTACGCTGGTTATTGGATGGTTTATCGGTATTTTTTCCGGTTCTATCATGGTTGAGAACCTGTTCGGCCTAAACGGAATGGGCAGGATTTACATCAATGCGCTGACAAACAAGGATTTTGAAGTGGTGTTGCTTTTACAGATGTTTTATGTGATGGTCGGATTGCTGGGCAATTTGATTATTGATATTGCATATGGAATTGCGGATCCCCGCATCCGTGTGAATAAGTAAAGGGGGGACTGCAGGTGGAAAAGAAGAAAAATCAAGGCTTTTTCCTAACAAGATGGCTCAAACGAGGCTTTTTTGGCGGCAGTAAGGAGCTGACTGTCAGCGATGAGCGGTACGATAGCCCCGGCAAGCTTGCGGTAAAGCGTTTTTTTCACAAGCCATTGGCTACAATCGCGGTAATTGTGCTGGCAGCGATGTTTTTAACTGCTTTTATCGGTCCTGCCATTGCACCGGTTGACCTTTCCTACATGGAGTCACTCCATGCTAATATCGCCCCTAATTATAATATGATGAACCTGCCCGATGCCATGAAGGACGGCACAGTAAGTATTTCCTCCCGTGGTTCCTTTACTTTGGGGCTGGATACCGATGGTAACGTGCATACCTGGGGGTATTACGGCAGTAGCAGCAATAAGAAAAGCAATAAAAAGAACACTGATGTCATGGTGATACCAGAAGAGGTGCAGAACGACAAAATTTTGTTTGCTGAAGCCGGTTCAGACCACTGTGTGGCTATTGGCGAAAGCGGCAGAGTTTACGCTTGGGGCCAGTATGACAATGGCCAATATGGGCATGACGGCAGCCTGATTGCCAGCTGTACCAAGCAGCCGGACGAGCTGATCGACGGAACCATTGATCCTACTCAGGTGCAGGATTTGGTTTGCGGCGTCCAGGTAACTGCTATCCTGATGAAGGACGGTACCCTTTATGCCTGGGGTAACGACCAGGCGGGTGCCAGCAATATGAGATCCATTACCAAGCTGGTAAAAAGAGGGGAGTTGACCCTCAGTAAAATTCTCTTTACCAACACCGGCTTCTATGGAATTTCCACCGAGGGCGATTTCGTCACAGGAAGCAGCACAAGATATGATAACTGCACCGTGCGGGATGACGACGGCATAGCCAAAACCGTGAATACCCAGGAATACATTGGCGACCGGAAGGTGACGGACATCGCCTCTTCCGGCGACTCTCTCCTTCTTCTTTTGGACGATGGCGAGATTATAGCTTGCGGTATTGACGCTGAAGTCCCTGCTCTTCCTGAAGGGGAAACAGTAGTGGAAATTTCCGGCGGTACCCGGCATTTTACCATGATCACCTCTCACGGCGAGATTTATGCTTGGGGCAACGGTAAGCTGGGGCAAACTGACGTCCCCAAAAACCTGAAAACCGGTTATGCGGCAGACCAGGTAATTTCCGCAGGCTTCCAGAACTATGCCTTTAAGGACGGCAAGTTTGTAGGGGCTTGGGGGTTAAAAGGTTATTTGATGGGTACTGATGAAATGGGCCGTGACATATTCAATCGTGTGCTGAACGGCGGCAAGATGACGATGACCATTGGCGCGGTTTCCGTTATTGTATCCACGATTATTGGTATAATCATTGGCTGTATTTCCGGCTACTTTGGCGGCAAGGTAGATATGCTGCTGATGCGTATTACCGAGATTTTCGGCGCTATTCCGTTCCTGCCCTTTGCGCTGGTGCTTTCTGCAATTTTACAAGCCAGTGATCTTCACGAGGACGTCCGTATCTTCATTATCATGTTAATTTTGGGTGTTCTTTCCTGGACGGGACTGGCACGGTTAATCCGCGGCCAAATCCTGGCAGAGCGCGAAAAGGAATTCGTTACCGCAGCTCGTTCCATGGGCATTAAAGAGAGCAATATTGCCTTTAAGCACATTCTGCCCAACGTTATTTCGGTCATTTTGGTTTCTGTTACCTTAAACTTCGCTTCCAGTATGCTAACAGAATCCAGCCTTTCTTACCTGGGCTTTGGTGTGCAGCTGCCCAGGCCTACCTGGGGCAATATGCTGTATGGCTGCCGGAACGCTACTGTTATCCAGAACTATTGGTGGCGCTGGGTGTTCCCTGCAATTTTCCTCTCAATTGCAGTTATCTGTATCAACATTATCGGCGACACCTTGCGTGACGTCCTTGATCCGAAGTCGGAGGTGGAAAAATAATGCCGTTGCTTGAAGTAAAAAACCTGAAAACCTTTTTCAAAACCAGAAATGGTACAGTAAAAGCTGTAAATGATGTCTCCTACTCCATTGAGAAGGGGAAAACACTGGGAATTGTAGGGGAATCCGGTTCCGGTAAAAGCGTTTCCGCCATGAGCATTTTGCGTCTGCTGGATGCTAATGGTTATATTGCGGAAGGCACGATTTCCTTTGACGGCAGGGATCTGGCAGAGCTGACCACACAAGAGCTGTATCACATTCGCGGCAACCGGATTTCGGTAATCTTTCAGGAGCCTATGACCAGCTTAAATCCAGTATTTTCCATTAAACGGCAGCTTTCGGAGCCCTTTATGATTCACCAGGGCATGAGCAAAAAGGAGGCAGCGCAAAAAAGCATCGAGATGCTGCGTGCTGTGCAGATTCCAAACCCGGAACAAGTGGTGCGGCAGTATCCTCACCAGCTTTCCGGCGGTATGCGCCAGCGTGTGATGATTGCTATGGCACTGGCCTGTAAGCCGGACATCTTAATTGCCGATGAGCCTACCACTGCGCTTGACGTCACAATACAGGCCCAGATTTTGCACCTGATGAATCGACTTCAGAGAGAAAACGGCACCGCAATTATGTTTATTACCCACGATCTGGGAGTTATTAACGAAATGGCGGACGATGTGGTGGTTATGTACTGCGGCCAGGTGGTGGAGCGTGCCCCGGCCCGGATGATTTTTTCCGACTGTGAAATGAGCCATCCGTATACCGAGGGCCTGATGTATTCTATCCCCCGGCTGAACGATGACCGGAAAAAGCTGGACCCCATTCCCGGCGTGGTGCCTCATCCTCTTGATCTGCCCAAGGGCTGTAAATTTGCCCCTCGGTGCAAATACTGCACGCAAAAATGTATTGATGAGGAGCCCCAACTGCACCCGGTAGGAGAGAACCAGCTGGTTCGCTGCTTCTATCCAAAGAAAGAGGAAAGGAGGAGCGCAGCTCATGGAAAAATTACTGTCAATCTGTAATCTGAAAAAGTATTTTCCTATCGCAAAGTCCAGTCTGTTTCAAAAACAGCAGCTGTATGTTCGCGCAAATGAGGATATCTCTATAGACATCTACCAGGGGGAAACTTTTGGCCTGGTAGGGGAGTCCGGCTGCGGCAAATCCACCTTGGGGCGTGTTCTTCTCCAATTGTATGATCAAACAGCCGGCAGTACCATGTATTATGGACGTACGCTGGAGGAGGTAGCCCCGCGCTATGTCCTGGATACTCTGCGCCATGCGGAAAACTACATCAGCAAGTACCATAAGGCTGCCGCTAAGGCTAAGGAGCTGACTGAAAAGTGTGATAAGCTGGGAGAAAACGCAGAATTTTTTGATCTGCAGGAGAAAAACCTGGCCCAGGCGGAGGAAAAAACCGCTTTGGATAACGTCGCAAAAATATTGGGCGGCTTTATGGTAAAGGATACCCAAAAGGGTGCGGCTCTGCTGTTGAACCATTATAAATGTAACGTTGCGGTTGCAAAGCAGGTGACTAAGGCGGAGGATATCCGGCTGGATATTGAAATGTTGGAAGGCGATATTGCCGACAAAAAAGCGGCCAACGGCAACACAGATTCTTTGGAGAAGAAGCTTGCAGCCGCAAAGGAGCGCTTACGTCAGGAAAACAATGCGGTGGATGAGCTGAAGAAAAAAGCTGATGCCTCCCAGAAAGAGATTGACCAGGCTAAGCAGACGTATGTGCAGGATTCCGAGTTTATGCGCTACGAGGCTATGCTGGATAAGGGTATTGATCTTTCCCGCTTGACGGTACAGGAAATGAGAAGCCTGCGGAAGGACCTGCAGATTATCTTCCAGGATCCCTATTCCTCTTTGAACCCCCGGATGACCATCGGCCAGATTATTGCCGAGGGCCTGACGACGCACAAGTTTTTCAAACCAGGCTCTGCCAAAATGAAGGACTATATCTTCAACAATATGGAGTCCTGCGGTTTGCAGCCCTATATGTACAACAGGTATCCCCATCAGTTCTCCGGCGGCCAAAGGCAGAGAATCTGTATCGCCCGGTCTCTGGCGGTAAAGCCCAAGTTTGTGGTGTGTGACGAATGTGTTTCCGCACTGGACGTTTCCATTCAGTCTCAGATTATCAACCTGCTCCAGGAGCTGAAGGAAAAGGAGAAGCTTACCTACCTGTTCATCTCCCACAACCTTTCGGTAGTGCGCTATATTTCTGACCGTATTGGTGTAATGTACCTGGGCAATATGGTAGAGGTTGCGCCTACGGATATGATCTTCAGTGATCCCCGCCATCCCTATACCATTGCGCTGCTCAGTTCGATTCCTACTACCGATCTGGAAAGCCTGACAAAGGAGCGCATTTATCTGGAGGGCAACATTCCCAGCCCCATTAAACCGCCTTCCGGCTGTAAGTTCCATACCCGGTGTTTTATGGCCTGTGATAAGTGTAAGCGCGTTCCTCCGCCGATGGTGGAAGTGGAGCCCGGGCATTTTGTGGCCTGCCATAATCTGGACCGTAAGCTGGACGAAAAGGGGAATTACCTCTTTGAAGTCACCACCACCCGTGCGGATGCCCGCAGTAATTAAGGAGTATTCCCATGCTTTGGAAAAAGCTGCAAAAGCCGGATAATCCAGCCAAAAGGGAAGAGATGAAAGACGAAATTCAGCGGGAGGGCGGCTTGGAAAAGCACGATGTACTTGCCATGGTCTTATCGGCGTTGCTGGTGCTGGTGCCTGTTTCCCTGGCGGTTTTGCTGCTTATCACCTTTCTTGCGTCGCTGCCGGTTTGGCTTGGATAAAAAGCGAATGCCTGTTGTTTGCAAAAACAGCAGGCATTTTTGTATCGTCGGTGCAAATCATCCTTTTATTGCTTTCGGGACGTAACTGCAGCCCATAAATTTGCAGGTGTGTTCCAGTATTTCTGCAATTTTTTGGCTGAATCCCATCACAGACCAGACCACTGCAGGAAAGGTAAGAATGATAGAAATTGTTTCACGTGAAACAATAGTTCTTCCATTAAGAACCCAGCCCAAAACAAAGCCGGGCCGGAAGAGCCGGCCCGGCAGATGTCCCCGAAGCAACAAAACAGGGAAGAAAAAACCATTTGCCGATTACCGATGTTTTCGGCATATCCGGAAACTCGTATGGTATTTTGCGCAACAAATTGAGATTTACCGGGTGGCCTTACGCTCGGCAGCGCCCAGGCTCAAAATACCCGCTACAGCCAGAATAGCCACCAGATACCATACGGCATCATAATTGCCGGTGCCGGCAGCGTTTGCCAGGGGTACATCCTCGTCAAAAATGTCGATCAGATCATCCTCCGAAGGCTGCTCACTCAAGGGCGTAGGCTCATCCGGGATCTCTATCGTGGGGTCTTCCGGGTCAGGGGTAGGAGTAGGAGTAGGGTCGTCAGGCCCGGGATCGGTAGGAATATTGGGAAGATCCAGCCGATAGTAGTTATACTGAACATCGGTAGTTTCCTCCCAGGTCCGTACCTCTTCAACACTGCTGCTCTCGGTGGTATTAACCACACCAGGGGTAGCATCCAGCTTCAAGGTAAAGTTCAGGTCAACCTCGCGGTAACCTTCCTCAACGCCTACAAAGGTCTGGTGATTCTCATGGCCGGTTTGGGCAGTAACCAGGTAAGCGCCCTTTTTTACCTCTTGGGAGCCAACCAGGTTAATTCTAACGGTTTGCCCATTTGCAAGCTGCAGGTCCTCAATGGTATAGATGATACCCTTTTCACCCTGCTCCACCTTGGCATTTTTAATAGAAGCATCATCGTTGCTGCCATCCCCAGCAATGCGGCGAGTGGTAATCAGCTCACCGGTTTCCGAGTCATACACGTTTACCAGTAGGTCGCCGTTCAGGCGGCTAGGTTCAACGGTTAAGACGAAGCTCATGTCGGTGTTGTATACGTCATGGTTCTCCTCGTTTTTGCCTATGGCTTCCTTCACGGTAGTAACGGCTTCCACAATGTCAGAGGGCTGAATCAGGTCAGTGGTAGTATCCTCCTCCTCTAAAGCAGTAAGATACTTGTAAACGGCCTCGATCAGCTGTACGTCCGGATCATCTTTTTTGTGCCCGGTTCCGCCAACCAGAGAATGATTCGGATTGTTTAACCACCCGTCGGGAAGAAGCTTGACATACGCAGGAGAGTACTTGGGATAAGAAATACTTTCAATCTCCTGAGTTTCGGGATTGCGTTTAACCGTAATCTCCGCTCCAGCAGGAAGATTTAGTTTGATTTCCTCTGTGGTTATCGTTGTTTCGCCCGTTTCTTTGTTGTAGGTGGTAGTAATCCGTGTAATAACACCTGCTGCGGGGTCATACTCCAGCTTTGAATCAGGGGTAACAGCCTGTGTTAAAGTACCGGTCTGCAAAACAGAGGGATTTAAGGAAAGACTGTTGCCGTACTTCCAGATAGCAGCCTGTGTGGCGGTTAAAGCCTGGCCTGCTGTCAGAGACTCAATCTGCTCCTTAGACAAGTTCTCTAAAGCAGGATCGCCGGCATCTTTTGCAGCAAGCAGCTTTTCTACCAGTGCAGACAAGCTGCCGGTACCTTCCTCAGTACCCCAGTAGCCATTGAGGGCAATATCTCTGAGATGGTCTCCGCCGGTCGGGTCCTTTTGGTTGTTGTTCGGATTGGTGTAATAATCAGCATCCTCTGTATTATTCATAAAATACTTTACTGCATCTTCTGTCATAACAGACATATCGGCGCAGTATACGGGATGCTCATTGCCATCCTTATCCTTTACAATATACTGTTGAACCGGCCATCCTTTAGAGTACTTCATCCAACCCCCATTTTTGTTTTGCGTGTACATAATGGTCAGATTGTACTTAGAGGTAAGACCGATACCGGCTACAAAGACCAGATCGTCATCCTCCAAATCATCCAGCGTGACATTGCTCTCAACCTTCTCAGGCGATAGCAAGTCGTTGTCAGCTGTGGGAGTATCTGTAACTTTCAGCCCATTGGTATGAAGCGCGCCCTGCTTATCGCCGGCAGTTACCTCACCTACTGTAACCTTGATCTCTCCCTTTGTGTCAGGAGCAACTACCTGGGTTTTTACATTTCTGGTAGTAGTGGTAGTGGTGGTTTTGCCGGATTGCGCTACAGTTTTGGTTACGCTGGACGTCACAACGCCGGCTGCATTCAGCACCTCTGTAAGCTCGGTATAGCCAGTGACTACACCGTTCTCGTCAGTCACTACGGTAATGGTAGTGCGGCTGCCGTCGGGGTTTGTGGTGGTTCCGGCTTCCGGGACGTCAAAAACAGCAGGCTCAGTTACCTCGGTGGTAGTAACCGTCTCGGTAGTATAAACCTTGTTGCCGTTTTCGTCTGTGGAATCCTTTACTGTAGTAACGCAGGTCCCGTCTTTTACGTCTTCTTTTTTGGTGAAAGAACCGTCCTCATTTTTGGTCCACTCTTTGCCGGAGGTATCCTGCTTTATGGACTCAAAAATTGCGTCCGCATCCACTTCTGTGCTGTTGTCCTGACCGGGGATTACCGTAATAGAGGCCCCTCCTCCTCCAGTAACATTTTCTGTCGATGTGGAACTGGGATTTTCCGTTTTGGTGGTCTCAGTTCCGGTAATGCTGCTGGATTCCTCCAGTACATTCCCGTTGGGATCTGTTGTAACAGAATCCTTTGTGGTAGAGCTTCCGGAAGCGTTATCCTCATTCCATACCTGTTCGGTAATGTCGATTACCGTAGTGGAGCCGTCTTCATTTTCGACAACTTCTTCCACGCCAAACGCTGTTACCTGCAGCAGGCTGACGCTGGTAGCCAGCGCCACAAACATGGCAAGGCTGCGCTTTGCTAAATTAGTGAATGGCTTCTTATTTTTCATGGTGTATCCTCCTTTGCAGTATTAACGGATGCAAAGTATCCGGCGGCTGGGCTGCCATAGTGTCGGGGAAATAAGCTCTAAGCCCCAGAACAGACACCGTAGGCCCCTTGGCTTTGTGCCCTGCCCTTTCAGGCAGTTTACTCAGTTGCTTTTGCGACGTAAGCGGAGCTTGTAAGCCGCAAAAACGTGTCCAGCAACCGGGCTAACATAGCATCGCATTGTCGATACCTTAGTCCCCATGGCTTTGCAGCCCCACGATTTCCCGTGGTTTGCCTGGTGCGTCTCAGCAGGTTCCATCCTGCCGCCGTATGACGCTTCCGGCGGCAGGCGACGTCCATGGTGGATTTTCCTGAACCATAAGGCCGCCCTCCTCTATTCTATTATCTGTTAGCCGCCTGTTGTGCTGCAAACTCACATAAAAAGCTCTCGTACAGGTTTTCCTCCGCCTGTTTTCTGGCCTTTACTGCGTCCTCAAACCTGCCGTAGCTCCCCAGGTAATACCGTTTCCCCTTAAAGCAGATGGTTGCCCTCCACAGCCGTTTAGAGGCTCTCCAGTCCACGCCTGGGACGCCGCTGGTGTTATTTTTTCTCACGGTTTTTGCACGCAGCATTTCAATGCAGGTACCGTCTATGTAGGTAAGCCCCGGCAGCCCTGCTCCAGGCTCATTTTTTCGTCCTAAGCAACCGCAGCTGGAGGTATGCCCGCTGCGCAGCCTGCAGGTTTTTACCACGGTTTCCTTTCCGCAGTCACACCGGCACCACCAGGCTGTTTTGCTGCCTATATTTTCCGCCGGACGCAGTACGGTCAGCTTTCCATACCGTTGTCCTGTCAGATCCAGCTTCTTTGTTGAATGGCTCATGGCCTTGTGTCACCCTTCCCTGCTTTTTTCTTTGGGAGCATCTTTGTAAAAAGCTGTACCTTTTTGTAAGTCAACTCTTTTTCTTTTTATACTTTAAATATACCATAAGCACCCTGCTTTTTCAAGATTTTTCATGTATTTTTACGCAAATGATGTCTCCTTACAAAAAGGTACACTTTTTTGTAAATCAACTCTTTTATTTACTGCCCGCACTCAAAGAGGTTTGCCGCTTTGACTGGTGACAGAACAAAAAATTTTCCTTTTGCAGATTCTTTTCCAAATCTTTCATTGACAAATTCAGGGGGATGGAGTATAATTCATATAAACATATCGGAAAGATAGGTATTTTTGCAACAAATCCTTTCTATCTGAACGCCGCAAGTAAGTCTTTAACAAAATTAAAAATCAAAATAGTTAGGAGGAAGCTACTATGGGCAATGTTTATACATCTGCTGACCAGCTGGTTGGCAAAACGCCCCTTTTGGAGCTGACGCATATTGAAAAGGAAGAGGGCCTTTCCGCCCGTATTTTAGGCAAGCTGGAGTATTTTAACCCTGCCGGAAGTGTAAAGGACCGTATTGCCAAGGCTATGATTGATGACGCAGAGGCAAAAGGGCTGCTGAAGCCTGGTTCTGTTATTATTGAGCCAACTTCCGGCAATACCGGCATTGGCTTGGCCTCGGTGGCGGCTGCCCGCGGCTACCGGATTATTATTGTAATGCCTGAGACTATGAGCGTCGAGCGACGTCAGCTGATGAAGGCCTACGGTGCGGAACTGGTGCTGACGGAAGGCGCTAAAGGTATGACTGGCGCTATCGAGAAGGCTGCTGCGCTGGAAAAGGAAATTCCTGGCGGCTTTGTGCCCGACCAGTTTGTCAACCCTGCAAATCCCGCTGTTCATAAAGCCACTACCGGCCCGGAAATCTGGGAGGATACCGACGGACAGGTGGATATTTTTGTAGCCGGCGTAGGCACCGGCGGCACGATTACCGGGGTAGGGGAGTACCTGAAAAGCAAAAACCCCGGGGTGAAAATTGTGGCGGTTGAGCCTGCGTCCTCCCCTGTTTTAAGCAAGGGGACTGCTGGTGCTCATAAGATCCAGGGCATTGGCGCGGGGTTTGTTCCCGAGGTTTTGAATACCGGCGTTTACGACGAGGTGATCGCTGTAGAAAACGAGGACGCTTTTGCCGCCGGCAGAAGGGTAGGCCAGGCGGAGGGCGTGCTGGTGGGCATTTCTTCCGGCGCGGCGGTTTGGGCGGCCGTGCAGCTGGCAAAGCGCCCGGAAAACAAGGGCAAAACTATCGTGGCGCTGCTGCCGGATACCGGCGACCGCTATCTTTCCACACCTCTGTTCGCGGAGTAACCCTATTGTGCCCGGTGTTTATTTTTGTAACATCTCAAAAGCCTTGTGTGGCAGCCCTCGGTTTTGGCCGGGGGCTGCTTGTTTATACAGCTGCTTTTGGGACGTGACAGCTATCCTGTTATTCGTATGCTTTTCAAATCATTCTCCGCTATAAACGGCGGTAATACTGCCGTACTGTAATGCAAACTCCGGGTCGGACCAAAACCGTTCCAGGGCCTTTTCTGTCAGCAGTTTCCCTTGGCCATCCAACATCCCTTCCCGCTTGGCCTCCCTGCGAGAAAGGATCACGTCGACTGAAAATCCGGCGTACTGCTGCCCTGGAAGCAGCGAGTCTGAAAGCAGCTGTGCTGTCGTACGGTTTGCAAAGGGCAGGCGGGCGGCAAACGGGCCTGGCTTGCCGGTAACAGGATTATGATTTAACTCAAATTCAGCGATCTGCCGGGAATGCTCTCCAAGCTGCTCCCACGGAAACGCTGTGAACCGGATATCAATACCATATACGCTGGAAACGGAATAATGGGGCTGATCTTCCCGCCAAAGCCACCAGCCCGCCAGCAGCCCGCACAGCAGCAAAAGCAGCAGGCTCAGGGCAACTCTTCTTCTTTTGCGTTCCAACAATGCCAGGTTGCTTTTGGCTTGACGGGACAGCGCCGCTTTTTCCTCTGCGGTAAAGGCTTCAAACCGGGCAAAATCCGGCTGTTGATCGGGGGACACTGCTGTTTTCTCCTCCATGCCTGCCCTTTCCAGTTCAGCCAGCAGTTGCTGAGGTGTTTGAGGCCTAGCGGAGCTCAGCTTAGCCAGCAGGCAGCTGAACCGAGCTTGCTGCCGGCCCTCCTCCTCCAGCCAGCAGCGGTGAGCGGCCAGAATTTCCGGCGCTTGCTCCAGGTTGGCAAGCAGCTGCCCGATCTGTTCTACCGGCATCCGCAGGGCCCGCAGCTTGGCTATCATCTGCAGACGGTTAAGATCCTCCTCCGAGAATTCCCGGTAATCGTTGGGAGCTGCGGCCGGGGTGATCAGCCCCTTTTCCTCATAGAACCGCACGGCCCGTTTTGTCAGGCCGGTACGGGTACAAACTTCCTTAATTTTCATGGCAGTTCCGCCCCTTTCTTCCGGTTTTAGTATAAACGGTTACCTAAGGGCACAGTCAAGGGTTTTTTCAAATTTTTTTGATGGAAATCCTGGCAGATGTGTGCTATACTGTTTATACTTGCTTTAGTATGCCGGGGACGAAGCACAGCATTTCTGCTTTAGGGTTTTGGAATAGGGCTGGGCGTGTTTTGGAGGCGCGGAGTGTGCGGGCGCTGTTACGTCCCCAGAGAAAAATAGGGAGGAGACTGACTATGAGGTTTGGCATTACCAGTGTAGAGAATGGGCCGGAGGCCGCAAAAATGGGGTATGATTATCTGGAGGTAAATGCCTCAAATCTTTCCAAGCTTTCGGAACAGGAGTTTGAGACGGCTCTGGAGCAGATTCGTCAGTGCGGGCTGCCTGCGGAGAGCAGCAATGTGCTGTTCCATGACATTGACCTGCTGACTGACGAGGGGATGGCCCGGGTGGAAAGCTACCTGCGGGATACCCTGGGCAGGCTGCAGCGGATTGGGGTAAAGCTGGTGGTTTTTGGCAGCGGTTCTGCCCGCCGCAAGCCGGAGGATATGCCCTTTATCGAAGGCTGGAAACGGCTGCGGGAGGTTACCCGGATGATTGGCATGATAGCCGGAGAACATGGGATGGAGGTTGCTGTAGAGCCCCTTTGCCGGGCGGAAACCAATCTGATCAACACGGTGACAGAAGGAGCGATGCTGGCTGCGGCGGTTGATCTGCCCAATGTGTGGGTGCTGGCGGACAGCTACCATATGTTTAAGGATGACGAGCCGATGGAGCATCTGCGGACGGTGGGCCGGCTGAATCATGTGCATGTTGCCCTGCGGGAGGGGAGGTGCTATCCCACCTACGCCGAGGGCCAGATGCGGCTGTTTATGAATGAGCTTAGGGCTATTGGCTATGAGGGGCGTGTTACCATTGAGGCCAGCAGCCGGTGCTTTGCCTATGAAGGGCCGCTGGCGCTGCAGGTGCTGCGTAATCTGTAATTTGCGGGGACGTCCTGCTCCCATGTGGTACAGCGCTTTACAGGGGGCTGCAGTGGTTGCCAGGAGCGTTCCCCCTGGATGAGCGGCTTAGGCTTGCGGGGAAACTAAGAGGGGGCCTGGGGATTTTAAGGCGGCTGTTTTGTCCGCAAAGAAAGGAACCTGGTGATTCAATACAAAATGCGTTGGTTGGAGGAGCCGGCTTTACCTCTGCTTGGAGTGCTGGCGGTGTGTTCGCTTTTTTTCCTTTTATGGGTTCGGCGTTTGATCCGGCGGAAGAGGCAGGAGGCCCGCTGGGCGGAGCTTGGCCGGGCAGGGGAAGAGGAGCTGGCAGAGGAAATCAGGCGGTTTGGAGGATTTCAGCTGATTTTGGCAAATCTTTATCTGCCGGGGCGGCGGGCCGGAACAACAACCGAAATTGATCTGCTGGTTCTGCGAAAAAACGGGATTTTTGTGATTGAGAACAAAAACTATTCCGGCTGGATTTTTGGAGATAAAAACAGCCCTCACTGGATGCAGATACGGCCTCGTGGAGAGCGGAGAAGCTTCTATAATCCTATTTGGCAGAATGAGGGGCATGTAAATGCTCTGCTCCGTTTTTTGGGGTGGGAGGATACTAAGTTTGAGAAAAAAGTCTATTCCATAGTGGTGTTTTCCCCTCGATGTACCTTGAAAAAAATGAAGGTGCGGGGGGCTGGGGCTAAGGTGATCCAGCCGAAAAAGCTGCGGAGAAGCTTTTTTTAGGCGGGGGTTTGGCATCCGGGACGGTTCAGCCGCCGGGAGTTGCACCGCATTTATCAACAGCTGCAGCCTTGTTGCAGGGTGACGCGCTCGGTGCAGCGCAGGCACAAAAACGACGTCCGAAAAAAAGCAAAAAGCCGAGGTTTTTATTGACTTTTACGGCATTTTCGCATAAAATTCAGATAAAAGAAAGAAAAATGGAGGGGTTTTTATGCAAAAAAGTGTTTTGGCATTTGACTTTGGCGCTTCCAGCGGGCGCGCTATTTTGGGGCGGTTTGACGGGGAAAAGATTGAACTGCAGGAGGTGCATCGCTTTTCCAACGATCCGGTGCTGCTGAATGGCTGCCTGTATTGGGATATTCTCCGGCTGTTCCACGAGGTGAAGCAGGGAATTTTGAAGGCTACCCAAGCCGGCGGGTTTGAAAGTATTGGCATTGATACCTGGGGAGTGGACTTTGGTTTGCTGGATCAAAATGGGCGGTTGCTTGAAAACCCGGTACATTACCGGGACGACCGCACTGACGGCATGGTGGACGAGCTGCTGAGTCAGATTCCCCCAAAAGAGCTTTATGGCATGACCGGGATTCAAATTATGCAGATTAACACCCTGTTTCAGCTTTATTATTTAGCTCATTATCGAAAGGATTTGCTGGACCGGGCGGATCGGATGCTGTTTACCCCTGATTTGCTCAACTACTTTTTAACCGGGGAGAAAAAGGCGGAGTATACCATTGCCTCCACCTCTCAGCTGCTGGATAAGAACGGCGGCTGGAACCGGGAGCTGGTGCGGCGGGTTGGGATTCCTGACCGGATTTTTTGCGATATGGTACAGCCCGGCACACGGATTGGCTGGCTGAGTGATGAGATTATTTCCGAGCTGGACGGCGCCCCAAAGGCAGAGGTTATTGCTGTAACCTCTCATGACACCGCTTCCGCTGTCGTCGCAGTGCCTACAACCGAGCCGGATTTTGTTTTTATCAGCTGCGGTACTTGGTCGCTGATGGGCACTGAGCTGCAGGCTCCTATTATGGATGAGAAATCTATGGAATTTAATATTACCAATGAGGGGGGGTACAATCACACTACCCGCTACCTGAAGAATATTATGGGGCTTTGGCTGATTCAGGAAACCCGCCGCCAGTTGATCTGGGAAGGGCGGGAGATGTCCTATGCTCAGCTGGAGCAGGAGGCATTGAAAGCGCCTGCATTCCAATGCTTTATTGACCCGGATTCGCCGGAATTTTTGAAGCCCGGCAGGTTAATTGACAAGGTAAAAGGCCTCTGCCAGGCCACCGGGCAGCATGTGCCGCAGAATATCGGCGAGGTAATGCGGTGCATTTATGAAAGCCTTGCTATGAAATATCGGAATGTTTTCGAATACCTTTGTGACGCAGGCGGAAAGCGGTATCCGCAGATCAACGTGGTAGGCGGCGGTACAAAGGACGGCTTTTTATGCCAGCTTACTGCCGATGCCTGTGGTGTAAAGGTAGTTGCCGGGCCTATTGAAGCCACCGCTATGGGCAATATTGCGGTGCAGCTGATTAGCCTTGGAGCGATTGCCGACCTGCCTGCCGCGCGGAAGGCTGTGATCCGTTCCTTCCCGGTGAAGGAGTTCCAGCCTCATTCCGGAGCCGGGTGGGAGGAAGGCTATCAGCGGTTTAAGCAGTTGTTTGTATAAAAGTCCGTTTTGTTTTCAAAAAAGCACCTGCCTTGTATGGGGTGGGTGCTTTTTAGGCTTCGGCCGAGCTTCGTATATCAACTTGTGGGGATAAAGCCTTCGTTTTGCCCTATGGGAAAAATCGTGGATCTACAATCATGGCTATAAATTACCATAGTACAGCGGAAGTAATTTTTTAAGCAAAACCTGTAGTCTTTTTTACAGGAATTTCGTTTATATAAACAGATGCCGGAAAGGAGGAGAGCCC
>CATJLA010000110.1 GCA_949741215.1 uncultured Oscillospiraceae bacterium
AGAAAGGAGACGCCTATGCCCGGATATATTTCTCACTGCGTGGGAGGGCAAGAAACTTTGCGACTGCTCCCTAAGGACATTTCGGAGGTTATTCTGCGGCGGCGGGCCGCTTATTTTTGGGGGACCCAGGGCCCTGATCCTTTCTTTTTTTACCAGGTATATCTGCCGCACTCGCCTTACCCCAAGCTGGGCGGCCTGATGCATGCTGAAAAAACTGCTCAGATGATGACTTTTATGGAGAAATATATCAACAGGCAGCAGAATCAGTGGGTAAAGGAGTTGCTTTTGTCCTACTATTTCGGCTTTGTTACCCATTATTGTATGGACAAAACACTGCATCCTTACGTCTACTACCATCAGGAAAACATGTCAGGCAGGGTAGAAGCCCGGTTTCATCAAGGGATTCATCACAATATCGAAAACCGGCTGGACGCTTTAATCTGGCGGGAATATGAGGGAAAACGGCTGCGGGATTTTTCAGTTCCTTCCTATTTTAAGATAGAGCGCCGGGAATTAAGCGTGATTGCCCGGCTTTATACCGTGATGCTTTGGGAAGTGTTTGGCCAAACGACGTCTGATGATGCGGTGGAGGATGCTTTTCGGGAGTGTGGTTTTTTGTTTGCCCTGCTGATGGACCGCAATCATCTGCTATATCCTTTGGCCAGGCTGGTAGACCGGCTTCGGAAAAAATCCAATGATTTAGCCTCCCATGTAAAGCGACGGTACAAAAAAACCGAACTGATGAATCACCACAACCTACCCTGGCAGCCGGTGGGCAGTGAGCTGGAGGATTTTTCTACCGAAAGTGTGCCACAGCTGATCACTAAGGCTGCCGAAGAAGCCTCCGAATGGATTCAGCGATCCTACTTTTTGCTGAAGTCAGGAAGCTGCCGAGAGTATTTAGAGCTTGTAAACTTTGAGCATCAATAACCGTCCTAACGAAAGAAAGGTGGTTTTTATATGAAATTAAGCCTTGAAGATCAGCAGTTAAAACAAAAAGCGGGGCAGTATGCCATAGAGCTGCTGCATCAATTCCAAAAGTTGCCAGAGATAGACCTGCGTGCGGCAAAAAAAGAGTGTGTTGCTGTGTTTTCTATTGACATGAACCTGGGTTTTACCCGTCAGGGAAGCCTTTCCAGCCCGTTGGTAGAGCAAATCATTCCCGCTACAGCCGCTTTTTTGCAGAAGGCAAAGGAAAAAGGCATACTGATCCAGTGCTTTTCTGATAGGCACCAGTTGGATTCGTCAGAGCTTGTGAACTACCCAGTCCACTGCGTCACCCCGGAAGAATACCGCCTGGTACCAGAGCTGGAGGCACTGGAGCTGCCGACCCTTTACAAAAATTCCACTAACGGCTTTTGGGCCGAAGGCTTTGAGCAGACCCCAGTATATAAGCGGCTGCAGGCGGGCCAGAGGGAACAATGTTTTATCCTTACCGGCTGCTGCACCGACATTTGTGTTTTCCATTTCGCCGTTTCGCTGAAAACCTACTGCAATCAGCATAATGTTCCGTCCAGGATTATTGTGCCCTTAGATCTGGTGGAAACCTATGAGGCGCCAGGCCATGATCAGGAGCTGTGCAATCTATTTTCTTTAGCTTTTATGGCCGCCAACGGGATTACCCTCTGCAAAAAAGTGCTGCTGTAACGTCCCAAAAATGCTTTTATCAGGTGGAACCTCGTTGTAGGGACAATCCTGCTGTAGTGTGCTTTCCGGCTTATTTATCAGGCTTTTAGGGGACGTAACTGCAGCGGAGATTCTCGGGCATTATCTTTGGCTTTCTAAAAAAATGGGAATGAAGAGAGGTTTTAAAAATGCTGCAAGATGAGTTGAGAATAGAGAGAAATCTAACCATGCTCACAGATTTTTATGAGCTTACCATGTCCAACGGATACTTTTCCAACGGGATGAAGGACGAGGTGGCGGTGTTTGACATGTTCTTCCGAAAAATCCCGGATCAGGGTGGATTTGCCATTTTTGCTGGCCTGGAGCAGCTGATTGAGTACCTCAAAAACCTAAAGTTTACCGAAGACGACCTTACTTATCTACGGGAAAAGGGCGGCTTTGATGAGGGATTTTTGGATTATCTGCGGCACTTTGAGTTCCAGTGTGATGTTTGGGCACTGGAAGAAGGGATGCCCATGTTTCCCAACGAACCAGTAGTGGTAGTTCGGGGGCCTATGATTCAGGCCCAGCTGATTGAAACCATGGTGCTGTTGACCATCAACTACCAGTCCTTGATTGCTACTAAAGCCAACCGGATGGTCCGCGCTGCCCAGGGTGGGCCCATCTCCGAGGTTGGCTCCCGCCGGGCCCAAGGATATGATGCCGCTATTTTGGGGGCAAGGGCCGCTTACATCGGAGGATGTGCTGCCACAGCCTGCTCCATTGCCGACCGGTATTATCAGATCCCTGCCGTAGGCACCATGGCCCATAGTTGGGTTCAGATGTTCGATAGTGAGTATGAAGCTTTTAGAAAATATGCCGAACTGTACCCCTCCAACTGTATGCTTTTGGTGGACACCTATAACGTTGTACAGTCGGGTATTCCCAATGCTATCCGTGTATTTAACGAGGTTGTGATACCTGCCGGCTATCGTCCCAAGGGGATTCGAATTGACAGTGGCGACATTGCATATCTTTCTAAAAAGGCGAGAAAAATGCTGGATGATGCAGGCTTCCCTGATGTAAAAATCATGGTTTCCAATTCACTGGATGAATATATTATCCGAGAACTGATGATTCAGGATGCTCAGGTAGACCTTTTTGGAATAGGAGAAAATCTAATCACATCCAAGAGCGATCCCGTGTTTGGCGGTGTTTACAAGCTGGTTGCCGTGGAGAAAAACGGCGAATACATCCCCAAAATCAAAGTGAGCGAAAGTATTGAAAAAATCACCAATCCTCATTTCAAAAGGCTGTACCGTTTCTATAATAAAAACACTGGCAAGGCGGTGGCGGACTATGTAGCCATCCACAATGAGGAGGTTCAGGTGGATGAGGAGCATCCTCTCACTATCTTTGACCCCATCGCCTCTTGGAAGAAGAAAACCCTGGATCAAGTAGAAGTAAAGCCACTTTTAGTGCTGGTTTTTGAAAAGGGAAAATGCGTTTACCAGTCTCCGTCCCTAGAGGAAATCAAGCAAAACTGCCAGCGGCAGGTGGATCTGTTGTGGGACGAAGTAAAGCGTTTCGAGAATCCCCACCGCTATTATGTGGATCTTTCCGAAAAACTGTGGACCATGAAAAACCAACTGCTGGATAACATCAACGCTTCTCTTTCCAGGACGTCCTCTAAGCGGTAAGTCTTCTGCTTTTGTAAGGGAAAATCAGCTAACACAAAGTTTGCCATCCCTGCATCCAGAATAAAGAAACCACCGCCCTTTATAAGACCGAAAGGAAGATACCGCTATGAAGATCGATTTGGAAAAATTCAAGGGCAGATGCGTCTGCGGACAAAAGCACACCATGGAAATCCAAAAGGTTGTAATTGAAAAAAACGCATTGGAAAAACTGCCTGAGGTAGCGCAGGGGTTGGGACTGAGTGGAACCCCCTGTATTGTATGCGACGACAACACCTATGAGGCTGCAGGGAAAAAAATCGCATCTGTAGTAGGAAAGCACTTTCTGATCCGCCTTGTTGCCAATGGTCTGCATCCCGATGAAAACGCAGTGGAGGCAATCAACCGGCAGTTGCCCTCAGATACCGGTTATGTGATCGCCGCAGGCGGCGGTGTTATTACCGATACCTGCAAGTATATCTGCCATACACACGGCAGTCTTCCTTTGATTATCGTCCCTACCGCAGCCAGCGTGGACGGCTTTGCGGCAAACACCTCAGCAATGACCTTCAATCACTTCAAACTTACTTTGGATACGCAGGCCGCTGCTGCAATTGTTGCCGACACCTCTGTTTTGGCAGCCGCACCTTATCGACTGACTGCCTCCGGCCTAGGGGACTTGGTGGGCAAATATATCACCCTGGCGGACTGGCGTATGGCCAATCTAATTGCAGGAGAGGATCTGTGTCCCGCCATTTTCGGCATGGTGAAGGAAGCTCTTGACAATGCGGCGGCAGCGGCAGATCAAATTGCTGCCCAAGAGGAGGAAGCCTTAGGCAAGCTGATGTACGCCCTAGTCCTTTCCGGCCTGACGATCCAAATGTGGGGGAACTCACGCCCGGCTTCCGGCTCAGAGCACCACATTTCCCACCTGTGGGAGCTGCATGTTCTCCAAAAGGACAACGACGGTCTCCACGGCGAGATGGTGGGAGTGGGTACGATTCAATGCAAAAAGTTGTACGAAAAGCTGTTTGCAGCAGTAGGGGATCATCCCGAAAAATTTATGAAGCCCTATATAGGTCTGCCTCACGCCCTTTTGCAGCAACATTATGGCCCGCTGTATGACCAAGTCGTCAAGTATAACACACCTGATCCCTCTGCAGCTGTAGACCCTCTGGAGCTGCAATGCCATTGGACCCAGCTGCGGGAAATTTACAGCGATATGCCCACCAGTGAGGAAATGCTGGCACTCTATCACCGCTGCGGCATGAAAACTACCCTAACCGATGTAGGCATGGACGAGGCGCTGTTGTCTTTAACCATGCGCATCAGTCCCTACATACGCGGCCGGCTAACTTTATGCCGGGTTTACAATGATTTTTTTGATCTGGATTTGAAAATCTGAGTTATATGCAAAAAGGGGAGAGCGCATGCTGTTTTGCCCAAAATCTGTTGGACGGCACTGCCGGCGGAAAGTTTTTCGCATTGACAGTAGGGCTTTGTAAAAAGGGGGCGCTTTGGATTATAATTGGCTTCCAGTTTTCATCTGCGGGATACTGGGAATTTCCGACGGAACGTTGCCGAACGGACTCCGGCAGGAGAAGCTGCATGTTTCCCACCACATTCTGGCCTTATTATTGGAGCAGCGATGATTGGTGGTTTGCTGGGTTGGGTAAAAGCGTTCAAAATATAAAACTGCTGAAAAGAAAAAGAGCTGGGCTGAAAATAGCGCAGCTCTTTTTTGTTTTGATCTGACTTCACTCTTTGCATGGGAAAAAACCATGGTCGTCATACGTCCCTGTGAATACCTGCCTGCCGGGAACAAGCCTCCTCCAAAACAGAAAGAACCGCCATAAGGCTTTCCCGTTATTCAGCTGAACCTCCAATGGTGTCAATAATCCCCTGGCAAATGCCATTAGCTGTTTGGATAATCACATATGGATCACACAGCTTCTCGTATTCCGCCGGGTTAGGCACAAATCCCACCTCCAGCAAAACCGCCGGAGCACAGGTAACCCGGGTAACCCGGTAATAGCCCTGATATGCCCCTCTGGGGTTTCGGTCCACTGCAGCAGTCACATTCGTCAGCAGGTTTTCCGCCAAAGCCTGGGAGTAATCGGTATGATAATACGCCTCCGTCCCCTTAGCCAGGTTAGCATCCACAGTTTCTACAATGCTGTTATGATGGACAGACAGGAAAAGATCCGGCTTTAATGCCTCCGTCAAAATCATCCGCTCATCCAGAGAAAGAAATTCGCTGCCCCCCCGAGAGAGATACACGCTGGCCCCAAGCTGCTCCAGCCGCAGCTTCGTCACCAATGCAACAATGTAGTTCAAATCGCTCTCTGTTGCGCCGCCGGTACTGCCTACCACACCCAGCGCGCCACAATCGGTAGCGCCATGGCCGGGGTCCAGCACAATCGTCGCACCGGCAAGAGGAAGCGCCTCCATCGGGTTCAGCACCGGCGTCCCCTTCAAAAAGATCACCGTATCGCCCTTATCATAATACACATCATATCCCCAAATCGGCTTTTTCAGGACGAAGCGCAGCTCCGAGCCTGCGGCACTTTGGTTGGCCTCCAGCAGGTCTACAATTTCACTGTTCTCCATAGAAGGCATCCCTGTTTCCCCCAGGCGAGTGTTGTAAAGGGAAACCGTAAGCACCGTGCCGTCCTCGCTTACCCTGGCATGAAAAGGCGGCATCGCCGTGCCGGAAAGCCGCAGCTCCTCATCCAAGCTGCCCAGTACCTGATGCTCCGCCCAATCCACCTGGTTTTCAATCTCCGGCCTGCCCTCCAGGATTTTCACATCCCCCTTGGAAATATACCCTCCCGAGCTCAGCCGAAAATAGGCAATCTCTGGTTCCAGCAGCTCCACCAAGTCGGTACAGCCTTCTGAAAGGGTAGTCACAAACTCGCCGCTTACAGTATAATCCTCCAGCACATTGGCCCGGTAGGTGGTAACCTCCACTTTAATTTCTTCGTCCTCTGCCGCAGTAAACAAGCTGCCGGCAGAGGTATATTCGCTTACACTGCCCTGATAGGTCAAAGTATAAGTAACCGGCCCCAAATTTACCGCTCCGTCAGACGAACTGCTCTCCGGCATCATCAGCTTCCCGGTATAGTTGACCACCGTACCGGTTTCCGCCGGAGCCGCCTGCTCCAAAACCACAGTCTGTCCGGCAAAGGAGGCTGTTACCCGCCCGTCAGCAGGACCATTGCAGGAGAGGGGAATAACCTGCCCCGCAAACAGGATATCATCTGTTTTAGGATAAATAGAGCTTTGGGTAATAATCGAAATTTTCGTCGGCGAAGAAGAGGTTACACGGGTAATCACCCGCTCTACACTTTCTTCCCCCTGCTCAAAAACAAACCGGTTTTCCCCCGGCGCCAACTCCGCCAGCACCCCAAAGGTGCCCAGCGTCCCAAACCGCTCCACCGGCTCGCCGTTCATTGTAAGCGGCTGCTCCGGGTCAGAGGTCCCTGCCAGAAAATACTGTTCATAGGTCGTGGAAAAACCGTCCTCCGGCTTATACACCATCAGCTGTTGTCCGATCCCAATCCCAGCCTGCTGCACAGCCTCCAGCAAAACAGCATAGTCCGAGTAAGCATCCTGAGCCACCTGTTCCTGATGCCTGCTTAAATTCCGGTAGCTGTCCAGCACAAAGCCGTCCATTCCATACAAAGAGTTAATGTACAGCTGATACCCCATCTGATGCTGCTCCCCTAAAAATCCCATGGAATCACTGAACTTCTGCACGCTCAGCTCGTTTACCGTAGCCACTGTACTTTGGCTGCCCAACGCATCATGTAGCTGCTCCACATAAGCCTGATAACCTCCCTCCGGGCTACCGGCACAAACCGGAAGCACAAAGTCAATCAACCCTAGGGTTTCCATATTTTGGTATAAGGTATAAGTAGACTGCGCTTCCGCACTGCCCAAAAGCCCCAGCTCCGGCACCTTTTTTCCTTCCTCCGGCACAAACCCCCGCAGCCTGCTTACAAGCTCCACCCCAAAGTTCCGGTTGCTCTGCCTCTGCAGCTGCAAAATATCCAGACGATACAGGTCCTTTAATACCAGCCCGTCCAGATTATAGTTCTCCAACAGCTCCAAACAATAGTTTTCCAACAGCGCAAGGGTGTTCTCGGTAGTGGGGTCCAAAAGAATATCGCCCTCTCTGCCCTGAAGCACCCGGTTTTTATAAATCTTCTGGTATCCGGAAGACTGCATCAGCCGCTCCAGCTCAGCGCTTTCACATATCTGATAGGGGTCCACCACCGCATACAGCTGCAAACCAATCTCTTGCGCCCGTTCCAGGGCATAAGCCAGCGAGTCAAAGCTGCCCACCATGTCATAGCTGGAATACAACGCCACCGCCGGCAGCTGCCGTGAGGGAGCCATCAGCTGTGCCGAAGGCTTTACCTCATAAAATACGGCGTTTAGTCCGGATTTCCACGCCGTTTCCAGCATTTCATCCAGCTCTTTTTTCAGGGAATCCTCCGTAGCCACTGCATTGGCAGAAAGATCCTTCGCCTGCTCGGTGCGTATTACCACCCCCCGCAACAGGTTATCGGACGTAACAGCAAGCCCTTGTTCCCGGGACGTCGCCAAAGCCTCAGTGGCCTCCAGGTTCACCGCAAAGGCTGAAAAAGGCCAAATAGAGCTCCCTAAAACAAGGCCGCTGCAAAAAAGGGCAGTCAGTATCTTCCAAATCATTTTCATAGGTCCTCCCGCAGTGTTTCAGCCGTTTGCTGTTCTGTATTTTTCAAATATTCCTCGCGCAAAATGGCATAGCACACCTTGTCAAACACACCGTTATTGCAGCTGCATGCCTGCCGGAGCGTGCCCTCATAAACCATCCCACTTTTCTGCATCACCCTTCCGGAAGCAGAATTTTTATCCGCATGATAGGCGTATACCCGACGAAACCCTACTTCTCGGAAGAAAAAATCCAGCACCTTTTTGGTGGCCTCTGTCATAATTCCCTGGCCCCACCAGCGCTTTCCCAGCTCATAAGCCAATTCTATCTGACTGATCTGGTCATCCGGGTGCATCCCGAAATACCTGCCGATTACCTCACCGCTTTCCTTCAGCTGGATAGCCCAGCTGTACCGGTCCGGCCTTTGATAAGCATTCAGCCAGTTTGGGGTAAACATATTGGCGGCAGTAATCACATCCTCTATGCAGTTCATAGGAGCGTATCTTGTCCATTTCCACACATCCTTATCACACCAGCAGTTGTAGTATATCTGCTCCAGGTCCTCCATGGAAAAGGGCCTCAGAACCAACCGCTTTGTTTCCAAAACAACGGTGCCTTTATGCTCCATTTTTCAGCCTCCTTAAAGCTCAAAGTCCTCCGCCGAATAGGTAGGAAGGGGCGCCTGCCGCTTGGGAACCCGCTTCAGCGGACAGTAGGAAAATGCCCGGCAGGCAAAAAAGGGGGAAACGATACCCTTTTTTTCACACAGGATCATCTGCCCGTCGCTAA
>CATJLA010000111.1 GCA_949741215.1 uncultured Oscillospiraceae bacterium
ACCGGACACAGGTCTTATGAAAACTCTTTATTATACGGCGGTATCTGGAGGTACTGCCGTATTTTTATGAACAAATATAGTTTTTACATAGAAATAACCCCATGGTGACAAGCCCGCCAGAGCAGAGGGCCAGACGACGTCATAAAAATAAAAAAAATCTCGAACATTAGTTCTTGAAATATTGACAAACGTACGTTCTTTATAGTATAATGTTAACAATGAAGATTTTCATGAAACTTGCACAGAAATAAGGAGGTACAGCAACGAAACAGCGGGATTTACAGGAGAATTTGCTGCGCCTGGCACTGGAGCTGCGTGAGGTTCTGGCGCTGGACTGGGAGGATCCGGGGCTACCGGTTCGGGAATGGGACCGGATTGCTGTATGGATAAAAGATGCGTGGCAGATCCAGAAGCAGAAAACCTTGAAAGAGCTGAAGTGTGGACTGGCAGACAGATACCAGCAGTTGGAACGCAATGCGATACTAGAAAATTGGTATCTTCCGCCCCTGAAGCCCTTTGCTGCCAAGGCGGAACGAGAACAGGAGGATTGGAATGACAAAAAGTGAATTGGAACAGCTTGTCTGCCTGGATAAGGAAATTCGTCTCATTCAGCGGAGAATCAGAGAGCTGGAAGGGCAGCTTTTCGGCAAGGTGAAGCGGCATGATACCTTTTTGGGTGGGCCATTTCACTGCATTACCGAGGACATGGAGGCGGAGCTTCTGGAACAGAGGGAATGCCTGGAAAAATTAAAGAGAGAATGTATTCGGGAGCAGCTGAGGCTGACAAAGTATATTTATTCGATTCCGGATAGTATGATTCGTCAAATATTTACCTGCAGGTATTTTTATGGCATGAACTGGACAAAAACCGGGCATATGCTGGGTACTACCCCAGACAGCGCCAGAATGCTGTTAAACCGCTGGCTGGTACAGCATAAAGGGGAGCCCTACTGCCCGGAAGAGGCAGACAGCGGAATTTCCGTCTGACAGGATTTATTTTGTGTGTTATACTAAAAACGATTTTAATACTTGATGACTTAAGTACGGTTCCGGACTTTGAATTCTCGTACCTGGTAAGCTGACGTTTTTGAAATAACTGCAAAAGGAGCCTGCCTTCATCTGTGAGAAACAGACGGGGCAGGCTCTTTTTATAAAGTGCGCCGGGCTTTGGGATACATCCGGCGGCGGTGGATGCCGCTGCCGGTGACGTCCGAAAAAAGGGGATTATTCAAAGGCTTCGGGACAGACTTTATCCAGGGAGAAGATGTCGCCGGGACGTTCCTCCCGATTCAGCCAGCGGCCGTCGGTGAAGTCCGGCACCGGTACAGGCATGGAACCCATGGAGATGGACTGCTCACTGAGACAGGTGATGGCCATCCAGCTGGCAGTATCGTAGACGTCAATAGGGAAAGGAATGCCTTGCTGGATCGACTCAAAGAAAGCGCGGAACACCAGGTAATCCATACCGCCGTGGCCGCCCCGAAGGCCGAATTCCTTATACTCCTTCCACAGGGGGTGAATGTACTGCTCCATATAGGGGGCATCGGGCACAAAAATATGATCGTTGTATTTATCCAACGGGGTTATGCCGTCCAGGAAGATTCTGCGGCCATCCTCCTCCCAAACACCGCCTGTGCCCTGGAGATAGCCACCCCGAGAGTAGGGCCTGGGGAGGGAGCAGTCGTGGGTAAGCACAATGGTTTCTCCGTTGGCACATTTGATCATGGTGGTGACTACGTCGCCCTCGTTGAATTTTGCCTGAGCCAAGGGGGAATCCGGGCGATTTTTCTTCATCCAGGCATTCATTCCTACAGCCTTGCTGGACATGGATACCAAAGAGAGCATCCGATTGCCCCGGTTCAGGTTCAAATATTGGGCGATGGGCCCCAGCTCATGGGTGGGGTACAGCTCGCCGTTACGGTGCATAAAATTATCCTGACGATAGTGACGTTTAATGTCTCCATTGCCGATTTCCTCCCGCAGGTCATGCTGATAGCCGCCCCGGCAGTGGATGAGCTCGCCGAAAATTCCCTGCTTGATCATGTTCAGCAGGTTCATTTCCTCCTGATTGTAGCAGCAGTTTTCCAGCAGCATTACCGGGATGCCGGTACGCTCACTTGTGCGGACCAGCTGCCAGCATTCGTCTATAGAGGAAGCGCCGCCTACCTCCAGGCCCGGGATTTTGCCGTGTTCCATGGCATCCAGTGCAATGGCAATATGGGTTTGCCAGCTTGTCATGATGATGACAGCCTCCATCCCCTCCATAGCGTTCAGCTCTCGGTAATCGGTAGTGCCTGCAGGGAGATAGCCACGGGCTTTTTGCACCTGCTCCTGGGCGGCCTTTGTGCGGTCCTCGTACTTATCGCAAACCGCTACCACCTCAACATCCGGCATACCCAACAGGGTATCCAACTGGCCCACCCCACGGGAGCCAATCCCGATAACACCGATTTTTACGGTGCGCCCAACAGTTCCAAGTTTCATTTTGGTTTTCCTCCTTATCCTTTGGGGATAAATCATTTTGTATTATTCGGGGACAGGACTGCAGGTTTACCGCAATGTGCAAAAGCGGATGGCCTGCAGGACGTCCTGGCCAAAAAACTTTGGGATGTTATGCCGCTAACTCGATAAGCATGATGCCGGTCACTGCCATGATCATGCCAATGATTTGACCCTTATTGGGCCGCTCCTTAAACAGCACCAGGGAGTACAGGATGGAAAGCACCAAAACACCGCCGTTATTAATGGTGTAAAGGATGCTGGATTCCATTTGAGACAGGATGTACAGCAGCAGGTTTGCCGCCGCCGTAGCGGAAATACAGCAAACCAGCAGCGAAAGTGCTGCTTTTGTGCCCATTTTAAAGCCCTGGACCAGCTGTTTGCCTTTGCCCTGCGCAAATGACGCCACTGCTGCCGAAAGTGCCGAGACCGAAAATAAAACCGTGAGCATCTCGGTGCGTTCAGCCCCATTCATGGCGATGGCCTGAAGATTCATCAAGGCTCCATACAGGCCGTTAGCCAGAAACAGCAGGATGCACCAGATGTAATAGGTTTTGGAGTTATCCTTAAAGGAAATGCCCTTTAGGTTCATCACCACAAGGGAGACCAGCATTAGGATAACGGCAACAGTCTGCTGGGGGTTCAGATGCTCCTGAAGGAACAGCAGGCCGATGGCCATAGGCACTAATATGCCGCCAAACATGCCGGAGATCATCAGGAAAGAGTAGGAACCCCGGTTGCCGGCCTCAATGATAGAGGTATTATACAGCACTAGGATGCTGCCGTTGACTAACCCCAGCAGCCATGTCTGCCAGGAGGGTGCAAAACGGAAGCCATTGACCGCCAGAGAGGCGATGGCTATGAACACCCCATAGCAGATAGAAAACACAGCGGTGGACTGGGATTGATCCGGCCCGGCGTACCGGACAGAATAAAACCTTGTAAACAGGGACTGAAAGGAATAAAAAAGCACCATCAGGCCCACTAATAGTATCGGCATAGTACTTATGGACGGAGTTCCGGGGCGGTTAAGTCCCAATGGGGCAGTTCGCCGGCATCAAAACAGTCATTCAGTGCTTTGCCTAAGCCGGGCACCCAGGTTAGGCCCTCCGTTTCCTGCACCCAGGATGCCGGGAAGGGGGTGGATTCCGGCTGCTGACGGCGCATTTCTTCCAGAGCCTGCAGATGCCACAGGGCGGTTTCCGCGGGGCATCCCAAAGCAGCTCCGTCCCGGATAGCATCAACCATATTCCAGAGGTTTTCACCATATTCCTGCTTAACCTCACCGTAATCCTTGACAGTGCCGTCATTAAAGGTTGCAGTAAAGTTTTTTGCGGTTTGACCCTTGCCGCCCCAACGAAGCACTGCTTTCTCATAGGTGTACTCGAACATGGGATTTTGCTGGCTCTCCTTCCCTGCCGCGTGGGAAACTACCACAAGCAGCTGGGCTCCTGTGGTGGAAAGGCCTTTCATCACTGCGGTATCAAAAGTTTCGATAGCATTGGCCCGGTAGGTGGCGCACTCCAGCGATGTCACAGGAGAATTGGCCATAAACAACATGTTCATCAAATAATGGGCGGTAGCGTTGCTCAGTACGTTGTCATATATCGGACGTCCTGCATGGTCCAGCTTTTTGCCTGCCCACCCGGTACCCCGGTGGTAGTAGCTGTGGTCCCGGGGCCATAGCACCAGCACCTTCATAGAAACCGGTTTGCCAAACAGGCCGGCATCGGCATCCGCTTTAACGGCCCGGATAACAGGGTCATAACAGAGCTGAAAGCCGATGGAAAGCAACTTACCGGTTTTATCCCGGGCTGCCATGATCTGGCGGGCGCTTTCCACCGTTGCGGAGATGGGTTTCTCCAGCACCACATGGCATCCGTGCTCAAAGGCGTAAATAGCCTGCTCAGCGTGGAGATGAATAGGTGTTGAGACAATGACAATATCCGGCTGCTCAACGGCAAAAAGCTCATCCGGCGTGTTATAGATGGGGCAGAGGGCACATTCCTTGACAAAGGGGTCTACTGCGCCAATAAGCCGCACGGCCTCTCTCTTTTTCAGGGGAATAGCGTTGAGATAATTGCCGGCAAAGCCCCCTGCGCCAAACATTGCTACTTTAATTTCTTTCATGATCGGTTCTCCCCTCAGCGATTTTTCTGTTCTCAACAAGAGCGGCAGCAAAACGCTTCGCATTTCACTGCCGCTCTGCGAGTAGTCAAATCAGCCTTTTCTCTCTGAAAGCCTACAGGTATCAGCGGTAATCTTCAATGGTAGTTTCACCCTTCAGGCTAACAACCTCCTTGACGTCAGCGTAGGAGTTGGCGTCAGCAAACAGCTGGAAGTTCTCATGGGTTTTCAGCATCGTGCCAGGAACGTTGGGGGTAAGCTCGTTTGATAAGGTCTGCGCAACAGCCCAAGCCTTCTCGGCATGGGGCACGGCGGAAATAATGGTCTTACACTCCATAATCTGGTATACGCTCATGCTTACAGCCTGCTTCGGCACGTCATCAATGGTAGCAAACCAGCCCTCGCCAACCTGCTGATTACGGCAGGCGGTATCCAGGTTTACTACCAGGTAGGCTACCTTGGTGTTAAAGTCAGCCGGCGGGTCGTTAAAAGCGATGTGAGCATTACGGCCAATGCCGATCAGTCCTACATCAATAGGGGCTTTGCGGATCTCCTCTGTAAGCGCTGCAATACCCTCAGCAGTGCCGTCCACAAAATTAACCTTGCCTACATGGGTCAGGTCAACAAAGCGCTCCTGCAAATATTTGCGGAAGCTGGCGGGATGGGTAATAGGCAGGTCAACGTATTCATCCAAGTGGAACATCTCAACCCTGCTCCAGTCGATGTCCTCTTTTACCAGGTACTTCAGGGTTTCAAACTGAGAGGCGCCGGTAGAAAGTACGATGCGGGCACGGCCGTTCTCTTTGATTGCTTTGTTAATAATCTCAGCGCTTGCCTTGGCGGCGCGCATTCCCAGCTCGTCAGCAGTTTTGGAAACTACGATTTTCATAACGGTTTGTTCTCCTTTTTAATATAATGAAAAAAACGTATTTGTAAAGAAAGAATATTGCCTTAAATTTATCTTATTTTGCTCTAGGACGAAATCGTTCACCTGTATTGCGCTGGGGCTACTTTACCTTAATTTCCGGATAGAAATCCCCTAAAAACTCGCTGATATACACTGCCCTGTCCTCCAGCATGGACTTGTTGGCGGCAATACCAATTCCAATAGACATAGCGCCTGCCCGGGTATCTGCCATCTGGTGAAGCGGGTCGGAACTGTAGCCACGGAACAGGTTATTACGCAGGGCCGGGTCAGCGCCGCCGTGGCCGCCTACTACCGGTTTTACATGAGAGCGGTCGTAATCCACGCACTCGCCTTCCCGGTTATAAAACTTGATGGTCTCTTTATTAAAGGCATTGTTGGCTTCCAAACGTCCCTTAGAGCCGTTAACAACAATTTTCATGCACTCATAGGGGGAATGGGCCGTGAGGGAGTAGCTCATCACTGCGCCTTTAGCGTATTTTACGCTGACCGAAACGCTGTCCTCAATGTCAATAACGTCAGAGAACAAGCAGCGGTCACGGATGTAGCCGTCCTCATCCTCGCAGTTCTGATACAGCTTTTTCAGCGAAATACCGTTTTCCTCGGAATCAATATCCATATAGAACTCACAGGTTTTCTTATGAGAACAGGTAAAGCAGCGCTCGCCATGCTCTTTGCGGACACCACTGCCATAAAACCTGCGGGTGCCAAAAGCGTTTACTTTTACAGGCTCGTCATCAATCAGCCAGTTTGCCAGGTCAAAGTGATGGGTGGACTTGTGAATCAAAAGAGAACCAGAGTTCTCCCGGACAGAATGCCAACGGCGGAAGTAATCCGCGCCGTGGGAGGTATCCAGCAGCCACTCAAAGTGAATGCTGAGGATATCACCCAGCATACCGCTGGAAATCAGCTCCTTCAGCTTTACATAGAAGTTCATGAACCGAAGATTAAAGGTAACGGTTACCTTGTGGCCGGTTCTCTTCTCAGCCTCCAGGATATTTGCGCACATCTCAGCAGTAGTGGTCATGGGCTTTTCACTGATCACGTCACAGCCGAATTCCAGGGCCTTGATGATGTACTTTTCATGCATGCTGTCCTTAGTGGTTACAATTACCACCTCCGGCTTATGATCTTTCAGCATTTGATCAAAATCGGTGTAGGCGGGGATTTCCTTACCTACATGCTCCGAGACAAATCTGGCGCGCTTGCCGTTAATGTCACAAACTGCAGCCAGCTCGGCAACATCGCTGTACTCCTTTACCAGTGGCTCGATATAAGAACCCAAACCGCGGAAACCGGTACCTACAAGCACATATTTCTTCATTGTTATGATTCATTCCTTTCTTCGGAAAACCCGGGGTAAAACACTGCACTTCCCTGCTCAGGGACGTCCCGGAAGCCGGCAGCCCCCAAGCATGGCCCGGGGCTGCAGCGGCTCTGTTACGTCCCAAAGGCTCACCAGATATAGTGGCTTAGGGGACGGGCACAGCATTTTTTCAGCTGTTGAAAACATTATTTTTTCAGCTCGGGGTAAAAGTCCCCCAGGAACTCGCTTAAGTATACGGCTCTGTCCTCCAGCATGGATTTGTTTGCGGCAATACCAATACCAATGGACATAGCGCCTGCCCGGGTATCTGCCATCTGGTGGAGCGGATCGGAACTATAACCTCGGAACAGATTATCCCGCAAAGCCGGGTCGGCGCCGCCATGGCCGCCAGGCAACGGTTTTACATGGGTACGATCCAGGTTGATGCACTCACCCTCCCGGTTGTAGAACTTGAAATTCTCCTTGCCGAAAGCGGTATCCGCCTCCATACGTCCCTTAGATCCGTTGATAACAAGCTTCATGCACTCATAGGGGGAATGGGCCGTGAGGGAGTAGCTCATCACCGCGCCCTTAGCGTACTTCACATTGACAGAAACGCTGTCCTCAATATCGATCTCATCAGAAAATACGCAGCGGTCACGGATATATCCATCCTCGTCCTCACAGTCCAGGAACATTTTCTTCATCCGTCCCTGATCCTCAGTTTCGATATTCATATAGTACTCACAGGTTTTTTTGTGCTGGCAGGTCAGGCAACGCTCGCCGCGTTCCTCGCGAACACCAGCGCCATAGAACCGGCGGGTACCAAAGGCGTTCACCTTTACAGGCTCGTCGTCAATCAGCCAGTTGATCAGGTCAAAGTGATGGGTGGACTTGTGAATCAACAAAGAACCGGAGTTCTCCCGGACAGAATGCCAACGGCGGAAGTAGGATGCGCCATGGCTGGTATCCAGCAGCCATTCAAAATGAATGCTGAGAATATCCCCCAAAAGGCCCTCGTTGATCAACTCCTTCAGCCGGACGAAGAAGTTCATAAACCGCATATTAAAGGTTACAGTTACCTTATGGCCGGTTTTCTTTTCGGTTTCAATGATCCGGGCGCACATTTCGGCAGTGGTAGTCATGGGCTTTTCGCTAATGACATCGCAGCCAAATTCCAGCGCTTTTACAATGTACTTTTCATGGAAGCAGTCCTTGGTAGTTACCAGGACGACATCCGGCTTGTGGTCTTTCAGCATCTGGTCAAAATCGGTGTAAGCAGGAACCTCTCTGCCAATATGCTCCGAAACATACTTAGCGCGCTTGCCATTGATGTCACATACCGCAACCAAGTCTACACAGTCTCCATAGTTTTCCACCATAGGTACAATGTAGGACTCCAGGCCTCTGCCTCCGGTGCCGACTACTGCGTATTTTTTCATTTCTGCAATCGCCTCTTTCCTGGGATTCATTTCAGGTTTATTTTTTCAGCTCCGGGAAGTAATCCCCCAGGAACTCGCTCAGGCATACGGAACGGCCTTCAGCCATGGACTTGTTGGCAGCAATACCCACACCGATAGAAAGAGCGCCTGCTCTGGTGTCCGCCATTTGTCCCAGCGGGTCAGAGGTATAACCACGGAACAGGTTATCTCTCAGAGAGGTATCAGAGCCGCCATGGCCGCCAACACGACGCTTCACATTGCGCAGATCGTAATCAACGCAACGGCCGTCTCTGTCATAGAACCGGAAAATTTCCTGCTTATCCACAACAACATTCTCAAAAGCAGTTACTTCCAGCCGGCCGTTAACGCCGTTAAACACCATTCTCCAGCCCTCATAGGGAGAGTGGGTGGTTAAGGAATAACTCATAGAAGTACCCTTGCCATACTGCACATTTACAGAGAGGCTATCCTCAATGTCAATATCATCAGAGAACAGGCAGCGGTCACGGATGTAGCCGTCCTCGTCCTCGCAGTCAATATACAGGCCCTTGTAGAAGCCCTGCTCATCCTTGGCAAGGTCATAGTAGAACTCACAGCTGTCTTTATAAGCACAGGTACGGCAGTTAGCGCCCCGTTCCTCCCGGGTGTGGCCGTAGAACCGGCGGGAACCAAAAGCATTTACCTTTACAGGAATATCATCCAGAATCCAGTTGATCAAGTCAAAGTGGTGGGTGGACTTATGTACCACCAAAGAACCGGAGTTCTTACGCTGAGAATGCCAACGACGGAAGTAAGCAGCACCGTGGGTGGTATCCAAAATCCATTCAAAATGTACACTCAGGACATCGCCCAGCTTGCCGCTTGCCACAAACTCCTTGATCTGAGCAAAAATCGGCATAAAACGATAGTTAAAAGTAACGGTTACCTTATGGCCGGTGCGCTTTTCCGCCTCCAGAATGCTGGCACACATTTCAGCGGTAGTGGTCATGGGCTTTTCGGTGATCACGTCACAGCCATACTCCAAAGCCTTCACAATGTACTCTTCATGAAAGCAGTCCTTGGTGGTTACAATTACCACATCCGGCTTGTGATCCTTCATCATCTGATCGAAATCGGTATAGGCAGGGATTTCATGGCCCAGATACGTCGAAACAAAACGGGCCCGCTTGCCATTGATATCACACACCGCAGCAATTTCTGCGCAATCCTGATATTCCTCTAAAATCGGCCGGATATAAGTCTGAATTCCCCGATGTCCGGTGCCGACAAGCACATACTTTTTCATACTGATTGTTTCCTTTCCCTAATGGCCAGGTTAATCCTTTACTGCGTGGCCGGCAATATAACCTCTGTAATCGCCGAAAAAGTCCTCAGCAAATTTAGTCATAAATACTGTCAAGGTATCGTCCTTAAAGGTGAGCTGCATTCTGATGCACCCCAAATAATCGTCCACGGAATAAATCATACCCAAAAAGGTATTATCACTTCTCCACGCACCGGCGGAAACACATTGGTAGTTGGTATCCAGCACACCAATCCGTTTTCCCGCATATTTTTCGGGGAAAGTCAGCGGGCCATACTCGCCCATATACATTTTCAGAGAATGAACGCCGGTGCCTTTTTCATAATGAACCGTACAGGCATCCTCCGCAACGTCCACCTTCATCCATTTAAAGCCAAACAGGTTTTCCTCAAATTCATATTTGACGCCGGAAATTTTAGCTGCCAGCTTTGTGGTTTTGCCGCCAACAGGCAGGGGCAAAGTGAGCTTAGACCGGTCGGCAAGCTCCTTTTGAAGCTCGGGATTCTCCGGCAGCGCCTCGTCCGAAAGCTTGCTTAACAGGCGATAAAATGCCTGGCGAATGGTATCGTCAGCCGCATGAACAGCCTGATTATCAGCGGTAGTAATCAGAATCGTATCGTACTTAGGCATCATAAAAGCGAACTGGCTGCCCATGCCATTGCAGGAGAAGCCGCCATCCTTCAGCATCCAGAACTGATAGCCATATCCCAACGGGCTTGGCATACCGCCATCAGCAACCGTGGTGTCAATCTGACAGGAGGTTGCTTCCTCCATATATTCCCGGCTTACCAGCTGCTCGCCATTCCATTCACCTCGATGGAGGCAGAACAACGCAAACCTGGCAAGATCTCTAGGAGTACAAAGGATGCCGCTGCCGGTCCAGGAACCGCCTTCAGGGGTCTGAACACACCAAACATCCTTAGAAATTCCAAGTTTATCCAAAAGCGGACGCATATAATCCAGCATTGGCTTTCCACTAAGCTTCTCCACAATGGCACAAAGCTGCACTGTAGCAGAGGTGTCATAATGGAAAATAGTGCCGGGCTCATGCTTAATAATATCATTTTTGAAGAACGCTTCCACAAAATTAGGGGTGTCCCACTCATAAGTACCGGTTTCATGGCAGGAGGCCATCATCAGCAGGTCCCGAATAGTGGTCCTCATCAAATAAGGCGAAGGATTTTCCGGGATATATTCCGGGAAAAAGTCTGCCACCTTATCCTGCAGGGTAATTTTGCCTTCAGTAATCATCATGCCGATAGCTACCGAGGTAAAACTCTTGCTCACCGAATACAACCGATGCTTGCGGTTTTCATCAAAGGGGGCGCAATAACCCTCAGCCGCTACCTTACCGTGACGAAGCACAATATAGCTGTGCATAGCAAGACGGCAGTCCCGCATTTCATCGAGAAAATCCAAAATCGCCTGGGAAGGAATCCCTAAAGATTCCGGAGATGCGTATACCAAATTATTTTCAGGCATTTCATTTCACTCCTATTTACCGTTTTTCTTCGTTTTGAGGAAAGCATATTAAGATCATTTAGTTGATAGAATAAAACACAAAAAAAGGGGAGGCAGCCCCAGACATATCAATTCAATATGACAGGAACTGCCCCCAGGTATCATTGTCAGGGGAAAATGAAACCGGTTGCGAAAGGGAAATTACTTGTTGGCAGCTCTCCAAGCATCCAGCTGTTTCTGAGCTTCGTCAATAACCTTCTGAACGCCAGCAGCTTCCATAGCGGAAACCATCTCATCAACAATGCCATCAATCATAGCAGTAGTTGCTTCAGCAGTAGCTCCCTCTTCAACATTCATACCAAAGGTGAGGTAGGTCTTGTGATCCATAGCGCCACTAACAGCAGCTACCTCATTAGCAACAGGTGCGGGATCGAAGATAAAGCCCATGTTGGTATCTCCGATAGCACTCTCATTAGCCTGTCTCAGCAAATCAAAGAAGTTGGAAGGGTTACCGGGCTCCACAGCCTGCATATCCATGATGGAACCGAACTGAGCGCCGTACCAGCAATGGTAAGCCTGGTTGGACGGATCAGCATTCTTAGTGCCCTCGAAGGTAGCAACACCTTCTACATCACTCATCTTCCAGTAGTCGCCCTCAATACCGAAACGGAGGGTGGTCTCAACCCAAGGATCGGTGTTGATGATTTCCAGAGCCATCATAGCTCTCTCAGGGTTCTTGGAAGTACGGCTGATGCAGTTAACAGCCTGATGCAGGTAATTGGTGTAAGCTATGGTATGCTCAAAAGGAGAAATTACGCTGGAGAAATCTTCGGAAGTAGCATGCTCAGCAATGGTAACCAAGCCGGAACGAATGCCATAGAAGAAATACTCACCATCGTAGTACTCAACACGGTCAGGATCATAGTTAAATACCTGCAGAGGATAAATGCCGTCAAGAACTGCCTTAGCAGTAGTCTGGCACAACTCACGATACTCAGGAGTAGCGAAAACATTAAATACCTTGTCGCCGGAGCCCTGTCCTTCAAAAGAATCAACGCCAGGAACATTAACCCCTAAGAAGTCATTGATCTGCTCGTAAGGAAGATACTCATCAATGCCCATGAAGTCACGGGAAAGAGGAGTGCTAGCCTTATCGGGGTACTTTGCATCGCGTTTTTCTTTTACTTCATAAAGCAGCGGAATAACTTCCTTGCCGTTCTTAACTTTCTCAGGCAGGGTAATGCCCAGATCATCAGCCATGGTCTTGTTAAACTGAGCAGAACGAATGTCAACGGAATCCTTATAGGAAGGAATACCATAGATTTCGCCATCCACCTTCATAGAATTCCAGAAATCCTCAGGAATCATCTCATAGGTCTTAGGAGCATACTCGGGAAGAAGATCATTCATGGAAACAAAGGTTTCGCTTCTGGAAAAATCAACATAACCGATACCGCCGGAACCTACGTTAACGATATCCAGGTCTTGTCCAGACATCAGGATGGGATTCATCTTCTCGCCATACTCAGAAGAAGCAATCAGATGAACATTCAGGGTAGCATTGATCTGCTCCTGCATATACTCGCTGATTTTGCCCAAAACAACAGTATCGTCAGGCTTAGGGGACTCAGAAACATACCACTCCAGAGTTACCGGATCAAGATTGGCCGGCTCAGAAGAGCTGTTCTCAGAGGACTGAGATTCAGACTGAGACTGAGATTCAGACTGGGACTGGGAAGAAGACGATTCGTTATTACCCGAACATCCACTTACCACTCCACACAGCATTGCGAGGGAAAGCACTAAAGAAACTTTCCGAGAAACGTTGCGCATAGGGAAACCTCCTATCAATTTTACAGTTTGTATACTTCCTTCAAAGCCGAACCGAAATCCAGCATTGAATTCATAAAATTAGATCCTTCCAGCATTAACCCTTTACACTACCAATAGTTAAGCCCTGAATAAAATACCGCTGGAAGAAAGGATACACACAGAGAATCGGCAGTGTAGTAAGCATTAGAATTGCCATTCTCGTCTGTTCTGTAGGCATAGACTTCAAAAGCGCCATACCATCCGGTGTGTTTGCGACATTCGCATTATTCTTAATAAAGTCAATCTGCTTTTGAATCCGGCTCAGCATTGTCTGCAGAGGAATCAGCTTGGGATTTTCAATATACAGGAAGCCTGTAAACCAGTCGTTCCACTTGCCTACCATGATGAACAGCCCAATAGTAGCTAAACCAGCCTTTGCCAAAGGCAGCACAATCTTGAAGAACACTGTAAATTCGCTCGCACCGTCAATTTGAGCCGCGTCCATCATTTCCTCCGGGATGGTGGAAGTGATAAAGGTCCTCAAAATAATAATGTTAAATGCACCGACAATACCAGTAAGAATCAAAATCCAAATGGTGTTGGGCAAGCCCAGCTTTACATTAACCATGTAAGAAGGAACCAAACCACCGGAAAACAGCATCGTAACAAACGGAATAAAAGTATATACTCTTCTGGGTGTAAACCGCTTATTGGACAGCACATAAGCATACATCGCCATCATTGTAACACCAAGAATTGTAGAAATAATAGTAACCACAATCGTCACAATATAAGAATCCAACAACTGTGAACCAGTTTTGAACAGACTCTCATAAGCGGTAAAAGAAACCTCTGTAGGAAACAGGGAGTACCCCGCGTCCTTCAAACTCTGAGAGGTAGAAATTGAAATCGTGAACACCAGAACCATGGGCAATACTGTTGTCAAAGCAAGAAGAGAAAGGATAACAGTAAAAATTACATTGGTAACAGGGCGAACCCGATTGATTTTTGCAAAGGAATTATCAACCACTTCTTTTTCTTTAGCCATAATCTTCGTGTCCCCCTTTCTTAGAACAATGCGGAATCTTCGTCCACTTTACGGACAATAGCGTTTGCAATGATTACTAAAACAAAACCAACTGCCGACTGATACATACCTACAGCGGCATTCATACCAGGGTTAGCCATACTCTTCAAAGCACGATATACATAGGTATCAATAACATCAGTTACCGGGTAAAGCGTAGGGCTATCCATAGTTACCTGTTGGAACCATCCAATATCGCCTCTGATCAAACCGCCCAGATTCAAAATCATCTGGATGGTAATAATCGTGCGCAGATAAGGCAATGTGATATACCGAGCCTGCTGGGTTTTGGTTGCGCCGTCCAGCAAAGCCGCCTCGTAATGCTCCTGGGGAATGCCGGACAAGGATGCCACATATACAATAGAACTGTAACCTACATTCTTCCACAAATAACCCACAACAATCAACGGAGGCCAAATAGGAACATATGCATACCAGTTTTTGCCGCTTTGGCCCATAGCACGCAGGAGCTGGTTAAGAACACCGCCCTGTTGAGCCAGAAAAGCATATACAATCAAGGCCACAACAGTGATAGAAAGAAAGTTAGGCATAATCAGCAATGTTTGCAGAACCTTGGAATAACCCCTGACGTAAATTTCATTAAATACCATTGCCAGCAATACCGAAAACACCATATTTAGAATAATAAAAGCAACGTTATAAAGAATCGTGTTTCGGGTAATCTGCCAGATGTTGTTGGATTGGAATAAAAACTCGAAGTTCTTAAGACCCACAAATTTACTGTGGAAGAAACCTGTAGACACCTTAAAATCTTGGAACGCCATCACCAAACCAAACATAGGGAAATAATTAAATATAATCATATAAGCCAAAGCTGGCAAAGCCAGAACATGCAGCTGCCAATGTCTTTTGAGATGACGTATAACCTTATCGGGAAGGGATTTTTTAGGTTTTGCTTGCCCAACGCTCACACTCATACGTATCAGGCCTCCTATTCTTGTCGTTAAAATTCCGTGTTTATCGTTGCAATGACACACTTTCTGTTATAAAGTGTACATTTTTCAGTCACATTTTGCAATCGTAAATAATTAAGTTTTCCCAACAAATTCACGGGAGTGTCAATAATTTCGGGTTTTTGTTTGTAATCATTGTGCATTTTTTCCCGTTTTTGGGCCAAACAGACTAAATTTACCCACACAAATTAAGGATCTTCTCTCCTTCACAATTTCTTCATATGCAACAAAAATCCATCTTCTTCAGGACATGACAGCACCCATAGGTTCCTGTAGTTTCCGGCAAAGCCCACAGAACCCATGGGTGCTGTTCCGTCCCTAAAAGCACTGTACCATACATAGAAAAAAGAGCCTCCGCCTTGTGCCGGAAGGCTCCTCTTTCGTCCTTTATTGCGGGAGCGAAGGGGCGGGGAACTCTTCGCCGTAGGAAAGCTCCAGAGGGATTTTGATAATTGCGTCCAGTCCGCCATTCGGCAACTGCTCATAATGCAGCCCGCTGTCTCCGCCGATCAACAGCCGAATACGGGTATTTACATTGCGGATGCCAATACCTCTGCCGCCCAGAGACTCAATGCCGCCCTCTTCTTCGTCAGTTTTCAGCATTTTGTTCAGCTGCTCTGCGCTGCCGCCGGTGCCGTTATCCTCTACGTGAATCCGCAGCTGACCGTCTTCTTCCTCACAATATAACCGAATTCTCAGCACATCACCGTCCCGCTGGGCATGGAACAGGGCGTTTTCTACAAGAGGCTGCAGAATAATCTGAGAAACACGCACAGAATAATATTTTTCCGGGACGTCACAGATAAACTGGAACCCGCTTTTGTACCGGAGAGCCTGGATGCGGATGTAATGCTGCAGGTAGTCTATCTCCTCCCGCAAGGATACTGTCGTGCGGGAAAAATTCACACTGTATTTCAAGATGGCAATCAGCGAGCTTACCATGACGACAATATCATCATTGCCCTCCATCAAGGCGCAGCAGCTGATAGAATCCAGCGTGTTGTAGATGAAATGAGGGTTAATCTGCGCCTGCATGGTTTTCAGCTGGGCGCTGCGCAGCTTTTCTGCCTCCTCCACCGCCTCCTCCAGCAGTCTTTGAATCCACTCCAGCATCCGGTTATAGCTGCTGTACAGCGTTTCAATTTCATCCTTGGACGCAGGCGCTTCCACCGGCAGCGGCAAACTGCGGTCATCCCGCACCTGTACCATGGCGGCAGAAAGCCGTATAATCGGATCTACCAGCTGTTTGGAGAACAAAGCGGAAATCAGCGCCGCAATTACCAAAAGCAGCAGAACAATCAAAAGCATCACCGGAATCGGCGCGCTTACATAAACCCACACATCGTTGGCAGGCACCAGCAGCACCCCTTTCCAGTCTCCCTGAAAAGCCGTTGCGCTGGCTGTATACCTCTGCCCGTCAATCACAACATCCTTGGTCTTACCGCCGCTGGGTATGGCAGAAAGCGCCGAATCCAGGCTGCCGCCCATATGTTCCGGGGGAAATCTCTCCGGATCCGTGCTCAAAAAAACATTCTCTCCAAACACAAGCATGGCGATGGTATTATCGGTAACCCGGGAATTATCCAGAATTTCAGAAAGCACCACCTTGGGCACCATATACAAAATCACACCCAGATCCGAGTTGAACCGAGCATCAGCAATCCGTATACTGCGCAGCGTATGGGCAAAAAAAACGTGGTTCGGATTATTTTCATCCCAAAAAGCATAAATCTGACCCTTACGGCGGGCAGTTTCTAAATACCAATCCTCCTCCAGAACATCCTGAAGACTGTAAATCCGATGGTTGGAGAACGCATTCCAAGTCAGACTGAAATCCCCCTGTTGATCCCCGGAAAGCTCAAACTGCGTATCCACCAGCATAACAACAAGCGAGCCTCTCATCAAGGTAGTTGTCAGGGTGCCGGTGGTAATATTAAAGGTTTTAGTCACCTGATTCCGCTGGACATAAAGCGGCGTATTGCTGCGATTCACCAGCGTTTTTGCCAGTTCCTCATTGCAGCTGAGAAAGTAGGCACTCTGCTTGATGTCAGCAAAGATAGAATCCGCTACATCCGCCATGGTATTGGTGGTCCGGGTCTGCTCCAGCTCAATCCGCTCCCGGAACAAACTGAAGAAATAACGGGAAAAAAGCAGTGCAAAGGTCAAAATAATTATAAGCATCCCGAAGGAAAAATACCAAAAAGTCCGCTTGCGAATGCTGTTTTTCAAAAGCATGTTCCTTCTCCATTTTCTGCAACAAATCGGTTTTCAGTACTTCTGCCATTTTGGGGGAATATCCCCTTTCCGCTCCGCCACCAAAGCATGCCTCAAAGCAATCACCCCTGCGCGACGTCGCGAAAGCCTGTTTTTGCAAACCGCCCTGGAAAGCCTCCCCCCACTTCTTTTTGCAGAGAAAACCTCCGGCAGCTCCAGGCAGCCGCAAGCCCCCTGCAAAGGCCCAAAGCGCGGCTATGCACTTCGTCCTTTGCGGGCAGGCACATGGTTATTTTTGCTTTAAGCCTTGCTTCATCAGCATCATGGTGCGGTACTGGGAGGGCGAAACCCCCACCGAGGCGCTGAACAGCCGGGAAAAATAGTCCGGCGTCATATACCCTACCCGCTTGCTGACATTGGCCACCGTGATAGAGCTGTCCATCAAAAGCTCCCGCGCGTGCTTCAGGCGAACCTCATGAATGGTGGTAATAATATTTTTGCCCTGATGCTGCTTGTACAGCGCGCCGGTGTATACGGGAGAAAGGTGCAGCCAATCGGAGATTGTGGCGACAGAAAGGTCAAAATCCGCATAATTCCGCTCGATATAATCGTCAATCTGCTCCACATAATGGATCGTCTGAGGCGCGCCTTTTGCACAAAAGGCAGTACATTTTTCACACTGCTCCTTTACAAAGCTGATAATATCCGCGATATTTTTCAGCTTGCTGTAAGAGGCTATAGCGGCCTGGCCCATTTGCTTCATTTCCGCCTTTTGAAAGGTAACAGAATGCGCCTGCTCAAACAGCTCCTGCAAAAACATCATGCCAAAGTGCTGCAGATCTTCAATGTAAATCTGGTGCAGAGCCATATACTCAAAGGCCTCCCCGCCGGAAGCTGCGTCCCCGTTTTCCAGCATTTCATGGACGATCTTCTGTACACCGGTGTGATCCGCCCTCAGGGAGGTATAGTAGCGTTTTTTCTGCAGTTCCGTCATAGTTTGGCGGATTTTCTCACAAATTTCAGTTAGCCGCTCCCGGGTAATAGGCTTCAGAATATAATCCTGCACCCCCAGCTTCAAGGCGTTTTGTACAAATTCAAAATCACTGTATTCACTAAGCATAATAATGCTCACATCCACCATGGAGCTTCTCAGCTTTTCCACCAGCTCCAGGCCGTTTAATACAGGCATTTTCACGTCACTGATAATCAAATCCGGCGTTTCCTCCAGAGCGATTTTCAGCGCTGCAGCTCCATCCTCTGCCTCCAGTACCTGAGAAAAATCCAAGTCCTGCCAGGGCAGCATCTGGATAATACACTTTCTGACGAACACATCATCGTCTGCAATCAGCGCTTTCATACAGGCCTCCTTTATACAACTGGCTAAACAAATTAAAACCAGACAGTTTCTATCTCTTATATTATTATAAACTATCCCGTCAAATTGTCAAAGGAAAAACTTCTCTCCAAAACAACGAAAAATCAAGTTCATGTTTTTCTTGGCACATCATTATTTTTTGTGGCAGAATCGGGGGCGGTAAGCCGTTGAATATTGCTGTGGGAAAAGATATAATAAGCGGTGATAAAGCAATTTCCGGTCTGCCAAGGGTCCTGTTTTTCAGGGCAGTTCTAAGGCTTTTTCCGCTGAAAAAGGAGGTTTTTTCATGCGTTCCATGCTTTTGGAGGGCCGCACCCTGCGCCCTACCGCCCGCACCCTGTGGGAAATTCAGCAGTTTGCCTGCAAGCCGCCGGTGGAAACATCCACCAACCTTTACATTGACCTGCTCAGGCGGACAGAAGCCGCTTTGCAGCAGGGTAAACTCCGCCGGAGCTCCGTAACCGACGCCGCCTCCCTGCATCATTACCAGCAGGAGGTTAAACACCTGTTTTTAAGCTGCATCGGGGGCCTTCCCCCAAAAAGCGATCCTTCCTCTGCTCGGGTGACGGGCCGCTGTGATTATAAAACCTTTACTCTCGAAAAAATCCTTCTCTCTCCCGAGAAGGACACCTTGGTCTCCACAAACCTGTACCTTCCTTCCCAGCCGGTGCAAAATGGCCCCGCCGTGCTGATCGTCGTCGGCCATTCTGACCCCGGCAAGGCGGATCCGGAGTACCAATATCTTGCCCAGGCCTTTGCCCACGCGGGTATCACCGCCCTGGTGATGGACCCCTTCGGCGAGGGCGAACGCTTTGAACACTACGAGGCAGAAATGGACTTCCAGCCCATTCAAGGCTGCTCCGGCGAGCACGACCTGATGGACTGGAAATGCAAGCTTTTAGGTCAAAGCCTGGCCCGCTATTTCGTGCGGGACGGCCTTGCGGCCCTGGATTACCTAGCCTCCCGCCCGGAGGTTGACCCTGCCCGCATCGGCTTAACCGGCCACTCCGGTGGCGGCACCCAAACCTGTATGCTGATGCTCGCAGCAGGCGACCGTTTTGCCTGTGCCGCCCCCTGCTGCTACACCACCGACGTAAAAGCCATGATGGAGCGCGGTGTTGACCCGGATAACGAGATGACCTGGCCCGGCAACTGGTCCAAAGGGCTGGATTACATTGATTTTATCGCCGGCATGGCCCCCAAGCCTGTCCTCTTTTTGACGGTACAGCACGACTTTTTCCCCCGGGAAGGCACCAAGCGCACCTTAGCCGAGGCTCGTCAGCTGTGGCAGCGGTTAAACGCCCCTGTCCTGCCGGAAATGGCCACCGCCCAGTCCCAGCATTCCTACACCAATTATCTTTCCCGGACGGCAGCGGAATTTTTCAGCCGCCAGCTTACCGGGCAGCAGGCCGATCTTTCCAGCTTTGCCTTCCACTGTCTTCCGGACAAAGAACTTTGGTGCACCCCTGACGGTATTCTGCCCAAGGCTTATCCGGAAATGCGCACCCTGCACCAGCAGCTTTTAGAGGAGCTTGCCCAATGCAAAAAGCGCCGGAACGCGCTTACGTCCCAGGAAAAAAAAGCAAAGCTTACCGAAGCGCTGCATTTGGAACGCCTGGACACCGCCCCGGAGGCCATGGTTGCGGCGGAGGGCGTATGCGGACATTATGTCTACCGAAAAATCGCCTGGCAGCCGGAGCAGGGCTTTTGGAACACCGGCATGCTGCTGCGGGATATGCGCCAGGGAGATAAACCCCTGCCCACCGTCGTCGCTTTGTGGCCGGAGGGGCTTGCCCGCATTGCTGAGCATTCCAACTGGATTTACCGCACTATCCGCAACGGCTGGCAGGTGCTTATCATGGACGTCACCGCCTCCGGTTCCCTGCTGCCCTCTGACCTTGGGCATTCCGGGCTGTATATCGGCTGGGGCACCATGTTCAAGCTAAACGCCTACCTCATGCAGCTAAACGACTGCCTGTTTGCCCTGCGCACCCGTCAGGTTATCGCGGCCGTCAAAATGCTTAGCCTTTGGGACGAAGCGCAGCCCGGCGCCCTCTGCCTGTATGCCGAGCGGGAGTGCTCCCGTATGGCGTCCCTGGCAGCTTATATGACAGACCTGCCACTCTGTGCCGACAGCAATTTCCAAAGCTATGAGGAAATTGTAACCGAGCGCTATCAGGATCAAACTAATACGCACGAGTGGATCTTCCCCTCCGCCCTGAACTTCTGGGACGCGGTGGAAACCCTGGAGGAGCTTTCCAAAATCGGGCTTCAATCGCAGAGCCCTGCCGATGTAACACCGGCAGATGCCTGTGTTAAGCAATAAATTATTCACCCCGAATCAATAAAAACGGAGGCAGAAAATTATGAAACTGAAAATCTCTATGGTAGGCGGCGGCTCCTATTCCTGGACCTACGGCCTGTTCAGCACCTTCCTTCACAACAACTTCTTTGATAAGGAAACCGAGCTTTGCCTTTACGACATCAACGAAACCGCTCTAAATAATGTTTACGAATTCTGTACCTATTACAACAATATGTTTCCTGAAAAGGCCATCACCCTCACCAAAACTCTAAGCGAGGACGAGGCCCTGGAGGGCTCTGACTTTGTTGTAATCGCCATCTCCCACGGCGGCCTGGAAGCCGAGCTGGAGGATCACTACATCACCCGCCGTCACGGCTTTTACAACGTAAAGGGCAGCGAGTCCGGCATTGCCGGCGCCAGCCGCACCATCCGCCACGTACCGGAGTTTGTGCGCATTGCCCGCAAGATGAAAAAGCTCTGCCCCAAAGCGGTAATGCTCAACGTTACCAACCCCCTTACCGCCCTCACCCGCTGCGTCCAGAAGTATGAGGACGTACATGCGGTAGGCTTCTGCCACGGTATCCGCAACCATCTGGAAATTCTGCTGCCCTACTTCGGCGCAAAGGGCTTTGAGGATGTCAGCTTTTCCGTCTCCGGCGTAGACCACTGCTCCTTCCTCACCGATGTAAAGCTTCATGGGCAGGACGCACTGCAGATTATGCGTGACAAGGGCATGATCGAGGCTGCCTGGGCCGGCAAATCCAACATCACCTTTGACGATCCCTTTGCCGGGCGGGAAAATCAGCGTATCCGCTTCATCCTGTGGGATATGCTGGGCGTTATGCCGGGCCTCAGTGACGAACACTGCGCCGAGTTCTACTACCAAACCACCGGCACTCAGGAAAACCGGGATCGCTTCGGAATGCACTACGACCGGATTGAGGACCGCACCAAATCGGTAGACCGGCTGCGCAACAACATTGTGGAGCCGCTGGAAACCGGCAAAATGCCTCCCTTCCGCGTCAGCGACGAACGCCCTGACCGGGTAATCGAAGCCATGATGGGCGGACGGGAGTTCTATGATGTAGTCAACTACCGCAACGTAGGTCAGGTACGGGAACTTGCCAAGGACACCGTAGTAGAAACCTTTGTCACCTTTGATTCCACCGGCGTACATCCGGCTATTGCCAGCCCTCTGCCCATGGCTGCCCAGGCTATTGTTATCCCCACCGCCCTGCGGGAGGAAATGTTCATGGAAGCCGCTATGGAATGGGATGCCAACAAGCTTACCGCTGCCCTGTGTATTGACCCTCTGGTGCAGGATTTCACCCGCATCCGGGACGTAGTAAAGGAACTGATGGACTACAATTCCAAGTGGCTACCCAAGGGCTGGTGCTAAACCATAGTTGAGGTACGCCAAAGGCGCAGAAAACATTTCGTCCACCTTTGGAAAGGTTGCGGGAGTCCAGAGGGCAGAGCCCTTTGGTCACTCTCCGCAGAGAGCGAAATACCCCGAATGGGGAGGCAAAACTGCGCAGTACGCTCTAATTTTTACTCAAAACAGGCTCCATTTTGCCTGAAAACAGCCCATTTTGAACCAAAACGGTAAGGAGAATACGCCATGAAAACAAAAATCAGCGGCGGCAAGCTTATCTTCCCCGACAGAATTGCCGAGGGCCTAAACCTCTACTTTGAGGACGGCATTATTACTGAAATCACTGAGGCCTCCCTTCCCTGTGACGTCGAAATTGATGCGGCAGGGCGCTATGTTTCCCCCGGGTTTGTGGATATCCACTCCCACGGCGGCGGAGACGCGGATTTTTTGGACGGAACAGTAGAGGCATTTCTGAAAGCCTCCCGGATGCACGCCTGCTACGGTACAACCACTATTGTCCCCACAGCCACCTCCGGGGAGCTTGCAGAAACCCTTGCCATGGAAAAGGTTTACGAGCAGGCGGTGGCCCAAAATACCAACGGCGCCGATATGCCCGGCCTGCACCTGGAGGGCCCCTACTTTGCCATGGGCCAGCGGGGCGCACAGGACCCTAAGCATCTGCGCAACCCCAAGCCTGAGGAATATATGCAGATTTTAGACAACTGCAAGCATGTGCTCCGCTGGAGCATTGCCCCCGAGCTGCCCGGCGCTTTGGAACTGGGTGAGGAGCTGCGCCGCCGGGGCATTCTGGCTGCCATAGGCCACAGTGACGCCGGCTATGCCGAGGTGGAAGCCGCCTGGAAAGCAGGCTACACTCACGTCACACACCTATACTCCGGCATGAGCTCTTTACACCGGAAAAACGCCTACCGCTACATTGGCGTGTTGGAATCCGCCTACCTGATCGACGATATGACGGTGGAAATTATCGCCGACGGAAAGCACCTGCCCGCCGGGCTGCTTAAGTTTGTATACAAGTTTAAGGGACCGGAGCGCACCGCTTTAATCACCGACTCTATGCGGGGCGCCGGTATGCCTGACGGCCCCTCGGTTTTAGGCCACTTTGAAAAGGGCCTGCCGGTAGTGATTGAGGAAGGCGTTGCCAAGCTGCCGGACCGCACCAGCTTTGCCGGCAGCGTTGCTACAGCTGACCGCTTAGTCCGCAACATGGTGCAGATGGCAGAGGTTCCCCTCACCGACGTCATAAAAATGGCCGCCACCACCCCCGCCAAAATTATGGGCTTTGCAGACCGGGGCAGTTTAGCCAAGGGCCTGCGGGCAGATATTGCACTGTTTGACGAAAACATCAATGTCAGCCATGTTATAGTAGGGGGCAACAGCGTTTATACCAAATAGAAAGGACAGGTACCCGCCATGAACCAGCTTTCCGCCGGCTTTGCCCGAGTTAACATTACTCCACCTATAGGAATCCCCCTGGCAGGCTATTACAAGGAGCGCTTTGCCGATACCGTTTTGGACGAACTGGAGGCCACCGCTCTGGCGCTCTCTCTGGGCGATACCAAAATCGTCATGCTCAGTGTGGATCACCTGGGCATCCGCCTGCCCCAGCAGGAAATTGTTCGTCCGGCCATTGCAAAGGCCACCGGCCTGCCTGAGGACTGCATTTTTGTAGCCAGCACTCACACCCACACCGGCCCCCTTACCGATAAGGGAGTAAGGCCGGAAATGGAGGAGGAGTATTTTCGCTTTCTCACCACCCGCCTTGTGGACGTGTCCTGCTTTGCGCTGCGGGATTTGGCCCCCGCAAAGATGGGCTGGGCCGTGGGCAAAGCCCCCCACATCGCCTTTATCCGCCGCTACCTGATGAAGGACGGTACCATCTGCACGAATCCTGGCATCCGGCACCCGGAGATTGTAGCCCCCCTTGGGGAGGTTGACGAATCTGTTCCCGTACTCCGGTTTGACAGAGAGGATAAAGACAATATCGTGTTGGTGAACTTCGGTTGCCATCCGGATACGGTAGGCGGCAACAATATCTCTGCCGACTGGCCCGGCTTTGCTCGCCGGATGGTAGAGAAATCTTTGGATAATACCTGTTGTATTTTCTTTAACGGCGCACAGGGGGATATTAACCATGTGGATACTAACCCCTCTGCGGGGGACTTAAACGACATGACCCTGGATTTTGACGATGTTATGCGGGGTTACGGCCATGCCCGGCACATGGGCAACGTGGTGGCCGGGGCAGTGCTGCAGGTATACGATAAGGCCACTTACGTCCCGGTAAACAACCTGAGCTCCATGCAAAAGGTGATCCGCCATCCCTCCAACCGCCCCGAGCCGGAGGATCTCCCCCAGGCGCGGCTATATAATGAGCTTCATCAGGCGGGACGGGACAGCGAAATTCCGTTCACCGGCATGCTGCTCACCGCAGCGGTGGCGGAGGCCGAGCGGATGCTTAACTTAGAGCACGGTCCTGACGACTTTGCCATGCGGGTAAGCGCCATCGCCATCGGAGAGGTTGCCATTGTAGGCCTGCCGGGCGAGCCTTTTTCCGACACTGCCCGGGAGCTGAAGGCCAATAAGGATTACAAACTGGTAATCCCCTGCTGCTGTGCCAACGGCTATGAGGGATACTTCCCGCCCAAGGCCGCTTACGAAAAGCTGTGCTATGAGGCCAGAGAATCTATTTTCCGCCCCGGCGTGGCAGAGGCTGTTGCCGATACGGCAGTTTCCCTGCTGAACCAGATGAAACCACAACAGGAGGATTAACGTTATGTGGAACGAAACAGAGCTGAACGAAGCCCTTTCTGTCCCCAGCCAGGCGTTGGTTGAGGATGTTGCCAAGCTGGAAGGGGATATTATGATTCTCGGGGCAGGGGGCAAGGTTGGGCCTACCCTCTCGGTTATGGCAAAGCGGGCCGTGGAGTTAAGCGGCAAGCCCCGCCGGGTTATCGCCGTCTCCCGCTTTACCGACCCCTTTGTAACCGAGCTTTTGGCCAAGGAGAAGGTGGAAACCATCTCCGCTGACTTAACCGATGCCGACCAGATTGCCGCCCTACCCAAGGTAAAAAACATTATCTTCATGGCAGGACGTAAGTTCGGCACCGCCGGCAGCGCCTGCGAAACCTGGGAGATGAATGTGGCGGTGCCCACCCTCGTCACCCGCCATTTTGGAGACGCCCGGTATGTGGTGTTCTCCACCAGCAACGTCTACCCTTTCTCCAAGCCCGAAAGCGGCGGCTGTGATGAAAGCGTTGAGCCCTCCCCTATCGGCGAGTATGCCATCAGCTGCTTGGGACGGGAGCGCATTTTTGAATATGCAGCCCGTCATTACGGCGCTAAGGTGCTTAATTTCCGCCTCAGCTACGCTATCGACCTGCGGTATGGCATCCTGTTTGATTTAAGCAACTGGATTATGCAGGGGCAGCCCATTCCTCTGGGCGTGCCTGCTTTTAACTGCGTGTGGCAGCGGTACTGCAACGAGGTTGCCATTCGTTCTCTCCATATGGCCAGTGAAAAGGTGGAAAGCCTGAACGTAACCGGCCCCGAGCTGGTAAGTGTGCGCTACGCCGCCACCCGTTTGGCAGAGCTTTTGGGCAAAGAGGTTACCTTCTCCGGCACGGAGGGCGAACGGGGCATCCTCTGCAACTCCCAAAAGTGTGTTGCCAATTACGGCTACCCGGATATGGGCGTTTCCGAGATGATTGAACGCCAGGCCCAGTGGATTTTACAGGGCGGCCGCCAGCTTGGCAAGCCCACCCATTTTGAAGAGCAGAAAGGAAAATTCTGATGAATAACAAAGAGCTTTTGATGCAGGGGGCGTTTCTGCCCGCCATGCCCCTGGTTTTGGACGAAAACCGCCAGTTTGACGAGCCCGGCCAGCGCCGTTTGATCCGCTACTACCTGGAAAGCGGCGTAGATGGCATTGCCGTAGCGGTACATACCACCCAGTTTGCCATCCGGGACCCCAAAATCAACCTGTTTGAGCGTGTTTTGAAGGTTTCTATCTCCGAAATGGAAGCCTACCGCAGCCGTACCGGGCGTCCTGTCATCGCAGTAGCCGGCGTGTGCGGAGAAACCCCCCAGGCCGTTGCGGAAGCCAAGCTGGCCGCCTCTCTGGGGTATGATGCCGCTTTGCTGAGCCCCGGCGGCCTGAACCATCTCACCGAGGCCCAGCTGATCGACCGCACCCGCCAGGTTGCCGAGATTATGGACGTGATCGGCTTCTATCTCCAGGTAGCGGTAGGGGGCCGCATTTTCTCCTACGATTACTGGCAGCAGATCTGTGCTATTGAGGGCGTAAAGGCCATTAAGTGCGCCTCCTTCAACCGGTATACCACCATTGACGTCGCGCGGGCTGTAGCCTTTGCAGATCACAAAATTGCCCTGTATACCGGCAACGACGACAATATCGTAATCGACCTGCTCACCGAATATTCCTTCCAGGACGGCGATCATACCCGCACTGTGCGCACCTGCGGCGGCCTGCTGGGCCATTGGTCCGCCTGGACCCATTCCGCTGTGCAGATGTTCCGGGAAATCAAGGCGCTGGACCCCAAAGCTCCTTTAGACCCCAAGTGGATTACTTTAGCCGCCCAGATCACCGACGTCAACAGCGCCTTTTTTGACACGGCCAACAACTTTTTTGGCTGTATTGCCGGAATGCACGAGGTTCTGCGCCGCCAGGGCCTGTTAAAAGGCATTTGGTGCCTGGACCCGGAGGAAGGGCTTGGTAAAGGCCAGGCCCAGCAGATTGACCGGGTGTACAAAATGTACCCCCACCTGAATGACGACGCCTTTGTCGCAGCATTTTTGGAGAAAGAGCGGCAGGCTTAACAGGGAGGTATTTTCCATGAGTTATACTGTCAGCCCGGACATAAAAACAGCCCTGGATTCCCTGCTGAACCAGCAAAAGGTTGCAAAGGCCCTTGCCTGGGCAGAGCAGGATCAAAACCGGTGTATTGCCGAGCAGCAGGAGCTTACCGCTGTAGAGGCTCCCACCTTCCACGAGGAGCAGCGGGCCGCCCTGTTTGCCCAAAAAATGCAGGAGGTCGGTCTTTCCAACGTAGAGATTGACGGCGGCGGCAACGTCATAGGAGTGCGCAAAGGGGCGGGTAACGGCCCCTCCATCCTGCTGGAAGCTCATATGGACACTGTTTTTCCCTTTGGCAGCGTCCCCTCGGTAGAGCTTAAGGAGGACGGTTTCCTCTATGGCCCCGGCGTTAGCGACAACACCCGCGGTTTAGCCATGATTCTTTCCGTAGTACGCGCTTTGGACGCAAGCGGAATCCAGACGCATGGCGATCTCATCCTGGCCGGTACCACCCGGGAGGAAGGCCGGGGCGGCATGGAGGGAGTAAAAGCCCTGTTCAAAGAGCGCCGCGGCGCCATTGACGCTTCCATCAGCATTGACAGCGGCCGGATGGCCAATATCATCTACGAGGCCACCGGTTTGAGAACGGTGGAGGTCAACTTCTACGGGGTAGGCGGCCATGCCTACGGAGCCTTTGGCAAGGTGGCAAACTGCCTTCACGCCGCTGCCCGGGCTGCTGCCAAAATCGCCGATTTCCAGGTGCCTGCCGAGCCAAGAACCACCTTCTGCGTTTCCAACATCCATGGCGGAAACCAGGCGGGGGTGCATGCTATCCCCCAGCAGGCCACCATTATCATCAACTACCGCTCCAATAGCCCTGAGGTGCTGGCCGACCTGGATCAGCGGATTTTCAACGCCATCCGGGAGGCCTGTGACGAAGAGACAAAACGCTGGGGGCAGGACGTCATAACCTGGGACAGCAAGCTTTACTGCGACATCCCCGCAGGCACCCAGGATATTCACTCCCCTATCATCGAAGGACTGCACAGCGTAATTGGCAGCCTGGGGCTTACCCCTGTGTTTCTGCGGGGGGGCGCCACCAACTGCAGCATCGCCATTGCCGAGGGCATTCCGGCGGTGTGCATGAGCAGCTATTATTCTCCTGACGGCGTGGAATACAACACCATGGACCATACCCTGGCAGAAAAGTACCCTGTTGCCGGCGCATATAAAGGGGTGCAGGCGGCGCTGCTTACGGCGCTGCTCTGTACAGGGGCCGAGGGGTTGCCCTCCATTCTTCGTCCCTAAAGGAGGAGTCGTATGTTCTCTGTGTACGAAAATCCGGAATACCGCCGCTCTCGTACCGCTTACCGTTGGTATTGTATGCTGGAGTATTTCATCAACCTGCTGGTTACGGATATTTACCTGTTCAAGCTGCTTTCCTACACCGGTTTAAGCGACAGCACCATCGGTTTAATCGGCTCTGTCAGCACCATTGCCGCCTTTTTCCAGCTCAATTCCATCTGGCTGATCCGTAAAATCAAGAATGTGAAAAAGTGGGTGGTCGGTCTCTGTCTTTCCGGGCAGCTGGTACTGATTTTGCTGTATTTCCTGCCCTTTTTGCCTGTTGGGCTCACGGTAAAAACGGTAATTGCCTTTGGGGGCATCGCCCTCAGCTACTTTTTTTCCGGCTCTATTTCGTCCATTTTGTATCAATGGGCCAACAGCTATGTTGATCCTCACGGGCGGGCGATTTACTCGGCAGAAAAAGAGATGCTTTCCCTGTTCGGCGGCATGATTTTCACCTTTCTGCTGGGCATCGTCATGGACCGGTTTGAGCTGGCGGGCAACCTGCCGGGTTCCTTTATCCTCACCATTATACTGGGCCTGCTCATCGCCACTACCGGCCTGGTCTGTCTTTTGTGTATTGACGGAAACTGGAAGCCTCCTGCAGCAGCTGCCATATCCACAGGACGAAGCGCATCCTTGCGGGAATTGTTCCTTAACAAAGGCTTTCTGCACATGATCGCACTGCACATTCTCTGGACCTGTGCCCAGAGCTTTACCATCGGCTTTTTGGGCAGTTATAAAGGCAAAGAGCTGATGTATTCCGTAGGGGCCGTGCAAATTATGAACATTTTAGGCAACGCGGTCCGGTTTGTGCTGTCCCGTCCCATGGGCCGTTTTGCAGACCGCACCTCTTTTGCCAAGTGCATTGAGATAGCCCTTTACATTGCGATAATCGCATTTCTCTCGGCGATGTTTGCAACCCCCTCCACCCGCTGGCTGATCGCGGTATTTACTGTGCTTTTTGCAGCCTGTCAAGCGGGCACCGGGCAAAATTTCTTTAATATTCTGTATGATTATGTACCTCAAGAGTATTTTGTGCAGGCATCCGCTATCCGGAACTGCATTGGCGGTATGTTTGGGTTTCTGGCTTCCCTGTCCGGCAGTTGGATTCTGGGCTATGTCCAGGGCCAAAACAACACTCTTTTCGGCATGACGATTTATGGCCAGCAGGTACTTGCGGCCTTTTCCCTCCTACTCACGTTGCTTGCCTTAGCCTACATACGTATTATTCTAAGGAAGCCGACGCCTGTGGGGAACTCGCAGGAAGTTGCCCAACCCTAAAAAAGGAAAACTATAAGGAAAGCTATTTCAAAAACAGAGATCAAAAAATATTCCTAGCAACATTCCAATCGCACCTGTAAGGTGCGTACCACCACTATTCACTATTCACTCTTACTTAATTACTTTAAAAAAGGCGTGTTTCGTACAGAAACCGCCTATTTTTTTGTCAAAGTGTCTTTAGGATAATCTGAGGTACTATTTCATTTCTTACAAATTTACGATATTCCTTTACCTGCTGTTCATCCCGGCCGCTCATCAGCGATTTTCCAACCACAGAATTATCCGATACATTTAATAATGCCGCAATCGGAATTTTCATCATTTTTGCGGCCTGAAACGCAACCGCACTTTCCATATCTATACTGTTATAGCCCATCTTCATTATACTTTCCAAATGGCTATATTGAGCCACTATTGTATCGGTACAAAAAGTTTTGCCTATATGCCACTTCACATGATTGATATCACAAATTCTTTTTGTTTCGTTGATCAGCACCTCAAATAAGTCCTTGTCCGGATACTGCTTCTCTCCAAAATGATCCTGAAACAAATGATCTGACAAATATCTGCCCGCACCGTCTCCGGAGGCAGAATATTCCGGTATCACAATATCTCCTATTTTCATTTCGGACGACAGTGCGCCAACTGAACTTACAAACAAAATTTTTTTGCATTTTGCCAAGCCTAAAAGCAGCAGTGCGTCCAACACCATCGGTGCACCAAATCCCGTTTTAATATACGATATCGCAATTTCTCCGCGTTCTATATTCCATACTTGATACCCAAATAAAGGACTTGACTGCACAACTTGGTTCATTTCACTTGTACCAAACAACCGTTCCGGCAGCCATCCCGGAGATACAATAACATTTTCATTGATGCACTCTGCCGGAATGCCCAAAGTGTGCAAATATATTTCCTCAACGCTTGCGCCAAACATCGACATACTCGCCAATACGCTGTTATAATCCATCCTGTTTTTCACCTCAAATTGCACGTCCCGTTTCTATTCTCCTCCATACCCCACCTGCGGCAGAAAAACCTCTCCTCTTTGTACTTTTTTACCGAAAAACATAACCCGGAGCCTTCTCCCTCCCAAATCAAGAGAAATCAGACTCCGGGTTTGTTTAGGTACAGTCTCCTGCACAATAAGCAGGCGCGACGTCCCAAAAGCTTTTAATTATGCGCCTTTTTACAGGTCAGAGGAAATCTTAATCCGGTTCAGAGCACGCATCAGCTTATTTTCCGCCTGCTCCATCTCCTTGCCGCTTTTATGAATCTTCAAAAGCTCCTCCGCCCGTTCCTTGGCCTTTTTGGCCCGTTCCAGGTCTATATCCTTGGCCCACTCACAGGTGGAGGCCACAACCGTAACCTTTCCGGCCAAAACGCTTACAAAACCGGCTGAAACCGCAGCACTCTCGCGCCCTTGAGCAGTGGTAAGCCGCAGCTCCCCCACCACCAGGTTCGCCAGGTAGTCAATATGATTTTTGAGGATACCCACATCGCCCTCGGTGGTGCGCACCACTAAGCGTTCCGCAGGGCCGTCAAAAACCAGGCCATCCGCCGTTACGATACGCAGAGGGAATTCAGACATGGCTTACTCCCCCTTTTTCGCCTTCGCCGCCTTTTCCACCGCTTCGTCAATGGTGCCTACGAACAGGAAAGCAGACTCCGGCAGGTCGTCATGCTTGCCCTCGATAATCTCCTTAAAGCCGCGGATGGTCTCACGCAGAGGCACATACCGTCCCTCCATGCCGGTAAACTGCTCGGCAACACTGAAGGGCTGAGAGAGGAAACGCTGGATCTTTCTCGCCCGGGATACAGTAAGCTTATCCTCATCAGAAAGCTCATCCATACCCAGGATAGCGATGATGTCCTGCAGTTCCTGATACCGCTGCAGAATAGACTGCACGGCACGGGCCACCTCGTAATGCTCGGTACCCACCACGTCGGGGGTAAGGATCGTAGAAGTGGAGTCCAGCGGGTCAACCGCCGGGTAAATGCCCAGGGACGAAATCGCTCTGGAAAGTACCGTGGTTGCATCCAGATGTGCAAAGGTGGTGGCAGGCGCCGGGTCGGTCAGGTCGTCCGCCGGCACATAAACTGCCTGTACAGAAGTGATAGAACCCCGCTTGGTGGAGGTAATACGCTCCTGCAAAGCGCCCATCTCGGTAGCCAGGGTAGGCTGATAACCTACGGCAGAGGGCATACGTCCCAACAGAGCCGAAACCTCAGAGCCAGCCTGGGTGAAACGGAAGATGTTATCAATAAACAACAGCACGTCCTGGCCCTCTACGTCACGGAAGTACTCCGCCATTGTCAGGCCGGAAAGAGCAACTCTCATTCTTGCCCCTGGGGGCTCGTTCATCTGGCCGTATACCAAAGCGGTTTTGTCAATAACCCCGGATTCCATCATCTCGTTATACAGGTCGTTACCCTCTCTGGTACGTTCGCCAACGCCGCTGAATACCGAAAGGCCGCCGTGCTGCTTGGCGATATTGTTAATCAGCTCCATAATCAGTACGGTTTTGCCTACACCTGCGCCGCCGAACAAGCCAATCTTACCGCCCTTGGCGTAGGGGGCAATCAGGTCAACTACCTTAATGCCGGTTTCCAGAATCTCGGTAGTGGTTTGCTGCTCCTCAAAAGTAGGGGCAGGCCGGTGAATAGGCCAGCGCTCCTTTGCCTCAGGGGCAGGGCGGTTATCAACGGGTTCTCCCAACAGGTTAAAGATTCTGCCCAAAGTTTCACGGCCTACCGGTACTGCAATGGGAGCGCCGGTATCCACTGCGGGAATCCCTCTGGTCAAGCCGTCGGTAGAGCTCATGGCAATACAGCGGACGGTATCGTCGCCGATGTGCTGTGCCACTTCCGCAACCAGCTTTGTGCCGTTGCACTCCACCTCAATGGCATTCAGCAGGTTAGGCAGCTTGCCGGGCTCAAATTTCATATCCAGTACAGGCCCAACAATGGAGATAACCGAACCTACATTTTTTTCTGCCATTGGCTTCACTCTCCTTTCTTTTACTTAATGCAAGCTGCATTATTGCAGCGCCTGGGCTCCTGCGGCAATTTCAGTAATCTCCTGGGTAATTGCCGCCTGACGTGCCCGGTTATACTGCAAATGCAGGGAATCAATCATCTGGCTGGCGTTATCATTGGCAGATTCCATCGCGGTACGCCTTGCCCCCTGTTCCGAAGCAAAGGACTCGCTTACCGCGCCCTGAATCATCCCTGCCAGATACTGAGGAATCAGCCGATCCAGCACTGCCTGAGGGGAAGGCTCACAAATGAGCACCGCCCCGCCCTCTATGGGCTTTCTGGGCACTAAGGGAAGCAGCTTTAAGCTGGCTGGCTGCTGGTTTAATACGGAAACAAAGTTGGTGTACACAATATGCAGGGAGTTGATTTTCTTCTCCCGATAAAGCTTACACACCAATTCTGCGATGGCTTCGGCCTCCAAAGCGCTCATGCTTTCCACCGAATCATAGGCACGGGTAACAATTTCCACCTTTTTGCGGCTGAAATATTCCAGCGCTTTTTTACCGATGGGAACCACTACAGGGTCTGCTGCCCCGTCCAAAAGGGCTTGGGCGGTTTTAAGCAGAGAGCTGTTGTAGCCGCCTGCCAAACCCCTGTCGCCCGCAATCACGATGAGGCAGGGGCGGGTTTCCCCCCGGTTTTTCAGGTAGTCAGACTCCACCCCCCGGCTGCGCACCAAAAGCTCCTGAATCGTCTCATAGGAGATGGTAAACAGCGGACGGGAGTGCTCCACCCGTTCCTTCGCTTTTCTCATTTTAGAGGAGGCCACAAGCTCCATGGCTTTGGTAATCTGCCGGGTGCTGTCCACACTTTTAATGCGGCGCTTAATATCCTTCATTCCGGCTCCTGCTGCCACTGGTGAACCCCCCCTCTTACTTTGTTTTCAAAAATTGCTCTAAGTATTCCCCGATCAGCTTTTTCATCTCGTCATTCTGCTCATTGGTCAGGGTGCCGGTTGCCTTTAAGGCGGACATCAGCTCAGGCCCGTGAGTGTCTGCATACTCAAACAGGCCGGACTCGAACTCCTGGATGTCTTCCAGCTGAACCTTCTCCAAATAGCCTTCCATAACGGCGTTGAGAATCAGCACCTGATGCTCTACCTTAATAGGAGCGCTCTGGCCCTGCTTCAGCACCTCCACAATGCGCTCGCCCTGTGCCAGACGGGACTTGGTGTCGGCGTCCAGGTCAGAACCGAACTGAGCGAAGGACTGCAGCTCACGGTACTGGGAGTAAGCCAGCTTCAAGCTGCCGGATACCTTCTTCATCGCTTTAATCTGAGCATTACCGCCTACACGGGATACCGAGATACCCGGGTTAACCGCAGGCCGCACGCCGGCATTAAACAGCTCCGACTCCAGGAAGATCTGGCCGTCGGTGATAGAAATTACGTTGGTGGGAATATAAGCGGAAACGTCGCCCGCCTGGGTCTCGATAATAGGCAGAGCGGTAATGGAACCGCCGCCGTACTCAGGAGCTACACGGGCAGCCCGTTCCAGCAAGCGGGAATGGAGGTAGAATACGTCGCCAGGGAAAGCCTCACGCCCTGGGGGCCTGTGTAACAGCAAAGACATGGCACGGTAAGAAACCGCATGCTTGGAAAGGTCGTCGTAAATAATCAAAACGTCCTTGCCTTGGTCCATAAAGTACTCAGCCATGGCACAGCCCGCGTAAGGGGCAATGTAAAGCAGCGGAGCCAGCTCCGAGGCGGAAGCCGATACTACAATAGTGTAATCCATAGCGCCCGCTTTGGTCAGGGTATCTACAATCCGAGCCACGGTAGAACTCTTCTGCCCGATAGCAACGTAAATACAAAGAACACCGGTGTCCTTCTGGTTCATGATGGTATCCATGGCAATGGCGGTTTTACCGGTCTGCCGGTCGCCGATAATCAGCTCACGCTGGCCTCTGCCGATAGGAATCATTGAGTCAATGGCCTTAATACCGGTCTGCAAAGGAACACTTACCGACTTTCTCTCAATAATGCCGGGGGCGTTGTGCTCGATAGGGCGGAACTCCGCTTCCTCAATGGGGCCTTTGCCGTCCAGCGGCTGGCCCAGGGAGTTCACTACCCGGCCCAAAAGCTTTTCACCAACCGGAACCGAAACCACCCGGCCGGTGCGCTTTACCATATCGCCCTCCCGGATGCCCTCGTCAGAGCCCAGCATAACCGCGCCAACAGAATCGGCGTCCAGGTTCAGGGCCATGGCATAAACGCCATTTTCAAATTCCAGCAGCTCGTTTGCCATACACTGCTCCAGACCATAAAGCCGGGCAATACCGTCGCCAATCTGAATAACTGTGCCGGTATCATTGAGCTCAATTTTCTGGTGATACTGTTTAATTTGGTTTTTAATGATGCCGCTTATCTCTTCAGGATGCAGCTGCATGATTAGAACCACTCCTTTCTTGCAGGATAGGGTCTTACAAATGGGCTTTGCTTTTTTCGCGGACGTCGCTGGTCCGCTCCGCTTTTATTCCCACAAAAGCGGCCGGCAAAAACCCTCTTTCCGGGCTGGCCGGAAAGGCCGGGGTATCCGGGCGCCACTGCACAATCCACAGGGAAAACAAGCCTGTAAACTATGCGGCAGCGTCCATTAGGCATCAACCGCATGGAAGAATGCCGAAGGGGCCAGTTACGTCCCACAGGCGCTTACGTCCCCAAATACAGCACAAAATACCAAAAGCGGGATGCCCTATGAAATAGCAGCCAGCTGGCGGCCTAACTCCTCCAGCCTGCTCTTTACGCTGGAATCCATCTGGCGGTTGCCGATATTCACCACCACGCCGCCCAGCAGCTTGGCATCCACCTTGCAGCTGAGCCGGATGGTTTTCCCGGTAATCTCCTCGAGCTTTTTCCGCAGCTTTTGCTCCAGGGCCTCGCTTATGGGGGCGGCGGTAGTCACCTCAGCCTCCTGAATGCCCTTGTCCTCATCATAAAGCCGGCGGTACTCGGTGCAGATTTCATAAAACAGGGAGATTCTCCCTCTATCCACCAAAATGTCCAGGAAATTCAGCGTATACTGATGTACAGCCTGGCCCAAAGCCTGTTCCAACACCTTACGGCGCTCCTCTTTGGGAATCATCGGCGTTTCCAGAAGCCGCAGGAACTCCGGGTTTTCTTTAATAAGACCTTCTGCAAGCCCCAAGTCCTCCCGGATCTTATCCAGCAGATCCTCTTCCTTTGCCGCCTCAAACAGGGAGACTCCGTACCGTTGTGCGATTACTCCTGCCATTTGGCATCACCTGCGCCATCTATAAATTCTTCGATCATGCGCTCATGATCCTTTTCGGAAATCTCTTTTTCCACCACCTGGGAGGCTGCCATCACAGCCAGCTGGGAAATCTCCCGCTTCACCTCCTGGAAGGCACGCTTTTTCTCCTCTTCAATCTGTGCGTCTGCCCGGGTAACCATATCGCTGGCCTTCTGCTGCGCTTCCCGGAGCATTTCCTCCGAGCGCAAAGTAGCCTTCTGGTTGGCGGACTGAAGCAGCTCATTGGCCTCCGCCTTGGCATTCTGCAGATGCTCGGTATACTCCGCCTTCATCTGCTCTGCCTCGGTTTGGGCCTTCTCCGCATTGTCATACATGCTTTTTACTTCGTTTTCCCGGTCCGCCAGCATCTTTTGCACCGGCTTAAACAGGAAGTGCCGCAGCAGCAAGTAGAGGATCAGCAGGTTGCCCCAAGTAAAGATCAAAGTCCAGTCGATGGAAACAAACCCCATATATTCATCCATATGATCCTTCCTTTCCTACAGGCACGGGAACTTCAGGGTGCAGTCATGTCCCCCATGCCTTTAAGAGCCGCTTTGCTTTTTTACAGCATGTTTACCAGCGGGTTCATGAAGATCAGCACGATGGAAATTACCAGGCTGTAAATACCGGTGGATTCTGCAACGGCACAGCCCAGCAGCATGGTACGGGTAACGTCGGAAGAAGCCTCAGGCTGGCGGCCTACAGCCTCACAAGCCTTACCTGCGGCAAAGCCCTGGCCAATACCGGGGCCTAAGCCGGCGATCATTGCCAGACCTGCGCCAATAGCGGATGCTGCTAATACAAATGCTCTTTCCATGAGAAAAGTCCTCCTTTTAATGTTTGTTTTACCTATTTTGCGACGTCTGCTCTCGCGGGCAGCATCGTTTGGTAACAAAATCTTTTTCCTCAGGACAATACCGCAAAGGGTTAGTCCCGGGCTTTATGGCTTAGTCATCCATAGCCATAGAGACAAACACCATGGTCAGCATACAGAAGATAAACGCCTGCAAACAGCTGGCCAAAAGGTCAAAGTAAACCGAAAGCACTGCCGGAATACCCAGCTGTAAGAAAGGAACAGTAGCCCAGCCCCCCGTGATGATGCTGGTTAAAGCCGCAAGGCCGGTATAAACCAGGTTGGTAACCACCAGGCCGGAAGCAATGTTGCCAAAATGACGGAAGCTCATAGAGATGGGGTTTGCCACCTCACTGATGATATTGCTGGGCAGCAAAAAGGGTACCGGCTGAACAAAGCTTTTCAGCCAACCTCCTACCCCATGCCGCCGGATATTGTTCACCTGCACCAGCATAAAGGTAACCAACGCCCAGCCCAGGGTAGTATTCAGGTCAGCCGTAAGGGGGCGCAGCCCTGTCATGCTGGAAAGGCTGCCCACAGCCGAAAACATCATCAGGGTACCGATATAAGGCACAAAGCCCAGCTTATCCTCCCCCATGGTATTTTTCACCAGATTCTGAAGCATGAGATAACCCTTTTCCACCAAACACTGCTTGCCCTTGGGAACCTTTTTCATATTATGGGTTAAAAAGATACTGAGCAGCACCAAAAACGCCATAACAATCCAGGAGTTCACCACGGTTTCCGTAATCTTCACCTGCCCAAAAGGCGGGATGTCAATCGGAAGCGTAAAAATAACTTTTGGTCCATTCATCAATCTCACCCCTTTCTGAAAATAGATTTGGCCAGAATTACCAGCCGAGGAAATATAAGCGGGACAGCCAAGCCCAACAAAGGCAGGCCAGCCCGATTTCCTGTCACTAAAAAGAGCCCCAGCAGCCCCATCCTCAGCAGATAGCTGCGGGTCATCTTCCGCTTGGCGGCGTCCGGCTCCATTTCAATGGCGCGCTCCACCGCCAGGCCCAAAAGAATAAAATTCAGAACCCCCATCACCGTTCCCGCAAGGGCAGCCAGCGCCATGGGAACATTCAGCTGCCCAAAAGGCCAGCAGCCCAGCAACAGCACCGCCGCCAGAACAGGCACCCCTTTGCTTACCCTGCGCACTTCCTCCTGAACCGGTTGTGTCATGGGTTTTCCTCCTTTTTCTTCGCTCCTTTTGCCATGTACCGCAAAATTTTCACCGCGTCGGTAGCCCCTACAACCAGCCCCAAAACCAACAGCACAGCAGTAATCCAGGGCCCCCAGCCCAACTTATCCTGAAGATAATTCCCCAGCAGCACCCCTAAAATCGGCGGAGTGCAAAAAGAAAACCCCAGCTGCGTAAAATAGGCAAGGTACTTCATAACAGACCAATCCAGCTTCTGCTTTTTCACGCCTGTACCCTCCTGTTTGCTTTGTCTAAAGGCTCTGATTTCCAATATAAGGTTTTGAGATAAAAAAACCAACCAAAAACACTCTCATTATACCGTCATTCCCCAAAATTTTCAATCTTTTTTTGCAAATAATCAGAAAAAAGGAAAATACATTGTAAATAGGTAGACCAGAATACTATTTTTTTCCATTTCCAAGCACTTTTCGGGAACATTACCAAGCGGCAGGCCCCTCTCCTGTGGAAAAGCCTGCCGCTTTTTCTTTCATCTATATGCAGTACGCCACCCTTTTAAGACGTCGTTTGCCTCCCGCTTTTCCGGGGCCGCCGCAATGCCCTAAGCCGCAAAACAGCTGTCACGTCCCCAAAGCCAAAGCTTTATGCCCTGCCGTAAACGGTAAGCAGCCTGCGAATCCGCTTTGCCAGCTCCGGCGTACAGCTGTCGGGGGCCATTCGGTAACTCCAGTTGCCCGAGGGGGTTGCCGGAACGTTCATCCGATGCTCCGAGCCTTCTCCCAGCAAATCCTGCATCTGGCAAACAGCCGTCTCCGCAACCGAACTCCATGCGGTGCGGAGCATATCCCAGTAAGGCTGATCCCCGGCGCCCATATACTCTTTGCCAAACTCCACTTCCTCCTCCGAGCCGTCGGCAAACCAGCCGGCAGCGGTGTTGTTATCGTGGGTACCGGTATAAACCACACAGTTTGAGGTAGCAAAATTGTGCGGCAGATAAGCGTTGCCGCTATCGGTAAAGGCAAACTGCAGCACCTTCATTCCCGGCAGCCCGGTTTGACGTAACAGCTCCCTTACGTCCGGCGTAATCACCCCCAAATCCTCTGCAATAATGTCAATCTTCCCCAGCTTTTCCTCCATCGTCCGGAAGAAGTCCATCCCCGGACCCTCACACCACTCGCCCTCCTTAGCGCTTTCCGCCTCAGCGGGGATAGCAAAAAACTGGCAGAACCCCCTAAAGTGGTCAATGCGGATCTTATCATGCAGTGCCGCCGCATGCCGAACCCGGCGCATCCACCAGGCATAGCCGTCCTGCTCCATCAAATCCCAGCGGTACAGCGGGTTGCCCCATAGCTGCCCGTCGGCAGAAAAGGCGTCCGGCGGCACTCCGGCCACCATCACCGGGGTGTTGTTTTCGTCCAGCCAAAACAGCCTGCGGTCGCTCCAAACATCGGCGGAATCCAGGAACACATAAATCGGAATATCCCCGATAATCCCAATCCCCTTGTCATTGGCATACAGCTTCAGCTCGTTCCATTGCTTATAGAATAAATACTGCACATACGTCCAAAATTCGATTTCTTTCTCCAATTCTGCCCGATACCGCTCCACAGCCTCCGGCCTTCTGTCCCGAATATCCGGCTCCCATTCCATCCAGGGCAGCTCCCCAAACTTCTCTTTCAGCGCCATATACAGGGCATAGTCCTCCACCCAAGCACAGTGCTCCTCCCGAAAGGCGGCAATCTCCTCCCTGTCCCTGTCAAAGCCGCGTTCATAGGCTTTTTGCAAAACCTTTAGCCTTTTTTCCCCTAACAGCCTGTAATTCACCCGGCGGGGATTTTTCCCCCAGTTCAATCTGGCATAATCCTCTTTTTTCAGCAAGCCGTCCTCGCAAAGCAAGTCCAGGTCAATAAAGTTCGGGTTCCCCGCAAAGGCTGAGTGAGAGGAATAAGGCGAATCCCCTGCCCCAGGCGGTACAATGGGCAGAATCTGCCAATACTTCATCCCGGATTCCTGCAAAAAATCCACAAAATCGAACGCCGCCTTGCCCAAAGTTCCCACCCCATAAGGGGAAGGCAAAGAAGAAATGTGCAAAATCACGCCAGCAGCTCGCATAAAATCGACCTCCATATTTTATTCCTTATGGTTTTTACGCAATAGAACCTCTTTCCATTTTTTGCATTCTTTGTGAATAGTATACCATAATCCCCTGTATCGTACAAGAAAAAAATAGCAGTAATGCAAAAACTTTCCTCTGCTTACAGCAGTTTTTAGGACGATACAGCATTTTATCTTTTACAGGCTTTTGTCCAGGCTGTTCCGTACAATAAGCCGCAAACCGGCTACTCGCCCTGCAGGCGAATTAAAATGAAAGAATACGTCATTGTATGCCAAAAAGTATTTCGATATAATAGCTATAAAGGCTGGGCCAGGCTATTTAATAAAAGCGAAAGGAACAGCGCCATGTTATATTTTGCGGAGAACTTAAAAAAATACCGTATTATGAAAAACCTTACCCAGGAGGACATTGCAGGCTATTTGAATATTACCCCTCAAAGCGTTTCCAAATGGGAACGGGGTGAAACCTACCCGGACATCACCCTTCTTCCCGCCCTGGCAAACATCTTTAATACCAGCATTGATCCGCTTATTGGCATGGACACAATCCGCGCCGTTGAAGCAAGGCGCCATATCCACAAAAAAGCAAACAATTTTATGCGCAGCAACCAACTGGACGAAGCGGAAAAGGTCTATCGTGACGCCCTTTTGATATACCCCACCAAACCGGGCATGATACTGGGCCTTGCCGGTGTTCTGGCGCTTAAAGGTAATATGGAGGAAGCCATTGAGCTGATAGAAAAGGGCCTCCCCTTATCCGACAACGAAAAGCAAAAGGCAACCATGCGTGCAGCCCTTTGCTTTCTGTATCTAAAGCATGGGGAGGCCGAAAAAGCGAAACGCTTGGCATCCGAACTGCCCCACACCAGAGAAAGCCGTGAGGCAATTGAACCTGTCATCGCAAATCACCCCTCTAGCGCTGAAATAGAGCAACATATTAAAAACATCCTTTTGGGCGAGGAATAAAACAACGGGCGGATGAGGAAACCCTCACCCGCCCAAATTATTTAAGAGAAAATGTTTCACGTGAAACAATTGTTCTTTTTATAACAAAAACCTCACCACTCCGGTAAACAGCTTTTCTGAGGAAAAGTAAAGCTATTTCAAAACCTTATGACGAAAAAAATCCGCAGCAATATTCCAATCGTTCCTGCAAGGAACGTACCTCCACTATTCACTATTCACTATTCCCTCTTACTTTTTATATTATATACCTGTTTTAGGCTTCGGCCGTGCTGCGCACATGGCCAAAAAGCCCTCTCCGATGGCTTTTCAGGAGAAATAAGGAAGATCGGGGCGGCTATTTCAATGGCCGCGCTATCGCGCATGGCCAAAAAAATTACCTCCGTTGCACTACGGTAATTTTTTATGTACAAACCACCCGCCGCAGTACCGTCCCAAACCTAAAAACCGGCAGCTACTCCACAATCTGGTCAAAGGTAACCTTTTTCAGCCGCTCCACCACCGCGTCGGAAATCTCCTGATAAATCTTTTTAAACTTACAGGGCGTTTTCACCTCATGCTGGCCGCACTCATACCCCTCGTCCAAACACCGGCTGATATAAAAAGGCCCCTCCACCGTCTCAATCACATCGTTGAGGGAAATTTCCTTCAGCGGCCTGCCAATCTCATACCCGCCCTGGGTCCCTTTATAGGACTTTACCAACTCGTTAGCCACCAGCTTCCGCAAAATTTTCAGGGAAAAACGCAGCGTTACCCCGGTTTTTTCCGCAATGGTTTTCGCATCCATTCGCTTTTGTTCCTTTGCAAGACAATAGACGATCCGAACCGCATAGTCCGTTTCCAGGGTAATATGCATAAGGATGCCCCTTTCCAGTGTATTTTTCCGGTGGACAAACTTTTAACCTGCCGGCAGCTTAGTTTCAGTATACAAAATTGGTGCACAAATGTCAAGCTGGTTTCCCTTAGACTATGCCAGTATTAGCATTTAATCTAAAAAGTCCTTCAGCTTCTTGCTCCGGCTGGGGTGGCGCAGCTTCCGCAGTGCCTTAGCTTCAATCTGCCGAATCCGCTCCCGGGTTACATTAAACTCCTTGCCCACTTCCTCCAAAGTGCGGGATCTTCCGTCCTCCAGGCCAAACCGCAGCCTCAGCACCTTTTCCTCTCTGGGGGTCAAGGTTTCCAGGACGTCGGCCAGCTGCTCTTTCAGCAAAGTGTTCGAA